>NZ_CP100350.1:3638724-3956837 GCF_024204685.1 Gilvimarinus sp. DA14
TAGAGGATTTATTTGGTTGTTCAGTAGATTTGGTCACGCAAAAGGCATTGCGTGCAGAACTGCGGCCTTATGTTGAACGCGAGCGAATTCATGTCTAGGTACGTTCCGGTTCGATTCGTATCAACTAAGACGCTCGTGCCTGCGGTGGCTTAATCAAAGATTCTGCCGGAATGCCCAATCCTTCATGCAATTTCCATATCATTTTTAGTGTGAGGGAGCGCTTATGATTGAGAATTTCGTAAACGCGATTGCTCTTACCAATCATGGGCTCGAGATCTTTCACAGTTAGCCCTTTGCGCTCCATTTCAAATTTAATTGCCTCCACAGGGTCGGGCAATTCCATAGGAAAGTGCCTGGCTTCATAGGCCTCAACAAGCGTCACCAGTACATCCAGTTTTTCACCTTCTGGCGTGTCTTGGTCTGCCATCATCAGACTTTCAATCTCTTTCAACGCCGCATGGTAGTCGGCATCAGTTTTAATTGGTTTGATGTCCATCGTGATTACCTTTGTTTCTACCGTTTAGGGCGGTTAGATCGTTTGTACGTCAATTTTGTCATACTGCTCATGGGTGCCGATAAATCGAATATATACGACTCGGTAGGCATAATTGATCCAGGCGACCAGTCGATACTTGTTTCCGGCAATATTGAATACTACGCGTCCATCTTTGAGGATGCTGGCATTACCAAATTCTTGCTTCAGATCTGCCGGGCTACTCCAGTCAGCCGCTAGCGTATGCCGGTACCAGGCAAGCGTTGGCTCTTTGGCATCCATGCACTCTGGGTAGTCTTCCCAAAATGCCCTTAGTGTGGAGAGGGCGATTATTCTCATAATATGAGTTTAGTCCCATTTTGGGACTATGGCAACAATAAGGATGGCACAGGTTGGATTAATCATGCCGATAGTAGACAAGCCGGGAGGCGGGGGGTGTACTTGGGTGCTCAGCCTAGGCTGCCCTCTCTGCCGCGGCGCGGCATTCACCTTGTCCTTGGCCCCAACCCTTCGGGCGTGTTCGCGGTACAAAATGTTTGACCACCAGGGACTAATCCGTCCGGAGCGGATGAGTGCAGCTTTAGCTGGCCGAAGGCTGAACCACATGGATGTGGTGAATACCCGTGGAAATGCAGATATTGCAGGAGCAAATCTCTGTCCGGCATTTTGTGGTCGCTCCTGCGCCCTTCGGGGTCGGCCCGCTAGCGTAGCTAGTGGTCGTTCGGCGGCGCAAAATGCGGCGCATATTAAACACTTGCCTCACCCTGCGCCCGCGACAAAGCTGGCTCCGCGAGCGTGCGAGTGTTTTGGGTCTTAGTGCTTCCATGCACGTCAAACACTCTTCGGGGGACACTCTTTACTCGCACCACAAACAAAAAAGGCCACCCAGTTGGGTGACCTTGTTTGTTTGGTGGAGGCGGGGGGAGCTCATAACGCACATCCATGTGCGTTACCCTTCGGGCAGCCTGTCCGGCTGTGCAAAATGGCTATCCTGCCATTTTGTGAACCCCCTACGGGGGTGCGTTTACCTTCCCCGCGACCAATAAAAAACCCCCAGATCTCTCGATCTGAGGGTTGTTTATTGGTGGAGGCGGGGGGAGTTGAACCCCCGTCCGCCGGCACTCCGCTCGCGGATCTACATGCTTAGGTTCCGTTAATTAATTTAACTCATCCGCGACCCAACGGGCAGGGTGCAGTGAGCGAGTTCGCTTTAGGTTTCGCAGTACTGCCACGATCCGAACAGTAAAGCTATCCAGTTCTATCTGACAGTCTGCAACGCGGTACTGGCACCTTGTTACAGACCGCTAGCGGCGTACCGCTAGAAGTGCTTCATCAACTGCTTACGCAGCTAATTGGGCACCGTAGTTGTCGTCGTTGGCAACTAATAAAATGCAGCTTGGGATTTACGTGATTCGCTACCATCACGACATGCACCTTGAGTTTTGTCACCGGCGTCGAATCCAAATCGCCCCCGTAACCGGGTGCGGCGGTAGCCGCGAAACTCGTTTGTGTGACAAGGCTGTGACAGCCAAGTTCCACACGGCCGGCTATTGTAGGGCCGGGGCGGGTTGGATACAAGGGGTGAAAATGGTCTGACGTTAGATGTCTGAAGTCTGATGCAAAAAGCGTCGGACGTCCGACTTCAGACATCCGACGGCTCTTTGATCTTATACGATCAAAGAGCTTCCAAATTCAGCGCTTCCCCATAGGCTTTCAGCTCATCCACGCTGGCGCCGCTGGCATGCAGTGTAAACATGGCGTTGGAGTCGACAATCAGGATGATCTCTGGGTCTTCCTCCTGGTCGTTAAGGATGGCTTTGTGCCCCTGGATTTTGATCAGCTTGCCGCCGTTCATGGTGATGAGCGAGGGGTTGTTGAGCATGCCCATCATGCTTTGCAGCATGGGTGAGTCGGTGACCAGGTCGATAGTGATGTAGGCGTCGCCTTTGCTGTACTCGCGCTCGGCGCTAATGCCGCCGCCCATCATCATGCCGCCTGCAGCTTCGCTGTCTATTTCACTCGCTTGCCAGCCGCTGAGTGGTTTGGGGAAGACGGCTTTGATGGCTTCGGCTTTTTGCTGGCGAATCAGGCCGGCGGCGTAGTCGAGTTGGCTCACGGCCTCTGATAGTTCGCCCTCTTTATAAGCGCTCATGGCTTCATCTACGGCGTCGGTAATGTCGTCGGCCTGGCTGAAAGGTGAAACCAGAATGGCGCTCAGGGCCAGTGCATAGCGTGTCTTGATCATGGGAGTCTCCTTCTCAAAAGTTAGGGAGCCTCTGATTAAGTCCCCAGTGGTCTCTGTGCGAGTCAAAACGTTCACTCCGCAAGGCGCGCTTCGCAGGCAATGGCCATAGTCCTTGGCAAGAAGTGCAACACAGCGGATGGACGTTTTGGCCGCACCCTTCGGGGCTTACAGAGCTTTTCGATCTCTGTGTTGGCTCTCCTCACCGGGCCTCGGCACGCCATCGGTTCGCCGCCTTGATCTCGAAGAGCTCTGTAAGCCAGAGGTCGCTGAGGACTTAATCAGAGGCTCCTTAGATTATGGCGCTTAGTTTGTGACTTTCTCAAGTCGGTCGCGGGCACCGGAGTAAAGTTATTGTGGCTTCAGTTTTAATCTGGCTATTTGCCCCCACATATGGACTTGGAATTTTGCGTCTACACAGGCGAAAATTTAACCATTATTCACCCAAAACATCTTCGCCGCCTGCGGACTGTGTGGTAGGTTATCGGCACGATTGATTTAAAGGAGTCATCATGGGTATAGCAACTGGGATCAAAACGGCTTTGGCCGTGTTAACCGTGACTGCCAGCAGTTGGGCGGCCGCCGACGACGAAGCTTTGCAGGAAGTGCTGGCCGGTGAGCACCGCGCCGAAAGCAGTGCCCGCGACGAATACCGCCACCCGGGTGAAACCCTGGCGTTTTTTGGTATTGAGCCGGATATGACCGTGGTGGAAATTTGGCCGGGCGGTGGTTGGTATACCGAAATTCTGGCCCCTTATTTACGCGATGAGGGCGTTTTTTACGCCGCCCACTTTAATCCCGACAGTGAGGTGGAATACTTTAAACGCTCGCGGGACAATTATGGCGAGAAACTGGCCGCTAACCCCGAGCTTTACGATGCCACCAAGGTATCGGTTTTTAATCCGCCAGATGAGTACGACATAGCCCCGGCTGGCAGTGCCGATATGGTGCTGACCTTCCGCAATGCTCACAACTGGTATATGCGCGGTGGCGGTGAGGAAAAGCTGCTGTCGGCTTTCTCGGCCTTCTACCGTGCCCTTAAGCCCGGCGGTATTTTGGGTCTAGTAGACCATCGGTTGCCCGAAAATCGCGACGATGAAGAGCAAGACACCAGTGGCTACATTAAACAGAGTACCGTTATCAGCGCCGCCGAAAAGGCCGGTTTTGTGCTCGCGGCAGAGAGCGAGGTAAACGCCAACCCGAAAGACAAAGCCAAATACCAGCACGGAGTGTGGACCTTGCCACCTTCGCTGCGCGGTGGGGATAAAAACCGCGATAAGTATATGGGGATTGGTGAAAGCGACCGCATGACGCTAAAGTTTGTAAAGCCTGAGCAAGACTAGGTTTACACTGAAACGCAGAACGCAGAACGCAGAACGCAGAACGCAGAACGCAGAACGCAGAACGCAGAACGCAGAACGCAGAACGCAGAACGCAGAACGCAGAACGCAGAACGCAGAACGCAGAACGCAGAACGCAGAACGCCGAACGCCGAACGCCGAACGCCGAACGCCGAACGCCGAACGCCGAACGCCGAACGCCGAACGCCGAACGCCGAACGCCGAACGCCGAACGCCGAACGCCGAACGCCGAACGCCGAACGCCGAACGCCGAACGCCGAACGCCGAACGCCGAACGCCGAACGCCGAACGCCGAACGCCGAACGCAGAACGCAGAACGCAGAACGCAGAACGCAGAAGTTAAAAAATGATTTTTCGGGTTTTAATTATTCTGGTATTGGTGGCGCAGGGGCTGGTTAGCTTTGCGGCGCCTGTGCCTGCGTCCGAAATATCTCAATCCTCTGCGCCTATGCCTGCTATGACAATGCAAGACTGCCATGGTCAGATGGACATGGCAGCTGCCAACACGAAGAAGGCTGATACTCACTGCACCGAAAACTGCTGTTGCCCGGGCGTGTGTAACGCCGCTGCCGCGTTACCCGGTGAAGCTTTCTCTGTTGTTTATCAGCAAGCTACAGCGGTCAGTTTTCTGCTGCCGCAATCATTGCCCAATCCCATTTCTCGCCTGTATCGCCCGCCCATTTTTGCCTGACACAAGACAGTTGCGCCCGTTAAACGGGTAAAAATTTTTGTGCACAGGTATCAATATCATGAAAACATTAATTGCCGTTGCGCTGGCAACGGTTTTGGGTTTGCTCAGCGGATGGCTTTTATTCGCGCAGCCCGAACATTCGGCTGCAGCAAAGCAGGTTGAAACGACTGCGAAGCAGCCCTTGTACTGGGTTGCGCCAATGGATTCCAGCTACCGCCGCGACGGGCCCGGAAAGTCTCCCATGGGGATGGACCTGGTGCCCGTCTATGCCGATAGCGAGCAAACACAGGCGGGCGAAGTCACTGTAGCTCCTAACGTGGTGCAGCAGTTGGGGGTAAGCACCTACGTTGTAGAGCGCCGGGCGCTTACACCGGCGTTGGACACAGTGGGTTTTGTCAGTTTCGATGAGCAGGCACTGGTGCACTTGCATTTGCGTGCAACCGGCTGGGTGTCTGGGCTTACGGTAAACTCGCTGGGTGATCCGGTGCGTAAAGGGCAAAAGCTATTCGACTTTTACTCGCCGGATATTCGCAATACTCAGCAGGAGTTTTTGCAGGCCCTGGCAGGGGATAACCCGCGCCTGGTCAAAGCATCGCGCGAGAAACTGCGCGCCCAGGGAGTGCCCGAAGCAGAGATTGCGGCGATTGAGAAATCCCGCCAGATTAAATCTGAAATTTCCTATTACGCGCAAAAGTCGGGGGTAGTGGCCAGCCTAAGTGTGGCCAATGGCAGTTACGTGACCCTGCAGGAAAATGCACTCTCTATTGGTCCTTTGGAACAGGTGTGGGTTATTGCCGAGGTGTTCGAAAGACAGGCCGGCCTGCTGGCTGAGGGGCAAGCGGTAACCTTGAGTACTCGCGCCCACCCGGGCGCAACCTGGCAGGGCCAGGTGGACTATGTGTACCCGGTGCTAAACCCGGCCAACCGCACCACCCGTGCTCGCATCGTGGTCGGCAATAAAGATGAACGCCTAAAGCCCAATATGCTGATGGACGTTCGCATTCAAGCCCAGCCGTTTGTCGCAGAGAACCTGGTGCCCGACAGCGCTGTTATTCGCACCGGCGCGGGCGTCAGAGTGGTGCGCGAACTGCGCCATGGCGTGTTTCGCTCGCAGGCGGTGACAACCGGTGCCAGTGCTCAGGGGTTTACCCAAATTCTCGAAGGGTTAAGCGAGGGGGATCGCGTTGTTACGCGAGCGCAATTTTTAATTGATTCTGAATCCAATGTTGCCGCTGAACTTGACCGTTTAGATGCGGGGGAAGCGCAGCCTTCCAGTCAGCACCAGAACCACAGCGAAATGGATCATCACGACATGGGTCATCACCACATCAACCATAGCGGAATGAATCACAGTGAGATGAACCACTCTGGCGAGCAGAAATCGTCGGCTCACAATCATGCCGTTCACTCATCCGGTGCTAACCAACCCGGGGGGCACGATCATGATTAACGCTGTGATTCTCTGGTCGATCAATAACCGAGTGTTAGTGTTGTTGCTCAGCGTTTTGCTGCTGGGCGGTGGGCTTTATTCCTTAAAACACACACCTGTCGATGCGATACCGGATTTATCCGATGTGCAGGTCATTGTGAAAACCCGCTATCCAGGCCAGGCCCCGCAAGTTGTGCAGGATCAAATCACCTATCCAATCACCACCGCCATGCTGGCGGTGCCTGCGGCGAAAACCGTGCGCGGGTTTTCTTTCTTTGGCGATTCCTATGTGTACGTGCTGTTTGATGAAGGCACAGACTTGTATTGGGCGCGCTCAAGAGTGCTGGAATACCTGAACCAAGTGAGTAGTCGCCTGCCGGATTCGGCCGAAATCGAATTGGGCCCGGATGCCACCGGGGTGGGTTGGGTTTTTAACTACGCGCTGGTTGATCGCACCGGCGCCAACGATTTGGAGGCCTTAACCCGGTTGCAAAACTGGTTTTTAAAATACGAGTTGCAAGCGGTTAGCGGTGTCAGCGAGGTGGCAACTATTGGCGGGATGGAGCGGCAATACCAGGTAGAAGTCAGCCCGCAGCGCTTGCGTGTCTATGGTGTTCCCCTGGCGCAGGTGCACACCGCTATTGCCCGTGCCAATGGCGAGACCGGCGCTTCGGTGGTGGAAATGGCCGAGGCCGAGTATATGGTGCGCACCACAGGTTACGTGCAGTCTTTGCAAGACTTGCGCGAGGTGCCGCTAGGGGTGAGCGATACGGGCACAGCGCTCACGCTCGCCGATGTGGCTGAGGTGAAATTGATGCCGAGCCCGCGCCGCGGTATTGCCGAGCTTAACGGCGAGGGCGAAGTGGTGGGCGGTATTGTGGTTATGCGCAGTGGTGAAAATGCCGCGCGGGTTATCGAGCGGGTAAAAACGCGTTTAGATGAACTATCCGTCAGCCTGCCGCCGGGTGTCGGGGTGGTCACCACCTACGACCGCTCGGCGCTTATCTACCGTGCCGTCAATAACCTGTACCAAAAACTGGGTGAAGAGTTTCTGGTAGTGGTCTTAGTGTGCGCGCTGTTTCTGTTTCATTTGCGCTCGGCATTGGTGGTGCTGGTCAGCTTGCCGTTGGGGCTGCTCGCGGCGTTTATTGTTATGCATGCCCAGGGTATTAACGCCAACATTATGTCATTGGGCGGGGTGGCTATAGCGATTGGGGCGATGGTCGATGGCGCTGTGGTGATGATTGAAAACCTGCATCGGCATTTAGCGGGGCAAAACCCAAAGGGGGAAAAACGCTGGCAGTTGGTGGCGCGTGCGGCGAGTGAAGTAGGGCCGGCGCTGTTTTTTTCCCTGCTGATTATTACCGTGAGCTTTTTACCGGTGTTTGCGCTCGAGGCCCAAGAGGGCAAGTTATTCAGTCCGCTGGCGTTTACCAAAACCTATGCCATGGCGGCCGCCGCTGGCCTTGCGATTACTCTGGTGCCGGTTTTACTTGGGTATTTTGTGCGCGGAAAAATTATCAGCGACGAAAAAAACCCGCTTAACCGAATGTTGATGAGTGGGTATCGGCCCGTGCTTGGCTTGGTATTGCGCTTTCCAAAAACTACCGTGTTGCTCGCAGCGGCCTCGATGTTGCTGGGTTTGTACCCGGCCAAATTTATCGGCAGCGAATTTATGCCGCCTTTGGATGAAGGCGATTTAATGTACATGCCCACCACCTATGCGGGGTTATCCGTGGGCGAGGCGCGCCGGGTGTTGCAGCAGACAGATAAACTGATCAAAACCATCCCCGAGGTAGAGACCGTATTCGGTAAAGTTGGGCGCGCCGATACCGCTACCGACCCCGCGCCGCTAACCATGATAGAAACGGTGATTCAGTTTAAACCGCAAAGCGAGTGGCGAGCAGGCATTACAATGGAGGACATTAAACGCGAGTTGAATCAGCGCATACAGTTTCCGGGTTTAACCAACGCCTGGGTAATGCCGATTAAAACGCGTATCGATATGCTGTCCACGGGTATTAAAACTCCCGTGGGAATTAAAATTGCCGGGCCGGATTTAAGTGTTATCAACCAGCTGGGTGAGCAGGTTGAAACTTTGCTTAAACCGCTAGCCGGCACCGCCTCGGTTTATGCCGAACGAGTGGCTGGGGGCCGCTATATTACCGTGGATATCAACCGCAGCCAGGCGGCGCGTTTCGGTTTGAATATTGCCGATGTGCAGCAGGTGGTAAGCACCGCCATTGGCGGTGCGCAAATTACCGAAACCGTGCAGGGCGAGGCTCGCTATCCGATCAGTTTGAGGTTTCCCGAGCGCTATCGCGATTCGGTTGAGGCCATTGCGCGCCTGCCTCTGGTGGCGGCCAATGGGGCGACCATTGCGCTTGCCGATGTGGCGGACGTCCGTATCGAAGACGGCCCGCCCATGATCAAAAGTGAAAATGCCCGCTTAAATGGTTGGGTATTTGTGGATACCCAAAGCGCCGATTTGGGCGGCTATGTCAGCCGTGCGAAAGCCGTGCTGGATGAGCAGCTAAGCTTGCCGCCTGGGTACTCCATGAGTTGGGGCGGGCAGTATGAGTATATGCAGCGCGCTGCCGAGCGCTTAACTGTGGTGGTGCCGCTCACGCTGATGATTATTGTGCTGTTGCTTTATCTTAACTTTCGCCGCTTTATACCGGTGCTATTTATTCTCGCGAGCTTGCCGTTTGGTTTGCTGGGCGGGGTCTGGCTGATGCTGGCACTGGACTTTAATTGGTCTGTCGCGGTGGCGATGGGCTTTATCGCGCTGGCCGGGGTGGCGGTAGAAATTGGTGTATTAATGCTGGTGTATTTAGAGCAAGGCTGGCAACAGCTGTTGAGGCAAACGCCCAAACCTAACAAAGCGCAACTGCGCGATGCAGTACACGACAGTGCCGGAAGACGTTTAAGGCCTATTGTGATGACCGCGTGCACACTGTTCGCAGGCTTGCTGCCAATTATGCAAACAGGTGGAGCAGGCTCCGAGATTATGCAGCGCATTGCCGCGCCCATGATTGGTGGAGCGATTTCGACTTTGGTGTTAACGCTTTTAGTATTACCGGCGTTGTACCTAATGTGGCGGGGTAGAAAGTCTGATGTCTGACGACTGAGGTCTGATGCAAATAAAAGCCCGCCCCATAAGAGTGATAGCACTCTTATGGGGCGGGCAACTTTCTAGCTTTTGAGTCTTTTGCGTCAGACGTCCGACCTCAGACGTCTGACGAGCCAAACATTTGGCGATTATTAAAACTCGTAACGCAAACCTACACGCAGCTGCCACAGTGAGGGGCTGCCCTCACGAGTTTGGCCGGTGGGGTCCTGGAACTCGTTAAAGACGTAACGGCCCTGGTCATCCACACTCATATCCACAGCCGATTGCGAACGCGGGAAGCTGGTTTCGTACTGTACGCCCCAATCGTCGTTGAGCATGTTGCCGATGTTCTCAAACACCATGTACAGCGATGATTTGTGACCGTCCATAATGCCCGGCAGTTGCTGCTCGATCTTCAAATCGAACTTCACCCACCAGTCGCTGTTGAGTTCGTTGCGCTCCATGATTTCACCGCGATCAAGACCTTCGGCATCGACCCAGTCGTAAAAGGCATCAACGTCAAAGTTATCGCCAAAGACAACATTCGGATCATCTACACCCGTGGGGACATACAGCAGGTGACGCGATACCCAGCCGGTAGAATCGCCGAACGCAAAGCCTTCGTTAAAGGTATAGCTGTAGGGACGACCTTCGTTGGCGCTGCCAAACAGCGTGAAGCGGGTGTTGTAGTCGCCGAAGAAGGCGTGCTCGTAGGCCAGTTTCAGGGTAAAGCGATGCGGAATATTGTAGTTAGAGGTGGCGGCACCGGGGTTTTCCGGGTCGGCCGTGGCCAGGTTGGTGTAGTTGGAGTAAGCCACCGAGCTGGTCATGGGGTTAACATCTTCGGCGTCGGAGTAGGCGTAGCCAAATGCTGCTTCCAAACCAAAGTCCCAGTACTTGCTCACACCCATAGACAGGGTTAGTGCGTCGTAGGAGTCTTTAACGTTGGTTAGCATAAAGTCCTGACTGCGACCGTCAATGCTGCCGTAAATCGGGCGACCATCGATAGCGGTGCCGGTTTGTACGCGCGAGATATCTGAGATAATCGCGGCATCTTCAAACTGGCTGTACAGCACATCGGCCGACAGCACTAAGTCGTTATCAAACGCGTAGCTGGTACCCAGGGCGTACTTCCAAGAGGATGGAATTTCAAAATCCGGATCCAGCAGGTTTACGCCGCCGTTCGACCCTTCATTATTGGCGACCGCGTCGTACAAATCTTGTGGAATGTCGTAAATGGGGCGACCTTCACCATTAAAGTCCATATCGAACAGCGAGGTGCCGCTGGTGTCCTGAACTTCAATTTGGGTGACGCCATCGTTGGAGTAGTTGTTGGAAACCCAGACGTTGGGGTTGCCGCCCGAGTACAGGCCTACACCACCGTGAATTTCAAAAGCGTCGGTCAAATTCCAGTTAAAACCTAAGCGCGGCTGGATCAAATCCAGGCCATCCAGGTTTTGACGGTTGTCGATGTTGTAGCTCGCCAGAATGTCGTAATTTTGCGCGGGCTCGTCATCACTTTCGTACCAGTCGTAGCGCAAGCCGGCCACGATTTGCAAGTCACCACCTTGGAGGAAAATTTCGTCCTGCAGGTATAGAGTGTTAATGGCGTACTCAAACGAAGCGGCGGCGTCGGCTTTTACGTTCGTGCCAGCGGCGTTTTCGTAAATAATGGTGTTGGGGGTGCCGGCGGCAAAGTCTTCAATAGAGCTGAAGCGGTACTCGCCTTCGGACTCCTGAATAAACATGTTGAATACATCAAAGCTTTCACGCTCGTAACCGAAGGTGAAGGTCTGATGATCCAAACGGTAGGTACCGGCGAACTTCAGGTTCAGGTTTTCGTAGGTCAGTTTGTTGGCGTGACGCGAGTCATCCGAGCCCAAGTAAACGGTAGCGCTGGAAGGACTGCCGTCGTTGTCATGGTCATTTTGCGTGCGGATTTGTACTTCACCGAATTCAGTGCCGCCCAGTGACAGTTGACGGTTGTCCAGCTCCTGATAGCCGATTTTCACTTCGGTAGAGAAAGCGTCGGTCCAGTCAGAGAACAGTTGCGCAACATAGGCGTTCAGCTCCGCGCCGCGCTCGTAGTAGTGGTTGGAGAACTCTAGCTCGTTAGAGTCGCCATCTGACTCAGCAATGGAGAAACCATCGTTGTAGTTGTAGGTGAAAGAGGCGCGTTGGTTGTGAGTGATGTTCCAATCCACTTTTACCAGCAGTTTTTCATCTTCTACCGGCAAGCTAGAGGGCAGGCTGCCCGGATCATAGTCGTAAACTTCGCGGGCGATACGATCAATTTCTGCCAGTTGCGCGGCGGAAACCCCTTCTACAGGAGTGGCAACATTGGCATCGGCAGTACCGCGATCAAAAGTCTCTACGCCTTCGAGTTTTTCATAGGCGGTGAAGAAGTACAGCTTGTCTTGCACGATGGGGCCGCTAAATGTGAAACCGTAGCGCTGCTCGTCGAAGGGGGCGATATCAATATTGTCGCCTTCAAGAGAGTCGCCCTGCATTGAATCGTCGGTGTAATCGTAGAAGAAAGAACCGTGGAATTCGTTATCACCGGATTTGGTCACCGCATTAATGTTACAGGCGCTAAAGCCGCCGTACTGTACATCAAATGGCGCCAGCTCTACCGCGACTTGCTCGATAGCGTCGTAAGAGAAAGGCATACGCTCGGTGGGGTAGCCGTTGCTGTTCAAACCAAAGTTGTCGTTCAGGCGCACGCCGTCAACGGTTAAGCTGTTAAAGCGTGGGTTGGCGCCGGCGCACTGAATCGAATCTCCAAACGCTTCGTCGATATAAATACGAGGGTCGATGCGAACCACGTCTTTCAAGTCGCGGTTAATCGCCGGGGCGGTTTCCAGGTCATGCAGGCTGAACTCGGCGTTAGGGCCCACTACGGCGTAGTTTTGCTCTTGCAGATTGCCCAATACCAGAATTTCTTCGGTTTGCATTTCGCCGACAATAACTTCCAGCTGATAGGCATCACCCAAGGTCAGATATAAGTCTTGTACGGTGCGGCTACCGTCTTCAGAGGTAACTTCGACGGTGTAGGGGCCGCCCACACGCAAGCCGCGCGCGCTAAAGCGACCCGAGTCGCCCGCCATCACTTCGCTGCGGCTGTTGGAGGGTTCGTGAATAATAACAACGTTGGCGTCATCGATAGGTGCGCCACTGGCATCAAGGACAATACCTTGAATGGATGAGCTGGTTTGCTGGGCAACGGCAGGCAGTGAGCCCCCCAGTGCGGCTGCGACAGCAAGCGTTAATGTGTGCTTGGTAAATATTGTTTTCATGGCATAGTTTCCCGTTTGATTGCTCCATGGTCTTTGGCCAAATCACAAACCACAAAAAAGGCGCGCAGTTAAGCCCATCGCGCAATACGATGTGACGGCGGCTGCGTCTGGAATTCTTTGGAATTATTATTAGAAGTGTTTGTCATTAGGCCCGAGGACACTAACGCAAATATGCGAAAGTTAAGTGACCGATTAGTGACGACTTGCTGACAGTAATATGACAGGAGTATCTTTACGCCAAGTTCACAAGGCCGTCATTTTCTCGCGTTAAACTGCCAGGTTTTACTTTTGCGGAGCTGATTGGCATGCACAAGCGAGTATGGGCGGGAATTTTTGTCGGAGTATGTCTATTGGCGGCTTGCCAAAACCAAACGAGTGAAATAACCGAGGCCGGGACCATGCGCATCGCCACTTTTAATGTGAGTATGGATGCTACTAATTATTTGCCCCGCGATACTAAGCCGGATTCTACCTCGGCGAGTGTATTGCAGCGCGAGCTGGAGCAAGGCGATAACCGGCAAATAAAAGCCATAGCCGAAATTCTGCAAACAGTGCGGCCAGACATCATTCTGCTTAACGAATTCGACTACAGTGCAGAATATAAGCAGGCGGCGGCTTTATTGCAGCGCCACTATTTCGCTCAGCCACAGGGCGCGCAGCGCGCGATCGATTACCCTTATGTTTATTCAGCGGCGGTGAACACCGGTGTAGTCTTCCCTTACGATCTCAATGGCGATGGTGAGATATCCGCCCCCGCCGATACCTATGGTTTTGGCTATTACCCCGGCCAATACGGCATGCTGTTGCTCAGCCGCTACCCCATTGATACTGATTCCGTGCGCACCTTCCAAACGTTTAAATGGCGGGACATGCCAGGTGCGTTGCAGCCTTTGCAAGCTGATGGAGCGGCCTACTATTCATCAAAGGCCTGGAATAAATTGCGCTTGTCTTCAAAAAGTCACTGGGATGTACCCGTACAGATAAATGGTAAAACTGTGCATGTTCTGGCCAGCCACCCCACACCACCGGTGTTCGATGGCCCTGAGGATCGCAATGGCAAGCGCAACCACGATGAAGTTCGTTTATGGGTCGATTACATTTCTAATTCTGCCAATTACCTTTATGACGATAAGGGCGAATACGGCGGCTTGAGCGAGCAGCAGAGCTTTGTTTTGGTAGGGGATTTGAACAGCTCCAGCGTTGAAGGTGATGGCCGTCGGGAGGCCATTACACGCCTATTGCAACATCCGCGAGTGACCGATCCTAAGCCTGCCAGCCGTGGCGGTGCTGAGGCTCGCGAGAGTAACCCTAACAGCGCTTATCACACGGCGCAGTGGGGGATGCGCGCCGATTATGTGTTGCCTTCGAGCGATTTAACCGTGACGGGAGCAGGTGTGTACTGGCCGGCGCAAAGCGACCCCGGTGCAGCGCTGGTTAAAAGCCGAGCGGCCAGCTCCGATCACCGCTTGGTGTGGGTGGATATAGAGCTTTAGTGGCTCGATATAAAAAAGCCGGCCCAAATGGGCCGGCTAAGTAGGTCGAGGAACAATGATGCTAGGTTATTGGCAGGCGACCTTACCCAAGCCCAGCACGTACAGAGGGTCGTAACCGAGCGGCGAGTTAAACGGCGCGCGGCCATCTTTGCCCGCAGTAGCGGTTACATAGTCGGCCAGCTCTTGGCCGGAGCCCAAGTAGTTAGCGCTGATGGTATCGCGCGATGCTTGCGAATAGTTCTGCGCAAGGTCGGGCACACTACCGGAAGAGTCTGTGATCAGGAACTCCAGTGATGGGTCCAGGTTACAGTTCGCATCCGAGAACCATACGCGGGTGTTTTCGCTGCGGAAGTTACCGCCGTCTACATCGCGGGCCAGTTCTTCAACGCGTTCTTCCAGAGCGCGGTACACATCGTCTTTTTCCTGGTGAATGCGGTTCATTAACACCATGTTGTCCTCCCACAGAACGGTGGCGCCGACACGTACACTTAAAATGTCTTTGCGGTAGTTCATAAAGAAGTTTTCAAACATGTGCGAGGTACCGCGACGGATCAGCGGAACGCGGCGCAATGTGTTACCCAGATCGTCATAGTGATCATCGGTGGTGATAAACGCGTTGTGGTGCATGGTGGTGGTGATTTGCGCGTTAATTTCGCGGCTGTCACTGGAGCCATGCAGCGCGGCGCGCTTGACGTTGATCAGCTTGTTGAACGAGATGGTGATGTCATAGGCGCCCACTTTCACATCAAACGCAGCGTCACCGGTGGTGTCGAAGGTGTTTTTGTGAATCCAGATGTCGTGCGATGCACCCGTGTTGCGGATCATGTCGGGGTCCAGACCATGGTCTTCAGTGTGGCCCGCACCGCGGAAGTCCAGGTGAGTCAGAATCACGCTCTCGGCGGTTTGCACCGGTTGACCCGAGCTGTCGCTACCAATGGCAAAACCGTTAAAGCGGAAGTAACCATTGCTCAGACGGCCGTCCAGAGTCTTGTGAGAACCGATTTTGGTGTTGCGGATCGGCAGGTCTTTATCGTTCAGGCGATTGTTGTAGAACTCAACCGCACAGTTCGCATCGGATACGCCTTTGTCATCACACCACTGACGGTAGTCGATACACTGGGCCTCGGTGCCATCAATCGCGCTCAGTACATCGGGGTTTGAGCAGTGATTGCGGTGCATGGAAATTTCCGTTTCGTTGGCGAAGTCGTACTTATCGAACACAATCCAGTTGTGATCGTCGCCGGTAACGGCATCCAGCAATTGCTGTTCAACACTGCGACCCTGGGGATCGTTTTTGGTGATTACCGTTAGCTGGCTGTTGCCGTTAGGATCGTAACCGCCCAGGGCGTTTTCACCGTAACCGACTGCGCGACCCAGCGAGTTAGACAGACACTCGACAATCTCCTGGTCACTTTGCAGTGAGGTGGAGCGCCAGTTAACGTTGGGATCGGTGGCAATGGCAACACAGTCATCGGACAACTCAGTTTCCGGCGGTGGCACGTCCGAGGAGCTCGACGATGAAGAAGAGCTGGACACCACAGACGAGCTGCTAGAGCTTTGCTCGCTGGATGAACTGGACTCAGACGAACTGCTAGAGCCATCGTAGTTGCCGCTGGCTTGGTACACCTCAATCTCACCAATTTGCGGTGCGGTAGTGGCAGAGTGAATTTCCAGGCTGACTTTGCTGGCCGAGACGTCGCCAAAACCGGTAATCACCGCTTCGCTGCCCAGGCTGCTGCCGGTGGCAAGCACTTGGCCGTTGTCGTGATTAACCAGCGACCAGCTGGTGGTGGCATTGTTTAGCTCACGCACTACCACAGTGTTAAAGCTGCCGGAAATACCTTTTACCGAGATGGTCTCGTTGCTGTTGGACGCAGGCTGCCAGTAGGAGCTGCTGTCGCCATCGACTACATTGCCATAGCTTGAGCCGTCGCCTTTACTGCTGCCGTCGGCATCGGAGGCTTTGTTGTCTCCCAGTTCTACCGGCTCGCTTGAGGCGCTGGACTCCGAAGAGCTGCTGGTTTCTGATGAGCTGGCTTCGCTGCTGGAGCTTGAGCTGCTGCCGCCTGCGCAGTTACCTGCCTGGGGGTTATTGCCGCTAACACTCAGGCTGTCGATATTGGCCAGACCTGACCCGCCGCTTGCCTGCAGACGTAGCTCGTTGTATCCCGCGTCCAGATACACCGCTACGGTGCCGCTGCCGGTGAAATCATCCCAGGCGTTGGTGGCTGGCATATCGATGCTGGCTTGGGTCTGGCCGTTAACCAAAACCTCGCCAGGGCGGTTGTCACTGCCGTTGGCGTAGCGCCAGTTCAGCTCATAGGTGCCCGCTGTGGGAACTTCAACCGACCAGTCGATACCTGCGCCTGATACGTTTTCGGTGTTGGCAAACCCACTGCCGGCAAAGCCCGCGTGGTTGCTGTCGATAGTGCCTTCAACGTTACAGAAGCCTGCGCTCTCTTCAATGGTGAGTGTGTCCACCACTGGAGTCGACGATACCGAACTGCTTGAAGATGAGCTGACTTCGCTGGAGCTTGACGAAGAGCTGATCGGGCCGTCGGCGTTATAGACTTCAAACTCGGCGATCTGCGGTGCGCTGCTGGCGCCGTCGATGTAAAGGTTTACTTTGCTGGCGGTAGTGTCGGCAAAGGTAATGACGGCTTCACCGCCCAGGCTTGTGCCCGAGGCCAGAACGTCGCCGTTGTCATCGTTCACCAGCTGCCAAGCATTAGTGGCATTGTTCAGCTCGCGAATCACCACGGTGTTAAAGCTAGTGGGGCTGTCCCATTTTACCGAGATGCGCTCGCCCGAGGTGCTTTCCGGCTGCCAGTAGCTGGACAGGTCGCCATCGCGAACATTCCCGTAGCTGCCTTCGCCTTTGCTGGAACCGTCTGAACCCGCGCCAATGGATAAGTTGGTGCCGGGATCAACAGGGTCGGTAGAGCTAGAGCTGGAAGAGCTTTGCTCCGACGAGCTGGAGCTGCTTGAACTGGGGGCGCTTGAACTGCTTGAGCTACTGCTGCTGATCTCGCAGCTACCGTTGGAAACGGCAAGGCCTGTGTGTGCACCGGCAGTGGCTTGAATAATCTGCGGTACACAGGTGGCGTCGTCCAGCGTATAGCTGTAGGGAATGCTGATACTAGTGGTTGATACCGGATTGGGGCCCGCCGGATGGTTGTCGTCACCTTCCGCGGTCCAGGTGATGTTATCCCAGATATTACCGTTGACTTCCCAGTAGCCCATGTCGTTGGTGTAAAAGGTACCCAGAGGGTTTTTGGAGTCTTGGAAGTAGTTGTGCTCGGCTTTGATTTCGCCGCCGATACGAGGGTTCATTCCCGATTTCTGCAGGCCCACGTAGTAGTTGTTGTAGGCGTGCGCTGTGGCGCCGCGCAGCAGGGGGGTACGCGAATCAATATTTTCGTACAGGTTATGGTGGAAGGTCACCGGGCCGTTGTTGGTGTCGCCGTCGCTCGAGCCGACTAAACCGCCGCGGCCGGAGTTGCGCAGAATACTGTACGAAAGCGTCACATACTTGGAGTCGGCTTTCATATCAAACAGAGCATCGTAACCTGCGCTTTCACCGCCCTGAGCCTCCAGGGTCAGGTGGTCGGCCCAAACGTTATATACGTCGCTTTCCATACCGATGGCGTCACCACCGTTAGAGGTAGGCGAGCCGGATTTTTTCACATTGCGCACGTGCAGGTTCTGCAAAATGATGTTGGAAGCGCTGCGCAGGTGGATACCAAGCTCATCGAACAGAGCGCCAGAACCCACGCCGATGATCGAGATATTACTGACTTCTTTGATCTCGATTTTATCGTCCGCGGTGTTACAGCTGTCGCCCGAGACTTTGCTGGTATTGCCGTGGTTAATGGTGCCCTCTACGTGAATAATAATAGGGGTATCGCTTGAGGCGCGGTTACACAAAGCCGCGTGAATCTCGGTACCTGTGGTGGCATAGACAATATCGCCACCGGCGCCACCGGTGGTGCCGCCGTTAAGAGTGGCAAAGCCGTCTACCGCGAGCGCTGGAGCGCTGGTTGCAGCGACTGCTAACGCCAGAGCACTGGGTGTAAGCATGTTACGCATAGAAACTTTCATTGGACATTACCGTTTTAGAGTTATGTGGGTTGATGTCGCAATCGGCTACCAACTGGTATTGGTATACCGGCCAATCGCATCTATCACTTTCTAGCGGAGAGAGTTAAAGCCCATCCGGTATGCATTACGTCCTTTTTTAATCCGCTGTAATGCAGCCAAGAACATCTGGCGTTAACTTGTGCGTACTGCGCACGTTTGAGGTACTACTTGGTTTTCCATCAGGCTGTTTATTATTTGGTAAAGCCTGATTGGTAAGGCAAAATAGCCTTTCGTTTAATTTTTGTAAAGCCAAAGTGTTGATTTTTGGAATGAATACGCAGTTTTTATAACCTTGTGGCGCATTTTTTGTTGTTTTGTTCCGTAGAGCTACTGACGTTAGCTAAATTGGTACGAACTTTGGTAACAAGACAACTATTCTGGTCAGGCAGGATTTTTATAAGGTTTTGTTATTGGCCTGATCGGATCCGGCGATTAGGGTGGCGCCGATATATCAAATAGGTATTCGCGCGCGCCGCGCTATCTCTAATCGGTTTAAATGAACGCGGCGCTGAGGTGGAAGTTTGACCAGCTTGGTTAATACTTAATTTACCGGAGAGCGAATTTCCCGATTCCTTCTCCGGATGGCCCTGAGGGTCGATAGGATCTTTCCTTTTAGTTACTCCTAGAATGGTCTTCTTTACCGACGCTTCCCCCAAGGCGTCGGTTTTTTTGTATTGGCTCTAGGGGCCTGCATTTACAACAAAAAAATCAGTGGGTTATAATCGCGCGCCCTGACGGCGTAAAGTCGTCTTTCTGTCGGAGCGTAGCGCAGCCTGGTAGCGCACCTCGTTCGGGACGAGGGGGTCGGAGGTTCGAATCCTCTCGCTCCGACCAGTTTTCACATTCGGCGTGTAACGGATTATGGCGCGAAAATCCTGCAATTTTGTCAAAGGTGCCAAGTCCGCCTGGTACTGCTCCCACTGCGATACCCACTACAGCGATATCTGTATCCCAGACGGCTATAACCCCATGTGGGGCAGGGCGGGACCTTCCTGTGTGTTGTGCCATGCACCGCTAACCCCCAGTAATGATCCGAGCCTGCAGCTGCCTTTTTGGCAGGTTTTGCCCTATTTACTGATTTACCCTTTACACCCTTATGCCTTGGCGGTATTGGCTTTGGGCGTGGTCGGTGTCTACCTGCTGGGGGGTGGTGTGCCAGCTCTGGTGTTTGCCTTCGTTTATGGAGTGATCTCGGTTAAGTATTTATTTGCCGTGGTGACCGAACGGGGCGCGGGCAGGCGTTGGCCGCCGGGTTTGCTGGTATTTGTTAGGCCCGACCCCCACTGGCTGTTTCTGCAAGCGCTGCTGGTATACATCATTTTTGCCGCTGCGATAGTGGGCGCGGCGTTTGTGCATGTCTATGCCTCTTTGGCGGTGGCTGTATTTGTGGCTGCGGCTTACCCGGCAAGCACGATTCTGCTCGCCAGTGAGAAAAATTTACTGCACGCGGTCAACCCGCTCAATCTATTGGGGCTGATGCTCAATATGGGTTTGGGGCCCTACGTGGCGCTTTGGGTGCTAACGGCCATTGTGAGCCTTGGGCCTTCGGCGGTGGGCTACTATCTGTATCCACAGATTGCCGAAAGCTGGCTCCTGCCTGCGGCCGTTGGCGTGGGCAGTTATTTTGCGATGGTGGTGCACGCGCTGATGGGCTACGCCCTGTTTCAGTATCGCGATGAGCTGGGCATGGCGGTGGGTACGGATCAGCCCCATATGGAGGAGGGTGAGTTTGTGCGTGCCCGGGGTTTGGGGGCAGTGACTGTGTTGGAGAAATCTGGCGATTACGGCCGTGCGCGGCAGGTGCTGCGGGAGCTGTTGGATGTATATCGTGACGATTTGTCGTTGCACCGACACTATCAGCGAATATTGCTTAACCTCGATGATACCGAGGCCTTGGCCAAACATACGGATTACCTCGCCGCCTTGCTATTGCAGGCTAACCAGAACAAAGAGGCGGTGGCACTGGTGGAGCAGGCGCTGGCGAAATGTTCCGAGTACCGGGTCTCGCACCTGGCTACCGCACGTGATCTGGCGCGGGCGATGGATAAGGCCGGGCGTTACGAAGCCATGGTCAGAGTAATGGCCAACTTGCATAAGCGTGTCCCCCCCGATGATGCAGTGGCAGAGGTGTATGCACGCCTGGCTCAGGCCCTCGCCGGCCCTTTGCAAAAACCGGATAAAGCCCGTGCGCTGGCCGCATTTACGGTAAAAGCCTATCCCAAGGCGCCCCAGGTGCGGCAGCTGGTTAAACTGGCGCGGCCTGCCGCAAAATAAGGTGCCTGGCTCAGGAGAATGTGTGGACCTCGCTGGGAAATACGCCGGCTTTGACGTCGTCGCGGTATTTTTGCATGGCTCCAGGTATATTGCCGGTTTCTTCGAGAAAGTTTTTCGAAAACTTGGGCGGCTGCGGCGTCAGCCCGAGAATATCGTTGATGACTAGCACCTGGGCGTCGGTATCGCTGCCCGCTCCGATACCCACCACCGGAATATCAGAGGCCTGGGTGATGGCCGTTCCTAGCCAGGCCGGGACACACTCAATCAGTAGTAGGTCGGCACCGGCTCGGTTTAGGCACTTGGCATCGCTGAGCAAGGTATCGGCGCGCTCCTGATCACGGCCCTGGACGCGAAAGCCGCCGAACTTGTGCACCGACTGCGGCGTCAGGCCGATGTGCGCACACACCGGAATGCCTCGGTCTGAGAGCATGCGTACAGTGTCGGCAAGCCAGGCGCCGCCCTCAATTTTTACCATGTGGGCACCGGCCTGCATGATTCTGGTGGCGTTGCTCAGGGCCTGCTCGGGGGTGGCGTAGGTCATAAACGGCAAGTCGCCGATAATTAGCGATTTGTTGTTGCCCCTTGCTACGGCTTCCACGTGGTAGATCATCTGCTCCATGGTGACGGGTATTACACTGTCATAGCCGAGTACGGTCATGCCCAGCGAATCGCCAATCAGCACGGCCTCTACCGAGCACTTTTGCGCCATGGCGGCCATGGGCGCATCGTAAAGTGACACCATCACGAACTTTTCCCGGCCGCGCATTTGCTGCAGGGTATGAACGGTGATTTTCTTTTCCAGTCCGCCGGAGTTATCGGCTTGTACATAGGGCATGGTCAGACTCCGCTGGTGTTACAGCACGGGGGTAGGGTTGTAGTAATGGCGGCCGCTTTTAATGGTGACGATATATTCCACCAACTGCTGGAAGTGATCGCGATTGTCGGCCAGGTTTAAATCCTGCGCATTAACAATCAGCAGAGGCGCCGCATCGTAATAATGAAAGAATTCTGTGTAGGCTTCGTTAAGCACCTGTAAGTATTCATCGCTGATGGATTGCTCGTAGCCTACGCCGCGCTGTTTGACTCTAGCCTGTAACACATCCTGCGGCGCCTGTAGATAAATAACCAGGTCCGGGCGCGGCGCATCCAGGGTCAGCTTGTCATATACCTGCTGGTAAATTGCCAGCTCGTCATCATCCAGGGTTACCTGGGCGAACAGCTGGTCCTTTTCGATCATAAAATCCGCGACGCGGGCCTGCCGGAACAGATCGTCTTGACGTAACTGCTGGATTTGCCCGGCGCGCTGGAACAAAAAGAAAAGCTGGGTCTGCAGGGCAACAGATTTAGGATCCTGGTAGAACCGCTCGAGAAAAGGGTTCTCCTGAGGTTGCTCCAGTAGCAAGTCGTAGTTAAACAAGCTAGCCAGGTTGCGGCTTAAGGTGGTTTTACCCACGCCGATGGGGCCTTCCACGGCGATATAGCGGGGAATTTCGATACTGCTGAGATCCAGCGGTAGTTTTTCAAACAGTTCGGCCACGCTGCGGCTCCTTCGGCTGCTGGTTTCCGGCGCCCATTCTATAAGCGGCTGGGTATAACCGCCAGACCATTGCGGTCACAATTAGCGGCCAGGACATCAAGGTTGGTTCCATCCGGGAGTGTTAAGCCGGGCGCGATATCCGCCAAGGGCACGAGCACAAAAGCGCGTTCGGTCAAAAAAGGATGGGGTACGCTGAGCCGTTCGGTGTGTATTTGTCGATCGCCGTACAGCAGAATGTCCAGGTCTAGGGTGCGCGGCCCCCAGTGGCGTTCGCGCACCCGCTGGTGCTGCTGCTCCAGAGCCTGCAGGGCATCCAGTAGCGGCGCTGGTTCCAGCTTGGTCTGCAGGCAGGCGACCGCATTGATAAAGTCATCCTGGTCCTGTGGGCCCACAGGCTTGGAGCAATAAAGCGGGGAGACATTAATCAACTGCGAGTGGGGCAGGTTGTCCAGTTCGGATATAGCTTGCCGCACATGTTGCTGCGGGTTGTCCATATTGCTGCCCAGACCCAGGTAGCAAAATACTCCGCCAGCCACGCTCACCCCTGCTTGGGGCCGCTTTTCTTGCGCCCGCCACGCCGGCGACGGCCTCCGCCCCCGGCGGGCTTGATGGCTGCAACCATGTTTTGGCGTTCGGCCTCATCTGCCGCCTGAAACTGAGTCCACCAGTGACCCAGACCGCCCAGCTTTTCACCGGCGTCTTCGCGCAGCAGCGTAAAGTCGTAGGCCGCGCGAAAGCGCGGGTGTTCCACAAGCGTAAAGGCGCGACCGCCGCCGCGGAGGGTCAGGCGATGCTGCATGTCCCAGATTTCGCGCATGGGAATCAAGAAGCGCTTAGGGATAGAGGTACGCGCCAACTGCTGGCCCACGGCCTGGCTGGCCGCTTCGGCAAAGGCCTGGCCCTTGGGCATAGAACCCTGTAGTTCTTTTAACTTGGCCTGCTGCACCGGCCACAGTAGGGCGGCGTAAATAAACGCGGGGGTAACGGATTTTCCGGCGCGAATACGTTTGTCGGTGTTGCACATGCACTGTTCTACCAGCGTCATGGCAACCGGGTCACCGGTAGCAAGCTGTGCTTCTGTACCGGGAAACAGCTGCCCGAATAAGTTGTATTCGCGCAGCAGATGAAAGGTTGCTGTGGCGGAGCCGGCCAGAAACAGCTTGAGTACTTCCTCAAATAAACGCGCCGGTGGAATATTGCCCAGCAGGTCGGCCAGCGGCCGAATAGGTTGCTCGGTGTCCGGCGCTATAGTGAAGCCTAATTTAGCGGCAAAGCGCACCGCGCGCAGCATGCGTACAGGGTCTTCTTGGTAGCGGGTAGTGGCGTCGCCAATGATGCGTAGGGTGCGTTTTTCCAGATCGTGAATGCCGCCGGTATAGTCGTGCACGGCAAAACCGTCGAGCGAATAGTAGAGTGCATTGACGGTAAAATCGCGACGCACTGCGTCGGAGTGCACGCTGCCGTAGACATTGTCGCGCAGCACCATGCCGTGTTCGTTGCGCGCGGCTTCGTGATGGCCCCGAAAGGTGGTTACTTCGATGATTTCCCGGCCAAAGCGCACATGCACAATCTTAAATCGACGCCCGACAATACGAGCGCCGCGAAACAGGCTCTTGACCTGCTCTGGCTTGGCGTTGGTGGCAACGTCAAAGTCTTTGGGGTGGCCGCCTAGCAGTAAATCCCGCACTCCGCCGCCTACCAGATAGGCCTCGTAGCCGTGCTGGTTTAGCTGTTTCATGACTTTGATGGCGGCGTGACTGATCAGCTTGCGCGACACATTGTGCTGATCGCGAGGAATGATAATCGGCTGTTGTTTACTATTGGAGTTGGAACCCTTAGGGGAGATCAGTTTGAACAGCCGTTTTAGCATAGAAAATTCTGCAACTTAAGTGATCGCGCTGGGTGCGTGGATAAAGTGAGTGCAGAGTTTAGCATGCTGCTTACTGGCGTGAAAGTTGCGGTAAATTCGCGTTATTGCGGATCTGTAAGGAAGTTTTCGCTCCTCAAAGCAAAACGGGAAAGCCGAAGCTTTCCCGCAGGAGTGGGCGGCACAAATAATGCCCTTGTTGTCGACGGGCACTGCGTCCTTGCCCAATCCAAATTACGTGTAATCCTTTCCGGTGCCTAGTCAGTCATTCCGCTTTGTTTTTATTATCGTCTTGTTTTTATTGTTAAGACGTCGTTCTTATTGTTTGTTGTTATTCTTCTGTTTCAGTTTCTTATTGTTTGTTGTTGTTTTTATCCAGTTTTCGTTTTTTATTATTTGTTGTTCTTATTATTGAACTTATGCGTCTTTTAATTGTTTGTTGTTATTATTAGAAAGTTTCAGTTTCTTATTGTTTGTTGTTGTTATTTTGTTCGTCTTTCTTATTGTTTGTTGTTGTTATGTACGCCCTATAAAGCACTGCCCGTGCCAAAACGTAAAAATTCAATAAAAACAATGGGTTAAGTTTTTCGCCTAGAGGTATATTCTTTTTCGTTATTTCCGAGGGTTACAGACTTTTACGGTTTTTGTTACGTCGGGTGGGGCGCGGTAACAGTTTGCCTGGGTAACGTATTTGTGCGCGCGAGTAACGCTTTGGCGCCTTAAATTCTTTTCGCTGAAAAAATAGACAAAAATTGTGATGGAGTTGTCGCTGGGCTGAGATTTGGTACTCACCCGGCGTGGCTATCGAGTCACGCCGGGTGAGTAGATAGGTGGGGTAGGGTGTTACTTGCTGGTGGATTTGCGGCGCGGGATGCCGAAACGCTGGCGCCGTTCCCAAAGGCACTTGCGACTAACCCCCAGTTTTTTTGCCAGTTCGGTTTCGCTCATGGTGTCCTGGTGCTCCAGAACAAAACGCTGAAAGTAGTCTTCCAGCGATAAATCCTCAGAAGGATCGATGTGTCGCGGTTGATTGTTGACCGATTCACGAGCAGCCTGGGCGTAGGGATTGTCGTCCACATGATCGTCTAGCAGCACCAGGTCTAGGTCGATGGCCAACAGGTCGTGGCTGATTTCGCGTTCGTCTTCACAGAGGATAACCGCTCGCTGCATGGCGTTTTCCAGCTCGCGCACATTGCCTGGCCAGGTGTAAGTGGTAATCGCCTGAATAGCTTCAGGTGAGAGTTTTAAATTAGGTTTGTTGAACTGCTGGCAATAGCGGCTAAGCAGGCTTTCCGCCAAGTTGAGGATGTCTTTACCGCGCTCGCGCAACGGTGGCAGTTCGAGTTGAACCACATTGATACGAAAGTAGAGGTCCTCGCGGAACTTGCCATCGCGGGCCAGGGCGCGTAGATCCCGGTGTGTGGCGGCGACCAGGCGCACATCGACTTTGCGCGATTCAACCGAACCCAGGGGGCGCACTTCGCCCTCCTGCAGTACCCGCAGCAGGCGCGCCTGGGCTTCCAGAGGCAGCTCGCCGATTTCGTCCAGAAACAGGGTGCCGCCATCGGCAGCGGCCACCAGCCCTTCGCGAGTGCTCGCGGCGCCGGTAAAAGCGCCTTTCTCGTGACCAAACAGCTCCGATTCAATCAAGGTTTCGGGGATGGCGGCGCAGTTGACCGAAATCATCAGTTCTTTGTGGCGCCGGCTCTGCTCGTGCAGCGAGCGGGCCACCAGCTCTTTACCGGTGCCGGTTTCGCCGTGCACCAATACAGTGGCATCGGTCGGGGCGACCTTAGCGATACGCGAGTAGAGTTTTTGCATCACATCGGATGAGCCGATCATGCCGGTCACTTTGCTATCGCTGGGGTTACTCTGGGTTTTTGCTTTCATCGACGCTTTGCCGATAACACGCTTTACCGCACTGACCATTTCATCGTGGTCGAAGGGCTTGGCGATATAGTCCACCGCGCCCATACGCATAGAATCCACCGCCGAACGCAAGCTGGCGTAGCTGGTCATGATCAGCACGGGGACATCGCCGGCGAGCTTGATCAGGTCGGTGCCCGGCGCGCCCGGTAGGCGCAAGTCGCTGATAATCAGTTGATAATCGGTCAGGTTAAACTTAGAGGTGGCTTCGCGCACCGATGGGGCTTCGCTGACTTCGTATTTGTTGCGCTCTAACAGTTTGCGCAGGGCAGTACGGATAATGGCTTCGTCTTCAACAACCAGAATTTTCGTCATAACTCGTCAATCGGCCTTCTCTGGGGCGTCGGGAGCGGTGTGCGTTAACACAGAGTCCAAGTGACGCGGCAATTTGATAACGATTTGCGCTCCGCGCTTAGTCGACGGGTTGGCGGGACTGAGAATGTCCAGACTGCCGCCGTGATCGTCGATAATGCTGTACACCATGGCAAGCCCGAGACCAGTGCCTTCGCCAGGATCTTTGGTGGTAAAAAACGGCTCGAGAATCTGGTCTAAATGCTCGGGGTCTATGCCTTCCCCTTCATCGGTGACGGTGAGGGTGATGTTGTCCTCATCTTCAAAGCTCTCTAGCATAACACGACCTTCCGGCTCGCTGGCATCCCTGGCATTGGCTAACAGGTTAATGAACACCTGAATCATCTGCTGCAGATCGCCAGCGACAATCGCGTTGGCGGCGATATCATTGCTGAAAATCACCGGGTTTTTGTCTTTTTGCAGCGATAGCAGGGCAATGGCCTCTTCGGCGCACTCGCGCAGTCGCACCGCCTCAAAGGCGCTCTTTTTATTGCGCCCGCTGTGCGAGTAGCTCACCAGTGACTGTACGATACGGGTTACGCGATCTGTCTGGCTGAGGATTTGGTCGGCCGTTTCCAGCACCTCGGGGTTCTCTGATTCGTAGCGCAAGTTTTGGCACAGGCAGGCAATACCGGTAATCGGGTTGCCAATTTCATGGGCTACTCCCGCCGCCAGGCGGCCCACCGAGGCGAGACGTTCGGAGTGAATCAGCTCTTGCTCCAGCAGCTGGGTTTCGGTGACATCCTCAAGCAAAATCACCTGATCATCCTGGCCGGCGGTGCTACCGCGGCGGCTGGTGGCGGGTCCTTCAATGGCCGCTTTATGCAGGCTGATCCAGTGCGGCCGTTTGTTGAGGGTGATCTCATGGCGGTACAAATGAGCGTCTTCGCCGCCGGAAAAGTTAACCAGCAGGTCGCACCAGGGCTGCACCAGATCATCCAGATGAGAGCCGAGAACATCGTCCGCCTCAATGCCGGTGAGCTTGGCCATGGCGCGGTTCCACATCAGAATTTCTTTATCGCGGCCCAGTGAGCAAACCGCCATAGGGAGCTCTTGTAGTGTTTTGCGATGGTACAAGCGCAGGTTATTGAGTTCGGCGGACAGGCCGGTAAGGTGGCTGCGGTATTGCGATAAACGGTTTTCAATCAGGTTGATGTCCACCGTGTCGCGCGCTTCAGCTAGTTTATAGGGCAGGTGGTTGTCCATAATTTCGCCCGCCACGTGAATACCCATCAACCCGGACAAGTTAGCCTCCAGCTGATCGCGCAGGCGGCGCAGGGCGTAGGGGCGGCGTTCGGATATCCCCAGACCCAGCTGGCGCAAAGCGAGGTCCACTTCGCGGCTGGCGGTAACTTTGCCTAAAGGTTTGGCCAGACGGGTTTTAAATTCGGCGGCCGAGTGAACGTCCAGCGCCTGGCGCACCGGGTGCGACAATTCATCGGCGGCGCAAAGCTCAGCGCTGTAAGCCTCTTCTTCGGTTTGCCGGGTCAGCAGCGATACGCCGATAAAGATCAGGGTGTTGAGGCCTAGAGAAATAACGGTAATCTCGCTCCAGTGGCTGATGCCAACACTCAGTGAGCCGTCACCGAAGGGTACACGCAATTGCTCTAAGCCTGTGAGCATCGGAATCAGCAGCCCCACCATCCACACCAGCGTGCCGACGGTCAGCCCGGCAATAACGCCGCGGCGGTTGCCGCGGGTCCAGAAAACGATGGCGAAAATGCCCGGCACAAACTGCAGGGTTTCAATAAAGGCAACCAGCGCCAGGTGGAACAGGCTCTGGCGGTTGTCGAGCATCCAATAAAAAAAGTAACCGCCTAAAAACAGTGCGGCTATGACCGCACGGCGCAGCCACACCAGCTGCGAATAGATATCTTGGCGCCGACGCAGGCGTAAAAACGGCAGCAGCCAGTGGTTCATTACCATGGTCGAGAGCGCCAGAGAGATCACCACCATGGCGCCGGTAGAAGCCGATAAGCCGCCGATAAATGCGAGAATTGTCAGGCTCGGAGACTCCGCCAGAATGGGTACACCAAGGGTGAAGTACTGCGCCGGTAGAGGTACCGAGAGTTCGAAGCCCGCCCACAAGATGGGGAATATGGGCAGAGCCAGAAACAGTAAAAACAGCGGAAATGCCCAGGTGACGGTACGAGTGTTACGTAGAATAGGGTTTTCCGCCACGCCCATGTGGAAAATATGAGGCATGGTGACGGCGGTGGCGACAAACACCAGCAGCAGCGTGTGTGAGGCGCCATCGCGGATAGGTGAGTGCAACAGGGCGAGGTTTTCGGGGTTGCGCTCAAGCCACTGGTCCAGGCCGCTAAAGCCGTCGAATACGCCATATACGGCCAGTAAACCGATGGCGCAGAGCGCAAATACCTTGAGTAGCGATTCAAATGCCATGGCGGTGATCAGGCCGCGGTGGCGCTCGCGATTGGAGCCAAACAAAATGGTAAACAGCGCCAGAATGCCGCAGTAAGTCAGCGCCATTAGGTCTTTAAAGGTTAAGCCGGTACCCACCAGTGGGATCGCCGGGTCACGGCTGACGGTAAGAATATGCATGGTATCGGCAATGGCCTGAATCTGCAGGGCCATCAAAGGCAGAATACCTAGCAGCATGCACAGCGTAGTCAGCGCGCCTATACCATGACTGTGGTAGCGAAACACCAGCAGATCGGCCAGCGAGTGTACCTGGTGGCGCCGCGCCAGTTCGGTAATCGGCTCCAGGGCTACAGGGGCAAACAGAAACAGTGCACCGGTACCCAAATAGTAGGCCAGGGCGCCATAGCCAAACTGAAAGGCCAGATCGATAACGCCGTAAAAAGCCCAGGCACTGGCGAAAATGCCCAGCGACAAAATATAGGTAACTGGGTGTTCGGTGATGCGTCGCGGCAGCCAGTCGCGCTCGGTAATGGTGGCAATGCCAAAAATCAGCAGCAGGTAGCCAAGACCAATCAGGGCAACGTGAGTGAGTTCAAATGTCATGAGGGCTTCTTACGGGCCTGCACAGCGTAGGCAATACCAATGACCAGCACCCACATGATGTAGGGCCGGTACCAGGCGCCCTCAGGGTTGACGATCCAGGTGAACAGCGTCGGTGAAAAGATATAGGCGATCAGCAGCAGCAAGATCACCAGGCGCTGGTTGTTCATGTGTTTTCCATGTTTGTGCTTAAAGGAACACCGGCCAGTGCATTAAGCCGCCAGTGCTGGGTGGCCCAGTGTAACAGGCTGGCGCAATCGCTGTGCGCCAGTTCCCGGGGGGGATTTTGCCTCAGAAACACCAGTGCCTGCCAGAGGTTTGCGCAGGCATTGCGGTTATCCAGGGCAGCTGCCTGGTTTTGCTTGCTCAGTTTACGTCCGTCGGCGCCGCAGGCGACGGGCACGTGGGCGTAAATAGGTGTGCGCTGCTGCAGAATTTCAAAAAAACGAATCTGGCGCGCCGTTACCGGCAGCAGGTCGCTGCCGCGTACCACATGGGTGATGCCCTGGTGGATATCGTCGGCTACAACCGCCAATTGATAGCCGAATAAACCATCTTTACGCACCACTACGGCATCGCCAACTTCGCGGGCCAGATTTTGCTGCTGCACACCGGCCAGGGCGTCGGTAAAGCTCAGGGTATCGGGCAGCTTGGCGAGCACACCGGGTAGATCGTAAAGTTTGAGGCGCCAGGCGGTGTTGCCGTGCCTGGGGCGTGCGTGCCGACAGTGGCCGTTGTAGATCCCGCCCATGGCTTTCACATCCTGACGGGTACAGTCGCAGGGGTAGATCAGGTCCTTTTGCTCGAGCGTGGCGAGCAGTTCTCGATAGGCCTCGCGGCGCTGGCTTTGCCAAAGTACGGTGTCGTCCCAGTGAAGGCCGTGAGCCTCCAGTGTTTGCAGAATGAGGTCGGCGGCACCGGCCTGCTCGCGCGGGGGGTCAATATCGTCGATACGAACCAGCCAGCGGCCGCAGTTGTGACGCGCGTCCAAATAGCTCGCCAGGGCGGCGACCAGAGAGCCAAAGTGCAGTGGCCCGGAGGGGGAGGGCGCGAAGCGGCCCGTATAAGAAGGGGCAATATGTGGCACGGCAAGACGGGCCGGGCGAGCCCGGCCGCTTGGTCGGCAGCGCTTAGCCGCCGATTTGCTTTTCTTTGATTTCGTCCAGCGTTTTGCAGTCGACACACAAGGTGGCAGTTGGGCGCGCTTCCAGACGACGAATACCGATTTCTACGCCACAGGCGTCGCAAAAACCATAGTCTTCGTTTTCGATCAGCTCCAAGGTGCTGTCGATTTTTCTGATCAATTTGCGCTCGCGGTCGCGGGTGCGCAACTCCAGGCTAAACTCTTCTTCCTGGCTGGCGCGGTCAGCCGGATCGGGAAAGTTGGCCGCTTCATCTTTCATGTGGCTCATGGTGCGGTCGACTTCTTCCATCAACTCTCTACGCCAGGCCAGTAACAGCTGTTGAAAGTGCTCCAGCTGTTTTTCATTCATGTACTCTTCACCCTTCTTTTCTTTGTAGGGTGCAAAGGTGCGCAGCGTATAGCTTTCGGCTTGAGCTGAACTGTTGGGCATAGGGTAACGCCTCTCATCTCCTGAAGAACCTGCCAGACTCGCGTCTGTCAGCTTATGGTTACTGTCGCGTCTTCACGACGCTTCGCCAATCTTCCCTTACCGCCAGCGGGGGTGCAAAAGCGGAAGGAAAGCGAAGCTACCAGATTCCCTGACACCGTTCCAGTATTTTTTGCACTTTTGTGTCCGTTATTCGGCCCGGTGGTTATAATGCCCGGCTTTTGCGCAAAGAGGTGGCTATGAAGGCTGAGCAGCCGTGGCAGCAGGGAACTTTAATTCGGCGCTACAAGCGTTTTTTGGCTGATGTGGTTACCGCTAAAGGTGAACACATCACTATTCATTGCCCCAATACAGGCTCTATGCGTAACTGCATCAGCGAGGGCGCGCCCTGCTGGTATTCCCGCTCCGACAGTAAAACCCGCAAGTACCCTCACACCTGGGAGGTGGCGACCACACCGGAGGGGCATTTGGCCGGCATCAATACCGGACGAGCAAATCACTTGGTGCGCGAGGCCATAGAGGCGGGGATTATCGAGTCTCTCGCCGGTTACCCGTCGCTGCGGGCGGAGGTGAAGTATGGTGCTGAAAACTCGCGCATCGATTTTCTGCTCTCTGGGGCAGGGCCTGATTGTTATGTTGAAGTGAAAAACGTCACCTTAATGGAGCGGGCCGGCGAAGGCTTGTTTCCCGATGCGGTCAGCAGTCGCGGTACCAAACATTTGCGTGAGTTGATTAGTGTAGCCCGCGAGGGGCAGCGCGCTGTTTTACTTTTCTGTGTGCAGCACTCGGGTATCGAGCATGTATCGCCCGCCGACGATATTGATCCACTGTACGCTAAGACTTTACGAGAAGCCGCTACCGCAGGGGTCGAGGTGCTTGCCTATGGGGCAGCAATCGAGCCCGAGCACAGCGAAATTCGCTTGCAGCGGGCCCTGCCGGTGCTTTTATAACATCAGTGGTGCAGGTAAATCCCGCCGTCCACCTCGCAGATCGACAATGCCCGCAGCGCTTGCCCGGCACAAGGACCGCTGACGCACTGGCCGTTTTCAATTACAAACAGTGCGCCGTGGTTGGCGCATTGAATTAAGCTGCCATCGCTGGTGAGAAACTCGTGTTCGACCCACTCCAGGGGAATGGCCACATGAGGGCAAAGGTTATGGTAGGCGTAAGCTTGGCCCCGTTTGCGGATTAGTATTACCGCCAGGTCGGCTCCGTCGCGCTCTATTTGATAGCCCCTGCTGCTGCCCTCCGGCAGATCCGCGCTGTTGCAGATAAATGTCTTTGCGTTCACAAGCGCGGCTCGGCAAGGGTGACTTGGGCCTGACGGATTTTGCCATTGCGCACGAATTGCACTGACAGAGTGTCGCCCGGCTCGTGTTGCTCAAGCAGGGTGAGAAAGTCGTCGTGATTGCGCGTGGGGGTGTCGTTTAAGGCGATGATAATATCTCCCAGCTCGACCCGGCCCCAAGCTCCGCGTCTTGCGCCTATCAAACCCGCTTTGGCGGCGGGCAAGCCGGGTGCAACATGAAGCAGTGGCACACCTTCTACGCCGGCGCGCCTGGCCCAGTAGGCGGGGGCGAACTCAACCCCAAAGACGGGGCGGATCAGGCGGCCAAACTCAATCAGCTGCGGCACGATTTCTTTGACAATATTGACCGGGATGGCAAAGCCAATGCCGGCACTGGCTCCGCTGGGGCTGTAAATCATAGTGTTTACGCCAATCAGCTCGCCCGCGGAGTTCAGCAGCGGGCCGCCGGAGTTACCTGGGTTAATGGCGGCGTCGGTCTGAATCACATTGCGAATTTTGCGCTGGTTGGGTGCTTCAATTTCGCGGCCCAGAGCACTGACTACGCCAGTGGTGAGGGTGGCATCAAGGCCGAAGGGGTTGCCGATGGCCAGTACCTTGCGACCCACCGCCAGCTCGTCCGAATCGCCGCGCGGCAGGGCGTGCAGTTTTTCTTTCGGGGCTTCGATTTTCAGCACTGCGAGGTCTTTGTCTGGCGCCAGACCCACCACTTCGGCGGGCCAGCTGGACTGATCGGGGAGGGTGATTTGCACTTGCTGCGCGCCTTCGACCACATGGTAGTTAGTGACCACGTAGCCGTCTTCGCTCCAGATAAATCCGGTGCCGGCGCCACTGGGAATGGACAGCAAGTCAAAAGAGCGCCGGTCGCGCACCACCTGCAGGCGATTGACGTACACCACCGAGGGGCTCGCATAGTCGAAAATCTCAATGGTGTTGCGCTCGTCGTCGGTGGAGAATTTGGGCGCTTCTGACCAGGCCTGGCTGGCGTGCAGCGCAACCAAGAACACAAGGGCGACGAGTTTTTTGCTGTTAAATGTCATAGTCCTTTGCGCAGAGTGTCGATTCGATCTGACAGCGGCGGGTGACTGGCAAACAGCTTGCCCAGAGATTGCTGAAAGCCGCTGGAAATACCAAAAGCCTGCATGCTCTTGGGCATGGGGGTGGGGGCGCCAGCCTGAGTTTCAGCCTGCAGGCGCTGCAGCGCGCGAATCATACCTTCGCGACTGGCCAGATGGGCGCCCGCCGCATCGGCGCGGTATTCGCGATAGCGAGAAAATGACATCACGATCATGGTGGCGAGAAAACCAAGGATAATCTCCGCCACGATGGTAACAATGTAGTAACCGATACCCACACCGCGCTCGGTTTTAAACACTACCTTGTCCACGGTGTGGCCGATGATGCGTGCCAAAAACATCACAAAAGTATTTACCACACCCTGAATCAGCGTCAGGGTCACCATATCGCCGTTGGCCACATGTCCAATCTCGTGAGCCATAACGGCGCGGGCCTCTTCGCGGTCAAAGCGCTGCAGCAGGCCGGCGCTGACCGCCACCAAAGCGTTATTTTTGTTCCAGCCAGTGGCAAAGGCATTGGCTTGGCTGGCGGGAAAGATACCCACCTCTGGCATCCCGATCCCCGCTTTTTGCGACAAATCTTTTACGGTCTCTACCAGCCAGCGCTCATCGGGTGTGCGAGGGTTGGTAATGATTTGGGTACCGGTGGTTTTCTTGGCGATAAATTTAGACAGAAACAGGGAGATAAACGCGCCGGAAAAGCCGAATACAGCGCAGAAAATAAGCAGGCTGGTTAAATCCAACCCTGTGCCCGACTCGTTCAGAATCTGGTTTACCCCGAACAGGTTCAGGGTAACGCTTGCCAGAACCAAAACGCCCAGGTTAGTCAATAAAAACAGGCCAATTCGCAACACGGTTTAGTACTCCTCAGAGGATGCGGTTATATCGACAGATATATGCCACCTGTGGGAGATTTTTCAATAGCGGGAGAAAGAAAAATGGCCGCCCGCAGGCGGCCCAAGCAACCGTGATTAGCCAAGGCACCTGGGTGCCTTTGGTTTTACCCTTGTGGGGCAAAACCGGAGGAGAAGATCAGACAATTGACTTGCAGGAAAATTGACCGACCACTGGTAACTCGCCGCAGCGAATCGAGCCAGTGGTGTAACGATAATTATTATCATTACTGTTGTCAACCATTGCGTTGCAAATATTTAGTAAAGCGGTATCTTTTCCCGGTGGAAGCCGGGAAGAGTGCACTAGGGCCTGTTCACGCTAATTAAATGCAGCCTGTTGTGACTTAAAATTCGTCAATCAAGGCGCGAGGAGAGTGGTTTGGTTATTCCAAATGAACGACGAGCAAAGCTTACCGCATCCTGCTCTCGCGCCTCACCTGCGTCCATGCAGGCGACGCAGGGTGGCGGATTTTTAGCCGCAACCCGAAGGGCTGGAGCCAGTTTTATCCCCAGTGTTGTTGCCGATCGCTTATTTGGAATAACCAAACTTCGCTCACGGCGCCTAGCTGGAAACAAAACTGGCTTCCAGCAGGCGCATTTAATTAGCGTGAACAGGCCCTAGATTGAGCCGAGGGGGATTAAGCGGTACAGCTAGCGAGTTGGCTGTTTAGGAGTTTAATTTTTTCTGCCATCTCTTCAATCAGGCCAATACAAATATGGGGTTGGTGCTCTACCAGCTCGATAAACTCGTCTTTTTTAACTGTGAGTACGGTGCAGTCTGTGCGGGCAACAATGCTGGCAATGCGCTTTTGCCCGGTAAATACAGCCAGGGCGCCAAAGATTTCATCGCTGCGGACTTCACCTACTGTCACGCCATCGCAGACGGCGTCGGCACTGCCGTCGATCAGGCTGTACACCAAATCGGCCTCGTCCCCCTGGCGGATAATGGTCTCTCCGGCGCTGTAGCGCAAAAAACCAGCGCTGGGTTGGAATTCTTTGCGAATTTCCTGCGCCAGTGCCTGTTGCAGCCAGCTAAGTTGGGCTACCAGAAAGTAGCTCCAAAGTTTTTGCAGGCTCTGCTCGCTGCAGACGTAATTGATCAGTGTGTCGCGGTCGCAGGGCTGCAGCACTACGGACTCATCGCAGTAGTAGGTGCCGCCTGGCAGACTTAACATTCGCGTGAGGCCGAGAATATCGCCACGGCTAAACATTAAAGTGGGTTTGCCCGCAAAGCGGCAATAGACCTGACCAGACTGCACAAAGTAGAGCCGGGAATTGGGCGCGTTGGAGAAAATATCGTCGCAGGCTTGCAGGGTTACTTCCGGCGCCTCCAGAACTAAACCATCGTAAAGGCTTTGTGCGATGGTGGTAATTTTTTGCCCCAGCTCTGCCAGGGTCTCGGTTTCATGCGCCGCTAAATGCATGCTTGTGAATCTCTGAAAATTTTTGTGGTAGTGCTTTGGGGGATTCACTATAGCGAATGCGTTACTTAAGCACTACAGGTGTCAGGCGTTTTCTGTGGCCAACTTCTCGGCTTCGGCTACCAGCTCGGACTTTAGCTGTGGGTCAAGATCATTCCAGTGGACGTCCATTAGAGCACCCTGCAGGGCGTAAAGCATGACCTTGGATACGTTGATGTCGCGATCTTTAATGCGCAGGTAAGCGCCCACGGCGCCCAGCTCTTGTAAGTCACTGTATGTGCTGACCCCAATGGCGCGCAAAATATTGACGGAAGCCATGCCCAGGTTCTTTAACTGTAGCAATTCGCTTTGCTCGGTCCCCATAACCTAAGACTCCTGTTGTTATAGCTGATTTGTTATTTTCGCAATGCTGTTATTAGCATCCATTTATAGCCTCGGGTTATATTACAGTCTTAACTTGCAACTGCAAATACTTAACAAGGATTCGCTGTGCCGGGGTGTTAAAGTTTGCACCAGTGCACATCCGCGCGACTCTTGGGAATGAAAACACATGTCTGGTGAAATCTTGGTGACAGAGCGACAGGCCCTGGGGCTGGATGAAGAGCACCTTGTCTCGGTGCAGGGCAGCTGCAAAATTCATCCGCTGGTCTCGGCGCCCCTGCAGTCGCTGGCGCAGCAGTGCAGTGCCCCCGGGTGTCGGCTAGCGATTGCCAGTGGGTATCGCAGCTTTGATCGTCAGCTGGCCATTTTTAATGCCAAGGCCCGCGGCGAGCGCGAGGTGCTGGATGACCGAGGGCAGGTGTTGGATATGCAGCGCCTGAGCCCGCGCGAGCAGTTGTATGCGATTTTGCGATTCTCCGCGTTACCCGGCGCCTCGCGGCATCACTGGGGCAGTGATATGGATGTCTATGATCCCGCTGCCATGCCCGCTGATTATCGAGTGCAGCTAACCTTATCGGAATGTGTCCCCGGAGGTGTTTTCGGTGACTTGCATTGCGAGCTGGATTCCCATCTGCAGGGCAGCGACTTTTATCGGCCCTACGAGCGCGACCTGGGGGCTATTGCCCCGGAACCCTGGCATTTAAGTTATCGGCCCCTTGCCGATGCCTATGTAAAAGTGCTCTCGCGGGATTTACTGGGCGATTGCCTGCAAAGCGCCGAGTTGGAGCTTAAGCCCGTGGTTATGCGCCACCTGGATGACATATATCGCCGCTATGTGCAGCTGGAGCCTGGCAGTGGATCAAATTAAACCCAAAAGCCAGCGGCAGTTGCTGATTGACGCGCGTTTTTACCCTTTATTCTGGACTCAGTTTGGGGGTGCTTTTAACGACAATTTATACAAAAGCGCATTGATGATGCTGTTCACCTACAGCGGTCTCACTCTGTGGGGACAAGGGGTAGATGTACTCAATAATGTGGTGGCTGCGGCGCTGATTATCCCGTTTTTGCTGTTCGCACCGGTGGCGGGACAGTTTGCCGACCGGCTGGATAAGGCCGCCATGGCTCGGGTGCTCAAGCTCGCCGAAATAGGCATTATGTCGCTCGGGGCTGTCGCTTTCTGGTTACAAAGTCCCGCGCTGTTGCTTCTTGTGGTGCTGGGCACGGGAATTCAATCGGCTTGTTTCAGCCCGGTTAAGTACGCCATCTTGCCCCAACAGGTTAACAGCGCCGAGCTTACCGGCGCCAATGGGGTGCTGCACACTGGTACCTCGCTGGCGGTATTTTGTGGGTTGATTGTCGGTACTCTTGCCATGCAATTCTCCCTCGGGGCTTATCTGGTAGCGACTATCGGATTGCTTATCTCACTGGCCGGATGGCTGCTGAGTCGGCGCATTGCGCCGGCGCCACCCGCGCCCAATGCGCCAGAGTATGTATTGAATCCTTTTCGCCAAATTCTGCGCAGCTTTTCTTATCTACGTCGCAATCGTTTAGTGTTTAGCAGCGTCTTGGCGTTTTCCTGGTACTGGTATTTGGGGTCGGTTTATCTAACGCAGTTACCCAATTTCAGTCGCGAGCTTATTCACGGCGAGGGTAGTGTGGTGACCGCTTTGTTGGTAACTTTTTTACTGGGTGTTTGCAGCGGTGCGCTAGCATGCAACCGTATCAGTCGTGGACAGGTGGAGCCTGCTATCGTGCCTTTGGGTGGGTTGCTGGTGTTGGTGTTTGGCGTGGACCTAGCGCTCGCCGGGCAGGCGTTTGCAGCTGGTCGCGAGTCGCTAGCTGAGCCTTTGTATGCTTTGTCTTATCTTTTGACCCAGCCCGAATTTTGGCGAATATTGATCGATGTTTTGTTTTTGGGCGTGGCCGGTGGGCTTTATTCTGTGCCCCTGCAGGCGATCATGCAGCGCGAATCCGCCAGCGAATATAGGGCGCAAATCATCGGCGCCAATAATGTTGTTAATGCGCTGTTTATGATGGCGGCATCAGTGTCGGCCATTGTTTTTCTGGGTACATTCAACTTTACAATTCCACACTTTTTTCTCCTTATCGCCGCGGTTCACTCGGTCATAATAGTTTTGCTATTGGTGTTAGAGCCTGTGTTTTTACAGCGCGTTCGACAGCGAATTCTATCCTAAGGTGATATGCCCCTATGTTGGTTATTTTTGATTGTGACGGTGTGTTGGTGGATACCGAAACTATCGGCGCCCAGGTGTTGTGTGATTGCCTGGCCCCGCTAGGGGTTAACGTCAGCGTAAGCGAAGTTTTTGCCCTGTTTCGCGGCAAATCTATCGCTGTTTGTGCGCAGCAGGTGGCGGCGTTAATTGCCGATAACGAGCCCTATTGCAGCTGGCCCGAAGCCGAGCGCGAAGATTTCGCCACTGACTTTTGGGCACGGGTGCAGGTCGAAACTCTGCGCGCTTTTGAAAAAGGCGTCGAGCCCATCGCCGGGGTGCAAGCATTGTTGCAACACTTGCAGAAAAAGCAGATTCCTTTTTGTGTGGCTTCCAACGGTAAGCACGAAAAAATGCAGTTGTCGTTGGGCATGTCGGGGCTGGCGGAGTTTTTTCCCACCAACCGTTTTAGCGCAACGGACGTAAGCGAGGGTAAGCCTGCGCCGGATTTGTTTTTACTGGCGGCCAAAACCATGGGCGCTGCGCCGTCGGAGTGTGTTGTGGTGGAGGACTCGCCCAGCGGCGCGCGTGCTGCGCGCCTGGCGGGTATGAAACTGTACGGTTATTGTCCCGCAGAAACGGATAAGCGGACTCGCGAACAGCTGTTGGTCGAGGGTGCGAGCCTGATCGGTCACATGCATGAATTGCAGCAAAAATTATGAGATTATGAGCGCCCACCGACACCGATAGGGGGCAACTTGTCTCAGCCAGCGCAACAACCGGAGTTAATTTGGCAGGGCATTCGCCTGGAGGCGCAGGAGCTTGCCGAGCGTGAACCGGCGTTGGCCAGTTTTTATCATGCCAGTATTTTAAATCATCAAAGTTTGGCCGATACGGTCAGCTATCATCTAGCCAGTCTGCTGGATTCGCAGGCGCTACCGGCTATGTCCCTGCGCGAAGTTTTCTCTCAGGCTATGCAGGCCGACCCATCTATCGAACTTTCACTTTGCCGCGATATAGAAGCTTACTGTGAGCGCGACCCGGCCTGTAACCAGTATTTGATGCCGCTGCTCTACTTTAAGGGGTTTCAGGCGCTGCAATCTTATCGCTTTGCGCACTGGCTTTGGCAGCGAGAAAGACGTTGCCTCGCCCTGTACCTGCAAAATCGTATCTCGCAAACTTTTGGCGTAGATATTCATCCAGCCGCGAAAATTGGCTGTGGCATCATGATTGACCATGCCACAGGCGTGGTGATTGGAGAGACGGCTGTGGTGGGGGATGAGGTGTCCATGTTGCATGCGGTAAGCCTGGGCGGCAGCGGTAATACCAAGGGGGATCGCCACCCAAAAGTGGGTCGGGGGGTGCTGATAAGTGCCGGGGCAAAAATACTGGGCAATATAACTATCGGTGACTACGCCAAAATAGGCGCCGGAAGTGTGGTGTTAGACTCTGTGCCGGCGCACTCTACCGTCGTTGGGGTGCCGGCAAAGGTGGTGGGGCGGGCTAGGTCAAGTACGCCCGCGCGAGATATGAATCACTCAATTGATGACTGAGTGATGTTTGTCTCGGTTGCTTAAGCACTGCAGGACTTCGGTGCGCGTCTGCAGCATTAAACGATAGGCAGCGAGCAGTTGGTCGTTGCGCCGGGGCTCGCTTTCCAGCAAAACGATCTTCCGATTAAGGGCGGCAATATCTTTCTCGACTCGGTTTTTGATTTCTTGCCGGGCTGGGTCTTGATGCCATTGTTGGGCGGCATATCGCATATGAATACCCTCGCTTCCTTATTGCTTTGCTTACCTGGGCCATTGAGTATGGGCCCGCTCGGTTGTCCTATCCAGATCGTTTTTTCACATAAACAGGGTGCGGGGTTGGTCTTTTGGCATGAGTCAGTTATTTCGCGGTTGCCAGATGAACGCTCGAAGTTAACGCCGTGCTAATATTTGTAAAAGTGAGTCTGGGGGGCCTGTAATGGAAGATGATGCATTGTTTGATTTAGTGTTTCGCGGCGATATTGTGTTGGGACACAATCTGGAAGACGTTAAAAAACGTTTGCAACAGTTGTTTAAGGCCGACGCCAAGCGAATCGAGGCGCTCTTTACCGGGCGCCCAGTACCTTTAAAACGCAAGCTGGATAAAGCCACGGCCCTGAAATACCAGGCTGTGTTGCAAAAGGCGGGTGCCGAGGTGAATCTTGTTGCCTCATCCGCCACGGCCTCAGGCGATAAACCCGCCGCTGCGCCCCAGCGGGGTTTATCGCTTGCTCCCGTCGGTTCCAGCCTGCTGCGGCCAACCGAGCGCCAACGCCAGGTGGTCGCAGAGGTAAATGTCGCCGCTTTTAGTCTGCGCCCCGTGGGTGACTTATTGCTTGATCAAACCGAGCGGAGGCAGGGGTCTGGCGTTGCCGCCGTGGCGCCGGATTTTGACCTGGCACCCGCTGGTGAGGCGCTGCTAAGCGAAGACGAGCGCGGGGGCTTGCCTTTACCTGAGTTGGATGTAGAGGATTGGGGGCTGTCGGAGCCGGGGGCGGATTTGCTTGAACCACAAGAGCGCAAACGCGCTGAGCCAGTTGCGGTGGCCGAGCTAGCGGTGGAGCTGGCGCCGGTGGGTAGCGATTTAGGCCAGAAGAAAGAGCGGCCGCAACCTGTGGAGCCGGATATCAGTGGCTTGCGATTACAGGACTGATCAAGTCGCGCTATCCGAAACAAAAACGGCGCCGCTGATCATCAGCGGCGCCGTTTTCGGATTAAAGCTAAGGCGTTTACCTAAACCTTTTCTTAACCCTTGTTGTAGCGTTCGACCGAGTCGTTGATCTCGGCGCGGGCGGCTTCAACGCCTTCCCAGCCGTCTACCTTAACCCATTTGCCGTCTTCGAGGTCTTTGTAGCGCTCGAAGAAGTGCTCGATTCCTTTCAGGGTGATCTCGGGTACGTCGTCTACCGATTTAACTTTGCTGTACAGGGGGGTGACCTTATCTACTGGCACCGCCAGTACCTTCGCATCTTCACCGGATTCGTCCGTCATTTTCAACACGCCAATCGGGCGGCAGCGAATCACAGAGCCGGGCATCAGGGCGTGGTTCAGCAGTACCAATACGTCAACTGGGTCGCCGTCACCGCAAAGGGTGTGCGGCACATAGCCGTAGTTGCAGGGGTAGTGCATCGAGGTGCCAAGAATACGGTCGACAAACACGCAGTCGCTGTCTTTGTCTACTTCGTATTTGATGGGCTCACCGTTCATCGGGATTTCGATAATGACGTTCATATCGTCTGGCAGATTTTTGCCAGAGGGGACCTTGTCAAAGCTCATAGCAGATTTTCCGGTGTGGTTGTCAATTTCGGCCGGATTCTAACACACTCTTACCACGGATATTCAGCAAATACCCAGATCACGCTAAGCGCTCTGGGCGCGAAAGATAAGAATGACATCTGCCACGATAGCAAGCCTGTGGTGTTAACTAGGCTCTAGGGCAACAACGCCCATGCCAGGGCAATCAGTAACAGTGTGACTATGCCCCCCCAGATCCAGTTGGCGCGCGAGCCTTGAGCTGGGTAGGTAGGCTCTGTGCGGTTGCCTGGGCTGGTGGGTTTGGTCTTCCAGCGCTTGGGGCCGCTGGTCGCTTGGGGCGCTTTGCTATTATTTTCCGGCAGTTGAGGGCGCGAGCGGGCAGCGGCAATCTCCCGCTCCGGGTTAACGATGCGAAAGCTGTACACATCCACCCGCAGATGATCGCCGTGGTGAGCCAAATCGTCGCTGATGGGCTTTTCATTCACGAAGGTGCCGTTAGTTGAGTTTAAATCGCGGATACGCAGCGATCCGCCCAACAGTGCTACTTCGGTGTGGCGGCGCGACAGGTGCGAGCCTTTGATGGGGATGTCGCAGTCGCTGGCACGGCCAATCACATAGCGCTTGTCTGGCTCGATGGTAAAAATTTGACCGGTGAGCCAGCTGCCGTCAGCAATCAGTTGCCAGCCCGGGTTAACTGCTGGCAGGCGCGTGTCGGTAGCCGACAGCGGCAGTACCTTAAACTCGGCTTTGCCCAGGCGCAGCTTATCGCCTGCCTGCAGCACTTTTTGTGTTACTCGCTGGCCATTGACAAAGCAGCCGCCTTGGCTGTCATTGTCTTTTAGGGTGACCTGGCTGTCAGTGTGAACTAACTTGGCGTGCTGGGGGTCAATGTCCGCTGCGTCGATAACAATATCGTTTTGCGCGGCACTGCCCAGAGTGTAGAGTTTTTCAACGATGACAATCGGGCTTTGCTGCTTGTCCTCGCGCTGCAATTTCAGCATGATCCTAACCGCTTTAAAAGTAATGAAACGATATTAGCACTATTGCTCATTATGTCAGATTACACGCGCTAACAGCTGTACCGGGCGCCGCCCAGAGTGAGACCTACTATGCCTTTTGACGATTTTAGCGCGCCGCCCACGGCGCACAACCAAGTGATTATCCACTACTGTAACCTGTGCCGCTGGATGCTGCGCGCCGCCTGGCTGGGCCAGGAGCTTTTGAGCACCTTTCCCGATGAGTTGCAGCGGGTCAGCTTGCAACCGGGTGACGGCGGGGTGTTCGCCATCTGGCTGAACGACACCCTGGTGTGGGAGCGCCAGCGCGATGGCGGTTTTCCCGAGGCCAAGGAGCTGAAACAGCGAATCCGCGACCTGGTAAGCCCCGAGCGCGATCTCGGGCATTCGGATCGATAAAAGCCCGCAATTCCCCCATAATAGCGCCTGATTTAAGGCCGGGACTCAAGGAGCCGCAAGACCACCATGAAGGTACTGACTTCGCTTTACCAAACGCTGATCACCCGATTTCCCCGCTGGGTTTTGCTGGCACTGTTAGCGCTTACGGTGCTGGCCGCTTTCGGCTTGCCCAACTTTAAGTTGGATGCCTCGGCCGATTCACTCACCTTGGAAAGCGATACCTCGCTGGACTACTTTCGCCAAATTAATAAACGTTACCAGAGTGGCGATTTTTTGGTCGTGACTTACACGCCCCACGCCCCGATGCTCTCGGAGCAATCTCTGCAAACACTGCAAGAGCTGCAAAATGAGTTGGCTGAAGTACAGGGAGTAAAGAGCATTAACTCTATACTGACCGTACCTTTACTCTACAGTCCGATACGCACACTGGCCGAGCAACAGGAGTCCACCCGAACTTTGCTAACGCCCGGGGTGGACAAGCAAATGGCCAAGCAGGAGTTTCTGCAAAGCCCCATTTATCGTGACACCTTGCTCTCGCCCGATGAGAAAACCACCGCCTTGCAGCTAAACCTTGAGGTTAATAATCGCTACATTGAAATGGTGCGCGAGCGTGACGCGCTGCGTGCTAAGCGCAACAGTGAAGGCTTAAGTGATGAGGAAGCACAGAAGCTGGAACAAATAAGTGCCGATTTTCTCGCCTATCGCACCGAGCTGATGGCTAAAGATCATCAGCGCGTCGAAACCATTCGTGAGATTCTCAGCCGCTACGATGATAATGCCGAAGTGTTTTTAGGCGGAGTAAGCATGATTACCGCCGATATGATCGAGTTTATTCGCAGCGACCTGGTGGTATTTGGCAGTGCGATTATCGTGTTTATTATCCTGATGCTGGCGTTTATTTTCCGCCAGTGGCGCTTTGTGATTCTGCCTTTAACCGTGTGCGTGATGGCGGTGGTATCGGTGCTGGGGCTGTTAAGCTGGATCGATTGGCGCCTTACCGTTATTTCCTCTAATTTTGTCGCGCTACTGTTAATTATGACGCTCGCCATCACTATTCATCTGGTGGTGCGCTATCGCGAGTTGCACGCCCGTCATCCGCAGTGGTCGCAGCGCGAGCTGGTGCTGGCAACGGCCGGGCAGATGGCCAAACCCTGTTTGTACACCGCGCTCACTACCATTGTGGCTTTTGTCTCTTTGGTGGTCAGTGATATTCGACCGGTGATCGACTTCGGCTGGATGATGACCATTGGTCTTAGCTACGCCCTGGTATTGGCCTTTTTAATTCTGCCGGCCGCGCTGATGTTATTGCCGAAAGGTGAACCCAAAGATAAGGGCGATCAATCGGCCGCTACAACCTTGCGGTTTTCACGGGTCGCAGAACGCCATGGCAATCTGGTCGTGGGGTTTGCGGCTGTAATCGCGTTGGTTGCCGTTTACGGTATGAGCCAGCTAAAAGTCGAGAATAAGTTTATCGATTATTTCCACAAAGATACGGAAATCTATCAGGGCATGTCGGTTATCGACCAGCAACTGGGCGGCACCATCAGCTTGGATATCGTCTTGGATGCGCCGACACAAACGCCTGCACAGACAGAAGAGCCTGTGAATACTGAAGCCGCCCCGGTAGAGGATGATGAGTTTGGTTTTGATGAGCCGTTTGCCAGCACCCCCGCTAGCGATAGCGGCGATGAGTTTGACGATCCGTTTGGTGGCGACCCCTTCTCTGATTCCGAAAGTTCTGCGGCGGCGACTGAAAGCGCCTGGTTTAATCCAGTGGGTTTACAAACCGTATGCGAGCTGCATCAGTATTTGGAGTCTCTGCCTGAGGTAGGCAAAGTACAGTCACTGTGCACCATGTATCAGGTGGCCGAAGATATTAACGGCGGAAAATTGAATAACTTTGAGCTGGGCGTGATGCGCAATATGTTATCCGACGATATTCGTGGCTTTTTGCTCAACCCCTATTTGGATGACGCCAATAGCCAAACGCGAATTACTTTGCGGGTGATTGAGACAAGCCCAAACTTAAAGCGCGCCGAGTTGGTAGAACAGATTCGCGCCTATGCGCAAGAAGAGGTTGATCTGGCGCCAGAGCAGGTTAACTTTACTGGTATGTTGGTGCTTTATAACAATATGCTGCAAAGCCTGTTCAAGTCGCAAATTGTCACTTTGGGCGCGGTGTTTCTTGGCATTATGCTGATGTTCCTGATTTTGTTCCGCTCGCTGACCATCGCCATTATCTCATTGCTGCCCAACTTGTTGGCCGCCGGGGTGGTACTTGGTGGCATGGGCCTCGCGGGTATTCCACTGGATATGATGACCATCACCATCGCCGCTATCACCGTAGGCGTGGGGGTGGATCATGCGATTCATTACCTGTATCGCTTTCGCGATGAGTTTTCTCGCTGCGGCAACTATGTCGAGGCCATGCACAGCTCCCACGCCTCAATCGGCCGCGCCATGTACTACACGGCCGTTATTATTATTGTTGGGTTTTTGATTTTGACTCTCTCGCAGTTTATACCGTCAATTTACTTTGGTGCACTGACGGCCTTGGCGATGTTTGCGGCGATTTTGGGCTCGTTAACTTTGTTGCCCAAGTTGGTTCTGATTTCAAAGCCGTTTGGGAAGGAGGGCAGTTAACAGGCACTGGGGCAATGTGATTTTTTGTCAGTTTAAAGGAGTTTAAACGGTTGGATGTGCGGCGGATCCTAACGCTCTCTGAAGAGCTCTATTCACTGATGCACGAAAGTCATGAGGAAGGATATCGATTTCTCGAACGACTGGTTGCTGACTTTAGGTCCGGAGCCAATTGTTTCTCTTCGTCTGGCGAAGCCCTGTTTGGCGTTTTCCATGGCTCTGGTTTGATTGGCGTCGGTGGAGTGAATCAATGCCCTTATAGTTCGATGTCCAATGCCCGAATAAGACGAATGTATATCGCCAAAAAATATCGGCGAGTTGGGGTTGGTGCACTGCTACTCGAAACCATCGAGGGGTATGCGTCTGGCCATTTTCAAAGGGCGGTTTTATTCACCGATTCTAGGGCTGCAGCTAAGTTTTATGAGCTTTGTGGTTATTGTCCGACAAGCTCATATAAAATTTCACACGCTAAAAGTTTAAAGGCTGCTGTGAAATAGCATTGCGGTAGATCTTCTGCATGCAAGCGATGAAAAATATTGTGTTCACAAAAATAAAAAGGGCCAAATCAAAATCCGGCCCTTAAAATTGTGTTCAGCGTTCAGCGTTCAGCGTTCAGCGTTCAGCGTTCAGCGTTCAGCGTTCAGCGTTCAGCGTTCAGCGTTCAGCGTTCAGCGTTCAGCGTTCAGCGTTCAGCGTTCAGCGTTCAACGTTCACTCCTCCAAAGCCTGCTTAAACTCCCGCAAATAAGCCTTAACCCGTTCACGGTTCTCCGGTCCAATCCGCAGCATTAACTTCTGCGGCTCGGGCAGCGCCTCAATTTCTGGGTCGGCGTATTTGTACATGACAGTGGGGCGCTTCAGTGTCAGTGGCTCGTCGATATCGGGAGTCGCTAGCAGGGTGTTCACCGCCTCTAGCACTACATCGCGAAAATCGCCCTCTAAGCCCTGCTCGGCATAGGCTTCATTGAACATCGGCGCCATGCTGGTGTACATATTGGCCAAGTTTTCTGGGGGGATAGATTCCATTAGGGCAATATGTTGCTCGTAGCGCGCGAAGTTCTGCTCGGTCAGTTGATACTCCGGGTCAGCGCCGGCGGCGGTTTGGGTTACACCCATGGTGGGCAGTGGAGACATTACCGGACGGTATTGATTGACCAAGCGGCCCTCGGACACGCCAATCACGGCACGCACGGTTTTGCGCACGGTCTCCTCGGGTACCACCAGTTTCACTAGCTCGGGCGGCGCAGCCTCGCCCAGTTCAGCGGAAACAAAGTCGTCGCTCTCGTTGAGTGGCGGCAGCTCGACTGCAGGCTCGGGCTCAGGCTCCGGGGGCGGCTCAGGTGTTGGCGCGGGTTCAGGCTCCGGTTCAGGTTCGGGCTCAGGCTCAGGCTCAGGTGCCGGTGGTGCAACCGGCTGCGGTGCTGGCGTCACCGGTTGTGGCATGGGTGTGGGCGTCACGGGGGTTTCTGGCTCGGCTTCGCGGGTGCTATTCCAATAAATAAACCCACCTAAAAGCAGAATTAGAATCAGTACTACGACAATCACCAAGGTGTTGCTGGGCGACTTGCTGCTACTCATAACGGCACCTGATTTGGCTGGACATTCCTTGAAATCGTAATGGGCATTTCTTCCACATTACTAACGTTAGTGTTTTTTTGCTTGTAATACCAGACTTTGCTTAACACTGTCAGGTATTACAAGCGTTGGAATGTTATTTATCGTTATGGTTCAACCACGCAGGGCTAGGGATAGCCAGCCTTAAGCTGCTGCAGTAATGCCTCGGCCATTTTTTTGTGTTGTTCCCCAGTGGGATGCGCATCACAGTGGTCGCCTGGGTAGTAGGGTGAGTCAATGGCTGTTAGGCGCGGGTTATCAACGCGCTTAACAGTGGCGCTGATATAGTCGCGCAGCACGGTTTTCTGCGGCCTCTCAGGGTCGTCATTGTCGTTGACGATAGAGCCTTCGGTGAGGGCTATTTGCGCCTTGGGGTAGAGTGCGAGCAGGCGCTGGGCAAATGCGGTATAAGCGTCGACAAACTCTGCTTTTTCTGGCAGTGGGCCAATTCCCAGGCTGAAATCGTTGGTGCCCAGGGACACGACAATTAAGTCCGGTACAAACGCTTGTAAATCGGCTTTGGGTTGGCCGGGCTCGGGAATACTCAGGTCAAAAAATTGGGGTGCCTGCAACTCCTCGGTATTGCCGTTCCAGCTGCGGATCACGCCGCGGCCACCGTAACACACCAGCTGTGTCTCGGCGTTTAGTGCTTCACCCAGTAGCATGCCGTAGCTGTGGTCGGAGTCCGGTTGACGCGGGTTATTGTCGCAGTCGAGCTCGCGCGGAGTGTAAACGCCTTCGCCACAGGTGACCGAATCGCCAATCACCAGCAGCTTGCGAGCCGGGGCAGTGGGCGGTGCGAGAAACTCGCCGCCGCGCAATTGGAAACCCTCCACCGAGACCATACCTCGCCAGGTTTCGCCCACGTGGCTGACGCGAATATCCTGCTCTGCGCGGGCATTTTTTGTGAGGGTGTAGGAGGTCGGCTCGCTGGTAATCTGCAGACGCACTGGTGGCTGGTCGTTAATACTCACGGCCATCCAGCTTTTTCCGGAATTGCTGTGCGCCCGCATGGTGAGCGTGCCGCCGGAAATACGCAGGTTGGCACTGACGCTAGGATAGCCGAAAGTTACCTGAGCGTTCTCTGCTACGTGGCGTCCACTCCAGCGGATGTGCTCATCCGTTGCCGCTATGCTGGTGCTGCGGGGCGCGCTGGCGCAGCCAGCGAACAGTGCCACACACAGAACCGTTGCTACCAATTTCAGTGACATGGGTTACTCCTCTCCCAGAGTGCTTTGGACCACTGGCAGGAGAGATGTAATCCACAAGCTGTAGCCGTTGGCGTTGGGGTGCAGGTAATCACCCATTACCTCTTTGCTGATGCGCCCGTCTGGCTGTAAAAACACCTCGCCAAAGTCATAAAAACTGACTCGATTATTCTCGGCCAGGGTTTGCAATAACGTGTTTGTGTCCTTTACCCATTGGCGCTCGGCAGTGCCAGGTTGTTCGCCGAAAGGCAGTATTGCCTGCAGTATCACTTTGGCATTGGGGTAGGCTGACAGAGCTTCATCTAACAGCTTTTTTACACCAGTAAAAGTGTCTTCGGGGGTGGCTTTGTTGTGCAGGTAGTTGTTTACCCCGGCCATCATCACCACCAGCTCGGGGTCTAGTTGCTCCACATTGCCATGGGCAAAGCGCCATAGCATGTTTTGCGTTAAATCACCGCCGATGGCGAAGTTGACCGCTTGCAGTGGGGCGAAATGCTCTTGCCAGATTTGGTGATCCCAGCCCTCGGTGATGGAATCACCGAGAAACACAATGCGCGCTTCGCCTTGTTCAGCCAGGGCGACATCGGCGGCGTGGCGTTGGTACCAGCCTGATACGCTCATCCAGTCGAATTGTTTGGTGCGCGGTACGGGTTGCACCGATAGCGGGGCAGCGCACGCAGTTAACGAAAAGAAACCGGTTACAGTGGCAAGGCTTAGGGCGGTTAGGGTTTGGCTCAGTTTCATATGGGTTCTCTTTGGTTGGTGCTTGTTAAATTATTGCTTTTCGGGGCGGCGCTGAAGTCAGGTTAAAGCTTCAGGCCCAGGCGGATGTTAGCAGGTTGCAGGCTTGATGTGCCCGCCAGCGCTAGTACTAAGTCCAGCAAATCATCCCAAGGATCGGCATTGCGCATACCTTTTATGGCGCGATCAACGCCGCCTGCCTGGCGCAGCAGAAGTTCCAGCTGCGGACGTTTGAGACGACGCAGAGCCGCGCCAAATAAGTTCTGGCGTTTGGCCCATACGCCGGCCTGCTTCATTGCCCAATCCGGGTGCTTACCCTGCTCGGTTTGGCTGGCCACCTGCAGCAGTTGGCGGATATCCCGGGTGAGTGCCCAGAGCACGGCAGGGGCTTCGGTGCCCTCGGTTTTCAAACCTTGTAGGCTTTTTACGGCCGCCCGTGCGTCACCGGCCAAAGCCCGGTCGGCAAGGCCGAACACATCGTAGCGGGCGCTGTCGGCAACCACTGAGGCCATCAGTTCGGTGCTGATCTGACCGTCCGGGGCAAGTAATTTTAGCTTTTCGATTTCCTGGGTGGCGGCGAGCAGGTTGCCTTCAATGCGCGACACCAGAAGCTCAATCGCGCCTCGGTCCGCATTCAGGCCGGCCTGCTGCAGCCTTTGCCCGATCCACCGCGGCAGTTGCGGTGGATCTATGGGCCAGATGGGAATATGCGCGCCTACACTGTCCAGCGCTTTGTACCACTTGCTGCGGGTGGCGGCGCTGTCCAGCTTGCCGGATACGATAAGCAGTAAGTTGTCCTCGCTAGGGGTCGCGGCATATTCGCTCAGGGCGCGGCTGCCCTTGTCACCCGGCTTGCCGTTGGGAAGACGCACTTCTATCAGTTTTTTGCTGGCAAACAGCGACATACTGGCGGCTGCGTCGTGCAGCTGGCCCCAGTCAAATCCCGGGTCTACATGGTGCAGTTCGCGCTCGCTAAAGCCCTGCTGACGCGCGGCTTGGCGAATCGCGTCGCAGGCCTCTTGCACCAACAGGGGTTCATCGCCACTGACCAGATAAACCGGCGCCAGGCGATCCTGGAGCGCACGGGGTAGCTGGTCGGGTCGAATTCTGGCCACGGCTTAAGGGGTATTTTCCTGGAGAATAAAATAAGTGCGGCGCAGAATCTGCCGCGCCAGGTCGCGCCGCATTTCACCGAGCAGTAAATCCTGCTCGCGCTCTAAACCGGTGGTATCCGTGGCATCGTAAGAACGGCTAATGCTCGCCTGTTCTTGTTGGCTGATCAGCGCGCCATTGGCGTCTAACAATTGGTAGTTGATGCTCAGACGCAACTCGAAAGCCGCAGCCAAACTGTCAGCGCCCACACCCACCGTGCGCCGGCGCAGCTCCTCTTCAGCCAGCGCCAGGGTGTAGTCGGCGTCTTGCTCGACGACCTGGATGTCCTGATCGAGCAGGGCCTCTTCCAGCTCGCGCAGCAATTGCGTGTGCTGCTCAGCCGACACAATGCGGATGTTGTCGATGTCCAGTGGCGGCATTAAAGAGCCGCGCAAATGCCAGCCGCAACCTGCGAGCAGGGCCAGCATCAGTGCTGCCAGGCACAAGGGCAAGGGCTTCATCAGTTGGCCACTATGTTAACGAGCTTGTTGGGTACCACGATCACCTTGCGCACGGTTACGCCCTCAAGAAAGCGCTGCACATTTTGCTGGTCCATGGCCATGGCTTCGATGTCGGAGCGCTCGGCGTCTACCGGCACTTGCATTTTATCGCGCACCTTGCCGTTAACCTGCACCACAATTTCAATCGCCGAGCGCTTCAGAGCCGCTTCGTCCAAAGTGGGCCAGGGGGTGTCCAGCGGAATTTCACTGTGCCCCAGTTGTTGCCACAATGCTTGTGAAATATGCGGCACGATAGGCGCCAGCATTAGCACGCTGGCCTCCAGTGCTTCGCGCTCCACGGCAAGACCCAGCTCATTACTACGATCGGCCAGTTTGCCCACGTCATTCATCAGCTCCATCACGGCGGCGATGGCGGTATTGAAGGTTTGCCGGCGGCCGTAGTCGTCGCTGACCTTGGCAATGGTTTCGTGAGTCTTGCGGCGCAAATCGCGCTGCTGCTCGCTCAGATCATCCAGGTTCAGCTCGCCAGGCGTGCCGGCGGCCAGATGGGCGTGAATGGTCTTCCACAAACGGCGCAAAAAGCGGTTGGCGCCTTCCACACCCGAGTCGCTCCACTCCATGCTCTGCTCGGGCGGGGCGGCGAACATTGAGAACAGGCGCACAGTGTCGGCGCCGTACTCTTCGATCAGCTCGGCCGGGTCGACTGTGTTGCCCTTGGATTTACTCATCTTGGCGCCGTCTTTAAGCACCATGCCCTGACACAGCAAGCGGTCGAAAGGCTCGTCCGACTCCACCAAACCTTCGTCGCGCATCAGCTTGTGGAAAAAGCGCGCGTACAACAGGTGCAAAATAGCGTGCTCAATACCGCCCACATATTGATCCACTGGCAGCCAGTAATTGGCGGCGTCGGAGTCCAGCATGCCATCGGCAAAATTAGGACAGGTGTAGCGGGCGTAATACCAAGACGACTCCATAAAGGTGTCGAAAGTGTCGGTTTCGCGCTCGACCTGCTTGCCGTCGAATTCGGCTTTGCGCCATTCTGGGTCGGCCTTAATGGGCGATTGCACGCCGTCCATCACCACGTCTTCTGGCAGCAGCACGGGCAGCTTGTCTGCCGGTACTGGAATCTCGCCGCCGCCAGGCAAGTTGAACATGGGGATGGGAGCGCCCCAGTAGCGCTGTCGGGATACACCCCAGTCGCGCAGGCGATAGTTGGTTTGCACCTTGCCTTTTTTCGCGGTTTTTAACGTTTGTGCGATAGCGTCAAAGGCGGCTTTAAAGTCCAGGCCGTCGTATTCTCCCGAGTTCACCAGAACGCCTTTCTCTACAAAGGCTTCTTTATTCAGATCGATCTCGCCGCCGTCTTTGGGGGCGATAACCTGTTGCACTGGCAGATCGTATTTCTGCGCAAACTCAAAATCGCGCTGATCGTGTGCAGGTACGGCCATTACCGCACCTGAGCCGTAATCCATCAGCACATAGTTGGCGATCCACACCGGCACTTCTTCATTGGTTATGGGGTGCAGCGCTTTCAGGCCGGTGTCCATGCCTTTCTTTTCCATGTTGGCCATATCGGCCTCGGCCACGGATTGCTCTTTGCACTCGGCCACGAACTTGGCGATCTCTTTGTTCTCTGCGGCCAGCGACTGCGCGATCGGGTGCTCCGCCGCGAGGCTCACGTAGCTGACACCCATTAAGGTGTCCGGGCGGGTGGTGTAGACCTCAAAGCCCGTGTGCTCGGCGAACTTGGCCGACAGGTCAAAGCGCATCTCGATGCCGCGGCTCTTGCCAATCCAGTTGCGCTGCATGGTTTTGACCTGCTCAGGCCAGTGCGGCAACTTATTTAAGTCCTGCAGCAGTTCGTCGGCGTAGGCCGTAATGCGGATAAACCACTGGGGGATCTCTTTGCGCTCGACCACCGCGCCGGAGCGCCAGCCGCGCCCATCAATGACTTGCTCGTTGGCCAGTACGGTTTGGTCCTCTGGGTCCCAGTTAACGGTGGCCATTTTTTTATACACCAGGCCCTTTTCATAAAGGCGGGTAAAAAACCACTGCTCCCAGCGGTAGTAATCGCTCTGGCAGGTGGCCAGTTCGCGGCTCCAGTCAAAGCCAAAGCCGAGTTGCTTAAGCTGGCCTTTCATATACTCGACGTTGGAGTAGGTCCACTTGGCTGGAGCTGTGCTGTTCTTGATTGCGGCGTTTTCCGCCGGCAGGCCGAAGGCATCCCAACCCATGGGGTGCAATACGTTTTTACCCTGCATACGCTGAAAGCGGGCGATAACATCAGAGATGGTGTAGTTACGCACATGTCCCATGTGCAGCTTGCCGCTGGGGTAGGGGAACATGGCCAGGCAGTAAAACTTCTCCCGGCTGGTGTCTTCGGTCACGGCGAAACTCTGGTTTTCTTCCCAGTACTGTTGGGCCTGGGTTTCCACCTCGGCGGGGTGATATTGCTCTTGCATTGTGGGCTGAGATTCCCTGCGGTTGTTGGATGAAAATAAAGATGCGGCATTATAGGGGGTAGCCCGCGCCAGACCAAGGGGCGCAAGCCGCACAATTGCCGAAATAATGCGCAAAAGGAGTTGATTTGGTCGGGGGTTTCCCCTAAAATCGCGGCCCCTGTAAACGGCGCAAGTCCTCGAAACCCACGGCAAGGCTGTGTTACTTCGTGCCGTCCAAGACTATTTGGAGCAAATATGTACGCAATTTTTGAAAGCGGTGGCAAGCAACATCGTGTAGTGGAAGGTGAAACCCTGAAGCTCGAAAAAATCGAAGTGGCCACCGGCGAGAAAATCGAATTCGATAAAGTGTACCTGGTAGCCAACGGCGACGACGTTAAAATCGGTGCGCCAGTAGTAGACGGTGCTAAAGTGACTGCCGAGGTGGTAAACCACGGTCGCGCGGATAAGGTGAAAATCATCAAGTTCCGTCGTCGTAAGCACTCTATGAAGCGTCAGGGCCACCGTCAGTGGTACACTGAAGTTAAAATCACCGGTATCAAAGGTTAAGCAGGAGTTTACTCATGGCTCACAAAAAAGCAGGCGGTAGTACACGTAACGGCCGCGATTCGGAAAGTAAACGCCTTGGTGTTAAGCGCTTTGGCGGTGAAGCTGTTTCAGCTGGCTCTATCATTGTTCGTCAGCGTGGCACCAAGTTCCACGCCGGTGTAAACGTAGGTATTGGTAAAGACCACACCTTGTTTGCCAAGGCAGACGGCACTGTAAAATTTGAAACCAAAGGCGAGCACAGCCGTCGTTTCGTATCGATCGAAACCGCGTAACTCCCGAAGGTTTGGCTGCCAGGCAGCCACTCGGCCCAGGCCGAATGCAAAAGAGCCCCGTCGATCAGCGATGGGGCTTTTTTTGTTGTTACACTTACATTTTTTCTTTATCGGGGTCAGACCGTGAAATTTGTTGATGAGGCACCAATATTTGTAGAAGCCGGCCGCGGCGGTAATGGCTGCCTGAGTTTTCGGCGGGAGAAATTTATTGCCAAAGGTGGCCCCGATGGCGGCGACGGCGGCGATGGCGGCAGTGTGTTTCTGCGTGCCGACGAAAACCTCAACACCCTGGTGGACTATCGCTACACCCGCCGCTTTCGCGCCGAGAGTGGTGAGTCTGGCCGGGGTAAAGACTGTCGCGGTAAAAGCGGCGAAGACTTAACCCTGCCCGTGCCTGTAGGCACCACGGTAATCGATGTCGATACCGGAGAAACACTGGGCGATATGACCGAGGCGGGGCAAATATTAAAAGTCGCTCAGGGTGGCTTCCACGGCCTGGGCAATACCCGTTTTAAATCCAGTACCAATCGCGCCCCGCGCCAGACCACTCCCGGGAGTGAAGGTGAAGTGCGGCAGATTAAGTTGGAAATGAAAGTGCTGGCGGATGTGGGGCTGCTGGGCCTGCCGAACGCCGGTAAAAGTACGTTTATCCGCTCGGTGAGCTCGGCCAAGCCAAAGGTGGCCGATTACCCCTTTACCACTCTGGTGCCTAACCTGGGGGTGGTAAAAGTGCAGGATCACCGCAGCTTCGTGGTGGCGGATATTCCCGGTGTGATTGAGGGTGCGGCCGAAGGTGCCGGCCTTGGGATTCGCTTTTTGAAACATTTGACTCGCTGCCGGGTGTTATTGCATGTGGTAGATGTCGCACCGCCAGATGGCAGTAACCCGGCAGATAATGTTCGTACCATTGCCCGCGAGCTTGAAACTTTTAGCCCGCATTTGGCCCAGCGCGAGCGCTGGTTGGTGCTGAATAAAGTGGATTTGCTGCCCCTTGAGGAGCGCGAGCAGATCTGTCAGAAAATTGTTGATGAACTGGGCTGGCAGGGCCCGGCTTACCATATTGCCGCTGCCAGTGGCCTGGGTACGGATACATTGGCCTCGGCACTGATGAGTCATCTGGAAGCGCTGTGGCAAACCGAGCGTGAAGACGATGACGCGCGTCAGGCGGAATACGATTTCCAGGATGCTATGCAGGCCGAAGTGCGCGAGCGCATTGAAACCTTGCGCGAGCAGCACCGCGCTGCGCGCAAAGCGCAAAAGCAGCAGGATGACGATGAAGACGACGATGACGTGGAAATTATCTACGCGCCCTAGCGTTTAGCCCGAGATTTTGAATTCAATGACAAGACGTCAGGATATAACCCGCGCGCGCCGTTGGGTGGTAAAAATTGGCAGTGCCCTGTTAACCAATGATGGCAAGGGGCTGGATTACGCTGGAATTTCCCACTGGGTAGCGCAGATGGCCGAGTTGCGCCAGCGCGGGATTGAGCTGGTACTGGTATCCTCCGGTGCAGTAGCCGCCGGTATGACTCGCCTGGGCTGGCGCGAGCGGCCCACCGAAATTCATCGCCTACAGGCCGCCGCTGCGGTAGGGCAGATGGGTTTAATTCAAACCTATGAAGCCGAGTTTGCCCGTTTTGAGTTGCACACCGCCCAAGTGCTGCTGGACCACGATGATTTATCTTCCCGCGAACGCTATTTAAACGCCCGCTCGACCCTCACCACACTGCTCGAATTGGGGGTAGTGCCGGTGGTGAATGAGAACGACACGGTAGTGACCGATGAAATCCGCTTTGGCGATAACGACACTTTGGGTGCGCTGGTGGCCAATTTGGTGGATGCAGACTTGTTGGTCATTCTTACCGACCAAAATGGTATGTACAACGCCGACCCGCGCTCCAACCCCGAGGCCAAGCTGATCAGTGAAGTGGCCGCCGCCGACAAAACCCTGGATGCCATGGCCGGTGACGGCGGCAGCCTGGGACGCGGCGGTATGATCACCAAGGTGCGCGCGGCGCGGGTTGCGGCGCGTTCGGGGGCGGACACTGTGATAGTAGGGGGACGTCAAGACAGTGTTTTAACCCGTCTTGCCAACGGCGATAACCTGGGCACTTATCTCTGGGCGGATCAGCAGCCCCAGGCCGCGCGCAAACGTTGGATAGCGGGCCATTTGCAAACCCGCGGCACCCTTGTGCTCGATGACGGTGCGGTCAAGGTGTTGCTGGAGAAGGGCAAAAGCCTGCTCCCGGTCGGCGTGAAAGCGGTAAAGGGAGACTTTACCCGCGGCGAACTAGTTGTTTGTATGGACAGCAATGGACGCGAGGTGGCTCGGGGTCTGGTGAATTACCATGCCTCGGAGGCCGCTAAGATCATTGGCCAACCCAGTGCGCATATTCATAAGCTGTTGGGTTATCAGGGCGACGAAGAACTGATTCACCGGGATAACCTCGTGGTAACCGCGTGAGCAATCAGCACAGACAAATAGATTGAGTTTTCTTATTCGATAATAATTATCATTAGCGTTAATATGACCTCTCTACCAAGGGAGGTTGTATGCAGCAAAACGCACTGGAAAATGATTCGATGCGCCGGCGCCTGCACCAGTATTTAGTGACGCGGCTAGGCTCGCACACCCTGGCCACTCGTGCGGCCAGGGAAACCTTAGAGCGGGTTAGCGACAGCGGCATACTGGCTCATGTCGGAAACCAGGAAACCTACATTCAGGGTTTTGCGCTGTCGGTTGCCTTGCGCATGCGCGAGTACTACCAAGCGGGGCAGTGCGCCCCCGATAACCAGCATGATCAAGGCAAAGAGGCGTGACAGGTATGAATCCGTCACTTGCTGTTCCCGCGCCGCAACTCGATAGCCTATACAGCCATGCCATAGCCGATGCACGCTGGCCGGAAATTGGTCTGCGCGATCGCGCTGCACGCGAGTTGTGGCAGCTCTGTTGCCAGCGCTGCCCCCACTATTGTCCCCGTGCCAGTATCGAGTGTGTGCAGCAAAGTGTGTGGTTCGATAACCGCTGCCAGCAATTGCTACAGCGCGAGCCCAACACCCGTTTTATCAGTATTGGCGGCGGTTTAAATACGCGGTTTCACCGTTTGAGTCAGGCCAGCGATTGGCCCAGGTTCTCATGGTGGGATTTGGAGCTGGCTGAGAATCGCGAGTGCAAGCGTGGCTTGTTACCTGAAGTGGACAATTACCAGCTGCTGGAATATCACCCTGAAAATCTGGCCACTCAGCTTGGGGATATTATCCGCGCTGCGGACACCCCAGTTGCAATATTGGTGGAGCGCCCGGCGCTGCACTTTACTCGCAGGCAGTGGGATGAACTCACCTTAAGTTTACGTGAGCAGGCTGGTGATGTTGAGCTGAACCTTATTTTCGACTATCTCACGGCGCTGTCTCAGGCGTGGCCGGGGGCGGTGAAAAGTCGCGCAGGCTACTTTAGAGTTCATTTTACCCTCGCGGCCAGTCCGGCGGGCGGCGGTTTGGTAAATGCGCAACTGCTCGAACGTTCGTGCCTCAGTCGCGGGGTTATCAATCGCCGTTTCCTCGGTAACTTATGCGGCGTGTGGTATGCGGGCCATTGGCGGCTAGTGCCATAGATTTTGTGGGAGATGCGTAATCAGGTCTTAACACTGTAGTGGCAAAGTTTGTGCATTGGCTAACTTGGAGTGAGTCAGCAGGACTTTAAAAGGAGGCCATGCTATGCCTGATGCCAGTCAAACGCCCGCCGCTCTGTGGCCAGACTTTTTTACCCAGCAATTGCGCCAGGATGCTGCAAAGACTTTCGATATCGATGAGCTCAGCGCCAAGTTTGCCGCCGAGCTAGCTTTGCCTGAGCCGTTAGCGCAAAGCTTGTGTGCGTTGTACCAGCCTTTAGCTGCGCATTGTGCTAGTGCCAGGGGAAAGGGCACTTATGTGGTGGGCGTAAACGGCGCCCAGGGAACCGGAAAATCAACCGCCGCCAGTATTTTAAAAGTATTGCTGGAAGCGGTTTACGGTCTTAACGTTTGTGCGCTGTCCATCGACGATTTATACCTCTCCCGTGCGGCAAGAGCTGAGCTCGCTCGCGACACTCATCCGTTGCTGGCAACGCGCGGCGTTCCCGGCACGCACAATTTACCCCTCGCCCTTGAGACTTTTACGCAGTTAAAAAAAGCCGGCGCGCAGCAGCTTACCCCGATTCCTCGCTTTGATAAGTCTCAGGATGATTGCGTGAGCCGCGAGCTGTGGGACACAGTGCAGGGTCGTCCCGACATCATAATTTTTGAGGGCTGGTGTGTGGGGGCTAGAGCGCAGCGCAGCAGCGATTTGCAAACACCCATTAATGCCCTGGAAAAAGAAGAAGATATCGACGGCCATTGGCGTCGCTATGTCAACGATGCCCTGGCCGATTATCAGGCGCTATTTGCCCAAATAGACTTGCTGGTAATGCTAAAAGCGCCGTCTTTTACCCAAGTGCTGGAGTGGCGTCAGCTGCAGGAGCAAAAACTGCGAGACTCGTTAACTGACGCACAGCTGCAACACTCGCGAGTGATGAGCGCTGCGCAGATAGAGCGATTTATCGCCCACTATGAGCGCTTAACTCGCTGGATGCTCAGTGAGATGCCCGCCCGCGCTAATATTGTATTAGAGTTGGCAGAGAACCATCAGGTGGCTGCCATTCAATGCCATATCAATCACTAATAATCAGTTAATAATGGAGCTTTATTGTGGCAAAGCCTATTGCCGTGTTTACCGACCTTGACGGTACTCTGCTGAATCATCACGACTACTCGTATGCCGACGCCCTGCCTGCGATTAATCATTTAAAAAAGCAAAATATTCCCCTGGTTTTGGTGTCCAGTAAAACCCAGGCAGAGATGAGTGCCCTGTGCCAAGAGTTGTCGCTCACCAGCCCCTATGTGTGTGAAAACGGCAGCTTAATTGTAATGCCTGCGCCAGAGCGTCAAAGACTGGGGGTAGAGCTGGAAAACGCCGAACAACAGGGCGATGACTTTTTAATTTATCGCGGTGCTAATCGTGAAGAAATTGTGCGTATTTTGGCGCAGCTAAAGCGGACTTTTTCTTTTACCGGTTTTGCCGATATGAGTGTGCATGATGTGGTCAACTGCACCGGGCTCAGCGAGCAAGCGGCCGCTAAAGCGATGACGAGAGCCGCCTCAGAACCACTGCTTTGGCATCAAGATGAAGCGGATCTTGCTGATTTTGCCCAACATTTGCGCAAGCATAATTTACGCGTGCTCAAAGGTGGGCGTTTTTATCATGTGATGGCCACCTGTGATAAAGGCGATGCGGTACGCTATTTGCTGAGCTTGTATGAGTCCTATTATGGGGCAAGGGTGGCGAGCATTGCGCTGGGTGACAGCCCCAATGACCTGCAAATGCTCAAAGCGGTGGATCAGTCAGTGGTAATGCCGCACCCGGATGGAACCTACATGCACGATGATAGTTTAACTAACGCTATTCGTGCACCTTTTGAGGGCGCTCGCGGTTGGCGCGAGGGCGTCGAGGAAGCCTTAGCCGGCTTAACAGAACATGAGGAAGCACCATGAGTGACTTTTTTCAAAACGGACGTATCGGTACCCTGCATAATCTGGGCGATCGACCCATCGAGGAGCTTGAAGCCGAGCTAATGGAGTGGGGTAAACAAAAGCCCATGTGCCTGGTGCTGCCTTGCTTGTATTCTGAGCTGGAAGGCCCGGCAATGGATAACATTGTCGAAGAGCTGTCCAAGGTGCCTTTTCTGGATGAAATTATTATCGGCCTGGATCGCGCCGATGAAGAGCAGTATAAAAAAGCGAAAAAATTCTTCGCTCGCCTGCCGCAAAAACACTCTATTTTGTGGAACGATGGCCCACGCTTAAAAGCCGTGGATCAAGTGTTGGATGAAGTGGGCTTGGCGCCGCAGCAACTGGGTAAAGGTCGTAATGTTTGGTACTGCCTGGGTTACGCGCTGGCCAAAGGGCGCGCCCGCGCCGTCGCCCTGCACGACTGCGATATCGTCACCTACAAGCGCGATATTGTCGCCAAGCTGTTTTACCCCATAGCGCACCCAACGTTTAACTATATGTTCTGTAAGGGCTATTACTATCGCGCCGCGGGCGGCAAATTAAACGGCCGAGTCAGTCGTCTGTTAGTCTCACCGCTGGTGCGCGCACTGCAAAAAGTGTGTGGCCACAATAACTACCTGGACTTTATCGACAGCTTCCGCTACCCGCTTGCCGGTGAATTTTCCATGAGCATGGATGTGGTCAGCTCCATCCGTATCCCCAGTGACTGGGGCCTGGAAATCGGTGTGCTCTCAGAGGTGAATCGCCGCTACTCCGACGAGCGCGTATGTCAGGTAGACATTGCCGACGCCTACGACCACAAACATCAGGACCTATCCGCCGACAACCCCGACGGCGGTTTGTCCAAAATGAGCACCGATATCTCTAAATCCTTTTTCCGTAAACTAGCCATTAACGGCGTGGTGTTTACCCCCGAAGTCTTCCGTACTCTTAAGGCCAGCTACTATCGTTTAGCTCTGGACTTGATCGACCGCTACCACAATGACGCGGTGATTAACGGTATGAAACTGGATCGCAACAAAGAAGAAGAAACCGTTGAACAATTTACCCAGTGCATTATGCGCGCCGGCGAAAAGTTTCTGAACGATCCCACCGAACGCCCCTTTATGGCCAACTGGTCACGGGTATTAAGTGCGGTGCCGGATGTGTATGAGCGTTTGCTGGATGCGGTGGAGAAGGATACGAAGGAGATTAGTTGATAGAGGGAATGACGGGTAACGGTAGACGGAGAAGGGGAACGTAATCGCGTCGGACGTCTGATGCGATGGAAAAATGCGGTACGCAGAACGCTGAACGAAAAAGAAGGGGCAGACCTAAAGGTTTGCCCTTTTTATTGTGAAGTTTATGTGTAGAAGTGTAGATCTAATCTGACAAAAGACGTGACGGCGACTGTGTCAACATCGCGATAATTTTATTCCGCGTTCCGCGTTCCGCGTTCCGCGTTCCGCGTTCCGCGTTCCGCGTTCCGCGCCAACATTAACGGCATCAAATTCAACCCCCAGGGTGTCATATCCTCATGTAAGGTATTACTATTTCGCGGTGACAGCAGGCGTTGGGCATTGTTTGTGGCTTAAGGGCAGTCAATGTGCAGCTATACTCCGAGCTGTTACCTACAAATTCAGCAAAGGAATTACTGATATGAAAAAATTATCCCTCTTATTTGCGGCTCCAGTAGCTCTGGCGCTGGCCATGCATACCCATGCCGATATCGCCCCCGGCTACGATGTTACCACCCCGGCAGACTTCGGCGTGTCCGATTATGTATATAAAGTCTCGGAAAGCGATTTTAATTTTAAGCGCAGTCTGGCAAAGGCACCGATCAACGAATGGGCCTATCAGAGCGATCTAAGCCGGGTTAAAACTCAACAAGTGATTCGCGAAAACCAGGATGGCATATACGCCAGTGCGGTGGTGGACGTAAGCAAGGGTGCCACATTTACGGTCCCCGAGGGGGATCACTATCAGATCATTCAGGTGATCGATATGCAGAATTATGTTGCCGCTGTAGCTTATGCTGGCGATAGCATTACCATTACTCCTGAGGATTTAACCTACGGCAATCACGTGTATTTGAATATGCGGGTGCCGATTCTGACTGAGGATAAAGGCGGCATAAAAGAAACCTTGCGCCTGCAGCGCTTGGCCACCATCGAGGCCAACTCGGCCAAGCCCTATGTCTCGCCCGACTTTGTCCTGCCATTGGAAAAAACCGAAGAAATTCGTGCGGCCCTGGTTAAAGACGTAAAAGGCGGCGCGCTGACCCATACCCGTTATGTAAATGGCACCCCCTACACCTCGCGTCCGCAAGACCATTTATATGGTACCGCTTATGGTTGGGGTGGGCTGGGTCTGCCCGATGCCGCCTACTGGCCTTTTGCCAATAAAAGCAAAATGGTGGATGGCAAAATGCAGCCCTCCAGTGCTACCTTTACCCCACCGGACATTCAGGAAGAACGTGGCGGTTTCTGGTCAGTGACCATCTATAACGAAGAGGGCTGGTTGGCTAAGGATATTTCCGCTATCTCTAACACCCAGGCCGAACCCAATGCGGATGGCACTTACACCATTCACTTTAACTCGCCAGGTAAAAAGAACAACTTAGAAACCTCCGCGCCTTTTGCGGCATTGTTCCGTTTTTACCTGCCGGACTCCAAAGAATCCGCTGTGCAGTACATCAATGATCACGGCGGCGAACTGGTGATTGAATAGTCGCTAGCAGAACCCCAAACGAAAAAAAGGCGAACCGCAAGGTTCGCCTTTTTTATTTCACAGCTTACGTTAGCAATTATTGAAATTTACTTGATGGAGCATTCGCATTCGGCCTATCAGCAACAATACCGTTCAGCGTTCAGCGTTCAGCGTCAGACATCCGACGTTGCAGCCCTCACTCCCCCAAATAATTCGTCAGCCACAAATTCTGATAGGGCTGCAACATTATTTTTCCGTATAAATCATCCACTGGTTGGCCGCTGATTAAATCGACCCAGCTTTCGGTACTGATTAGATTTAAATCCGACAGGCTCACCTCTTGCGGTTGGTCGCTCAGGTTATAAATACAAAAAATACTTTGAGTGCGGCGCATGCTCTGGCGCCAGAAGGCGAAAATTTCCGGACGGATATGCAAAGTAAATTGCGTGGCGTTGGGGTGGAAGGCCGGTTGTGCCGAGCGAATTTTTACCAGTCTGGTTAATTCATTAAATACGCGCTCGCCGGGGCCTCCTGGTTTGCTTAGGCGCTCGTCCAGATCGCTCAGGCTCCAGTTGCGACGGTTGATTGAGCGGTTATGCCCTGTGGTTTCTAATTTGTCGTAATCATTCGGTGTGGCAAATAGGGTGTGGATATAAAACGCAGGAATGCCTTCCACCGCCAGCATTATGGCTTGCGACATAATCAGACGCTCTACTTGCCATTTATCCGTGCCGTTTAAGGTGCCTTTAAAGGCGTCGAACAGGCTGATGTTAGCCTCGTAAGGTTTGGCGTTACCTTCGGCGTCGGTGCGTGAGGAAATCTTACCGCCAAACGATTCCAGGGTGCTGAGCATTTGCCCCAGCTCTTCATCGCTTAATAGACCTTCTGCGGGGCGCAGGCCGATACCGTCGTGGCTGGCGGTAAAGTTTAGGTAAGCGCAGCCCACCGGCGGTGGGGGCATGCTCATCATCCAGCTTTTCAGGTAGGTGCAGTCGCCCGCGAGCAGGGCGTGAATCACCAGTGGTGGCAGGCTGAAGTTGTAGATAATGTGCGCTTCATTACTGTTGCCAAAGTAGGTTAAATTTTCCCGATTGGGCACATTGGTCTCGCTGATCAAAATCGCGTGGGCGTTTTTGTATTCGGTGAGCAGGCGAATCAGTTTTACCACATCATGGGTCTGGCGCAGGTGGATACAGGAGGTGCCTAGCTCTTTCCACAGAAAAGCTACCGCATCAAGCCGGATCCACTGCGCGCCTTCATCCAGATAGCGGCCAATAATACGCAAATACTCCAGTAGGACTTTTTCGTTGCGAAAGTCTACGTCTACCTGGTCGTGGCTAAAGGTACACCAAACATGTTTTATGCCGTTCGCGGTATCGGTTTTGCGCAACAGCGGGCTGGTGCGGGGGCGCACGACATTTGACAGATCGTAGTTGGGGTCTGCCTCGACAAAATAGTCCCGCCCCGGGTCTTTGCCGTACTGGTAGTTGCGGAACCACAGGCTCTGGCTGGAGACATGGTTAATGACCAAATCGGCCATTAACTTAAAGTCTTGTGCCAGGGCATTAATGTCATCCCAGTCGCCCAGGTCGGGGTCCACCTGGGTGTAGTCGATTACGGCAAAACCGTCGTCGGATGAGTGGGGGAAAAACGGCAGAATATGGACTGCCGAAAACGTACCCTGGAGTTTTTCGTGCAAAAAGTTTTGCAGCGTATCTAAAGGCTTGTGCCCTGCTTCGCGTAGAGAGTTGCCGTAGGTGATCAGTAAGCAGTCGCGCTCGGACCAGAGCCTTTCAGGGGCAACTATGTCTTTGTTTAGACGTGGTCCAATAGCATCAAAACAGGCTTGGGTTAAGGCCTGCGGTTCGCAGTTTGGGTACAGCGTGGCTATCAGTGCGTGGATTTTTTGTTCGAGTTCGTCGATGGACAGGAAGTCTGTGGTCATTGGCATGGCCCTATTGCAGGTCTTTGCCCACTATAACGCAAAACTTATGCCGCTAAACCCTTGAGCATGCTTGTTCAATACAGCTCTCGACTACCTGGGAGAGCGGCCGGTCAATATCAATACTGATTACGTCGGTTTCAGTTGTGCTTTCTTCCATACTGGCAAATTGGCTGTCGAGCAGCGAGGGCGGCATAAAGTGGTTATTGCGGGCATTGATGCGTTCGGCTATTAAGGCTTTGCTGCCCTTTAGGTACAAGAACACCAGGTCGAAGGGAAGTTTGCGCAGTTGCTGACGGTGACTGCGCCTTAGCCCCGAGAACGCCAGGGTGCAGTTTTGACCGTTTTGAGCGCGGGTTGCCAAGTGTGCACAGATATTGTGCACCCATGGGATGCGCTGGGCATCAGTAAGTGGAACCCCGGCGGCCATACACGCTTTTGCTTCATCACTGTGGAAGTCGTCGGCATCCAAATACTCGTAGTTCAGCTGCTCGGCCATGGCTTTGGCTACACTGCTTTTGCCAGAGCCGGAAACGCCCATAACGATAACAAGTTGTGGTTGGTGTGTTGGGGCGCTGGGCGCTCTGCTCATAGGGGGTTCTCGGCTGCTTCAAGTATCGGCTTAATGATAGCGCAAACATTTGTCATTGTGCTACCATAACGCCTTTTTATAAGCTGGAATAACTATGGCTGGCCGCACTCGCAACTCCTCTTCAAAACGCGCTACTTTGGCCGATGTGGCTCGGCTGGCTAACGTCAGTGCAATTACAGTATCGCGAGTGTTAAATCATCCCGATAAGGTTTCGGATGATCTCAAGCGCCGAGTGCAAGAGGCTATTGAAAATCTGGGTTACATTCCCAACCAGTCGGCCAGCTCCCTCGCCTCAGCGCGCTCACGGGTCATCGGTGTTTCTATTCCCTCGTTGTCAAATATTGTCTTTAACGATGTTCTGCGTGGCATTTACGATGTGGCCGGAGCCAATGGCTATAAAGTGCTGTTGGTGGATACCCATTACTCGCCGCTGGAGGAAGAGAAAATGGTCCGCACACTGCTCAGTCAGTCGCCCGAGGCCATGATTATTACCGGCGGCGATCAGACCCGTGCCTGCCAGCGAATGCTTGAGAGTGCCGCTATTCCAGTGGTGCAGATGATGGAAATTTTGCCCAACCCGCTGGATATGAACGTGGGTTTTTCTCACTATCAGGCCGGCTACGATGTCGCTGTATCCCTGCTTGAGACGGGCTGCAAGTCGTTAGGCTTTATTGGCGCGCGCATGGATATGAGGGTGCAGCAGCGTATGGCGGGTTTTGTCCGTGCGTTGGAAGAGCGCAATGCGTATCAGCCCGACTGGATTGCCACTACGCCTGAGCCTTCTTCCATTGCCCTGGGGGGCGAGCTGTTGCGCAGTTTAATCAGCAGCTCTGCGGGAGCCATTGACGGTATTTTTTGCTGTAATGATGACTTGGCGCTAGGCGCTTTGTTTGAAAGTCAGCGTATGAATATAAAAATTCCCACCGATCTGGCGCTGTGCGGCTTTAACGATTTCGAAACCTCGGCGTTTGTTAATCCATCGCTTAGCAGCGTGCATGTGCCACGCTTTGAGATGGGAGTAAAGGCCGCGCAAATGATTCTGGACCAGTTAGAAGGAAGGGCACCTGTGAGCAAGAAGGTAGATATTGGTTACGAGATTGTGATGCGTCAGTCTACAGCGGTGGCGAAATAAACCCCCGCTAAATCATCTAAACCGTTAGTTGCGTTTGGAGCAAAAGGCCCGGCAAAGGAAAAAGGTTTTCCTTTGCCGGGCCTTTCCGGTTACTGAAGTTCTATTGCAAAGTTGCTGCTGCCATCTTTATTAAGTGACATTGTCGTTTCGGTGGTTTCACCTTCATAAGTAATGCGAACCTTGTAGTCTCCATAGAATCCCCTTTCTGAAAACTTGCCATCGTTATTCGTACTGCCGCTAAAGTCATTCCACCACTGGTTGTAAATTAAGTCTTTCCAGGCCAGGGCGTTGGGTTTGGCCTCCCAGTTTTGCCGGAACATGGCGGTGTTCTCGCGCCAGATGGCCCCTTCCCAAAAACCCCAGGTTTGTACCCCCACGGTGGCGGGGTGACTGAAAAATACAGTTAGAAAATCGCGGGTGTAGTCCGCCTGTAGCGCTTCGTCCTGGGTGTTAATATCAAATTCCGTGGCGCGAATGGCCAATTCGGGAAAGGCCTGATGGTAGCGCTCGATTATCTCGTAAACTCGGGGCAGGTCGGTAGGGCTATTGCCAAAGTGGCCCTGCAAGCCAATACCATCAATCGCTGCACCCTCATCCACTAAAAACTGAATGGTCTGTTGGTAGTGATTTTGGTGCGGGGTGTTGCGGCCCCCACCAGAGAGGATGGAGTAATCGTTAATATACAGCTTGTGGTTGGGCAAGTGGCTGCGGGCTCGATTAAACCAATCCACCATGACCTCGTCGCCGAAGGCGTCCATCAGGTAGTGGTTGTCGTAGGGCTCGTTGAGTACGTCCCACTCCTGCACCACGCTGGCTGTTGAGCTGGCGATATCGTCAATATGGTCCAGCACTAACTGCTCGGCCGCCGGGTCGGCACTGGCCGGGTCACCTTCGGGTAAATAGGGTTGCATCAGGTTGGGCAGGTTGCGTTTAGAGGGCCACACCATCACATGCCCGCGAGTGTATAGGCCGTTATCCTGCAACCACTGCAAGGCGCTAAGGGTGGTGTTCTGGTTAAAGTCGTTGCCCCATTCGCCAATCCAGGGCGCCCATTTTAGGTCGTTCTCGGGGCCGCTTTGGTTAAACATGTCCAGCACCGTTCGCCGGTATTGTTCGCTGTCGCTGCCTTCGCCCAAGAGGATGTTGCCGACAATGACCGAGCCAAAGTGGTAGCCGTGACGTTCAAAGTTTACCTCGACCTCGGCGCCCTCAACCGGCGCGCCATTATCGGTGACGGTAATCGTAAAATCGCCTTTGCGGTGCTGCTCAATCCGGTCGGCGGCTTCGGCGCGCCAGGGAGCGTCGGCCTCGCGCCCGCCGTAGCTTAGGGCGGTGCCGGGCAAATCGTCGGCAGTTAAACTGTCGCCGTAATTGAGCAGGGTGACATTGGCAACTTCAAATACCTGCGGCCGGTCACCCGCGCCAAAACCAATGTTTAAACGCAACTCGCCCGCCTGCTCGGCGCCGTTCATTTCCACCGGAATAAAAAATTCCTGCCACTCGCCGGTGTTACTGATTTCGCGGCTCATGTATTTGGTGTAGTCGGGGCTGGGCCCTTCAAGAAACACAGTGGCAAACCCCGCCCCGGTTTCTTCCATATTTTCCACCGAGCGGAAATAAAAATGCACTAGCAGGGTATCGCCATTGCTTACGTCGCTGACGGTGGGGTACTGCACCTGACCGTTAAAAAATTCTCCGGCGGGGTTGGTGACATTGACGCGGACTGCCTGCGAGAAAGCCTCGTGCTCGGCGCCGACCGTCTCGGCCGAGCCCACAGGTCCGTTAAAATCGCCGCTCCAGACATTAAAGTCTGTAGCGGGTGAATCGGTTATTAACAAACTGCCCCCAGCGGGGATCTCATTGTCTGGCTCTGGCTCTGGCTCTGGCTCTGGCTCTGGCTCTGGCTCTGGCTCTGGCTCTGGCTCTGGGACAGGTTGTGGTTCAGGATCTGGTTGTGGAGCGGCGGTCGTGCCGCCACCCCCTCCACCGCCACAGGCGGTAATGCTGGTAGCGGTAAACACAGAAAGGGTGGCGATCAATATCAGGTGGAGTAAGCGTGTCAGCATAAACAGGACCGTATTATCACTATTATTGTGTACTTACAGCCAACTCTAGCGTGTTTTGGTCATTTTTACTATAACGCTGATGTGATCGCGCAGCCGGTTTAGCGTCCGAGTGTCACAGCCACCTGATAGGTTTTACCTTGCTGCAAATTTTTAATTCGGTTGTCTGGTTGTTCTATACCGTTCAGGCTTACGGTTAAGTCCGTTGACGCGTTGCTTTTGCGGTAGGTGACTTTTAGTGTAGCGCCACGGAACATGCGTGTGACCGATGCCTGATCCCAATCGCCCGGTAAATTCGGTTCGACCACCAAGTCTTCCCCATCGCCTTTTAATCCAAACAACCCTTCCACCAGCGAGCGATACACCCAGCTAACTGTGCCAGTATTAAACAGCTGGCTAGAGCATCCCGCGGTTCGGGGGTATTGGTAATAAGCACCCCGGTAATAGTTGGGGATATAAATAGGCATTTGCCCGCGCTGCGCAAAGTCTTGCATGTCCGGGCCGGGGATCATCTGACGCAGCAGCTTATAGGCGCGGTCGGCTTCGCCGATGGTGTAGAGGCTGTAGATATAAAAAATGGCGGCGTGGTTGTAGACCGAGCCGTTCTCGGCCGAGCCCGGGTGTTTTTGCGTGACTCGGCCCACGTCGTCGCGCATGGCGGTAAAGGCGGGGGCGAGCATGGCGACGCCGTAGGGGGTTTCTAATTGTTCCTCCACTGCCTTTATCATTTTTGCACGCTGCTCATTCGAGCAGGTGCCGGCGAGTATGGCCCAGCTTTGTGGGTTGAGGAATATGCGGCCCTCTTTGTCTTTGCTGATGCCGAAGGTGACATTGTCATCGGTGATGCCGCGACCGTACCAGTCGCCATCCCACAGGTGTTGGTTCACCGACGCGTTTATTTCATCCGCCCCTGCGCGAAAATCCTGTGGGGTTTCAATATTGTTTTGCTCGCAGATGTCCGCCCATAGATTTAGTGCGTAGGCGGTGGCGACGCTGAGCCAGCCAGACACGCCTTTGCCCTTATAGCCCACCATATTCATGGGGTCGCACCAATCGCCCTGGGCGATGTAGGACAGGCCGCGTTCATCGCGCGCTTGCAACAGCCAGCTCATGGCGGCGCTAATGCGTTCGGCGACGCTTAGGGTTTTACCGTCAGAGCCGCCTACCGTTTCGTTTAACAAAGCAAAGTCGCCGGTTTCGTCCAGGTAAGCTTTTAGGCACACGGGCAACCACACACAGTGATCGGTGTGGGGCACCTGGTTGATGTATTTTAATTCGGCGTCTTCGTGCAGCAGTATGCCGTCGGGCATAGCGCCCGAATCTTCCTGCTGACTCAATGCGTGCAAGAAGGCGTGACGGGCAACCTTGGGCTTGATATAGCTCATGCCCATATTGTCCTGCAGGTAGTTGCGTGTCTGCGGGTCGGTGGTCAGACGGTTTACATCGCCGTGATAATAAACTTGCCGCGCCAGCCAGTGGTTAACAAAGTTGTTCAGTCCTTCATCGGGGGTGTCGATGTGCAGAACCCCTTCGCCTTCGCCGATGTAATTTTGGTAATCCTTCTGGGCCTGAGAAAAACCGGCTTCGCTTAGGTATCGATCGCGTATTTGTTTTATTTCGGCCTCGTCTTTAGCGGGGCCAAAGGCAAAGCGGTAGGTTTGGGGCTCGCCCGCCGCCAAACATAAGCGGTACTGCAGCGCGGCCAGGGGCGGTTCATAGCGCGAGTCGTCGCAGGGCAGCAAGTCTTGCTGTACAGCGTCGGGGTTGTGCAGCCCGCCTTCGCCTTCAAATGCTTCACGCTGCACCTGCCAGGCGTCGGGTTTTTTCTCAGCAAGCAAATAGGTTTTGTCTTTAAAGTGCTGGTTTTTAAAATAGTCTGGGTATTTTTGGTAGGGCGTTACGCAGCTGGCAACCACTGCCTGCAGCTCGGGGCTGTATTCGGCGCTCTGGTTCATCCAGCTCATGTAACCCGGGGTAAAATAGGGGTACAGGCTGATATTGCGGGCTTGCTCCCCGAGGTTTTTCACACCCACTTCCCACAGCTCTGCGACATCATCCACCGGTAGGGCGAGGCGTAAATTAACTTCCAAGTCGCTGCATGTAATGGTCCAGCGAATATCGGTTTTGCCCGGTGAGAAACAGAATTTGCTGTTTTGGTTGCGCACCGGCTCATAGGGAGCTGAGAATATCTTGCCTGTTTCTTCGTCTTTAATATAAAAAAAACGGCCCGGGTGGTGCGCGTAGTAAGGCTGCTCGGGCTGCATAAAAGTTTTCGCCTCAAGGTTTGGGGCGTAGGCATACTTAGCCGGTTCCGGTTGCATAAACTGAGCGACGGCGTATCCGCGACAGTTCATTTGAATCATCATTTTTTTATTCCATAAAAAACCGGCCGCACGGGGCATCAGGCTAGGGCTTTTTAAGTGGTAGTAATGACCATCGGCGGAGGGGCTTAGCATAGTGTCCTCAATCGTGTGCAACATTAAATAAAAAAAGAGCGTCGCTACTTCAGACGCTCAAGCAAGGTGACGGTTTGCTCAGTGGTCACCGGTCAAGGATGTTTCGTGTTAACTCTGTCGCTCGGCCAGCTCTTGCTGAATGCGCGCGAGCTTGTCGCCGGTTAAATCGTAAAACGTGAGGGCGATAATCGCGATAAACGCAAACACACCCGGAGCCAAAGTCTGCATATACACAATGCCTTCCAGGGATGCGTCTGACTGCACCTGATTGGCCTGGTAGCCAAGTGCCGCCAGCACCGACAACATGATCGCTGAGCCCGCGGCACTGCCGAGCTTCTGTGAAAAGGTGGTGGCTGAGAATGTCATGCCGGTGGCGCGGCGACCGGTTTTCCATTCGTTGTAGTCGGCTACATCGGCGTACATGGCCCAGGTAATGGGCGCCTTGGGCCCAAGTGCCAGGCTAATCAGCATACTCAGTACAAACATCAGTACCAGTTCAGGCGGCCAGCTGGCGCTGTCTAGCTCGCTGCCATCGGCGCGGGTGCGAATTACGCTCAGGGTGTCGCTGGCGTAATCGGTGGTATCCAGTTGCGTGCCTGTTTGCGGCAGCTCAATGCGATTTTTAATAATCCAAAACACATTTTCGTAGCGAGTCCAGGTGTAGGTGTCGCCACTTTGGTGGGGCTCGCCGAGTAAATCACCGGCGCTCAGCTGGGTCTGCTTGGTCTCGTTAATGTCTACCACGCCCAGTGCCTGAGGCTTGGGTACAAAAGCGAAGGCAAAACAAAGCACGCTGACAATACCCATTAACACCATCAGCAGTTTTACTTTATCGATATAGCGGGTGAGGGTAGAGGCGGACATGGCGCCGATCATAAGTCCCAGTACCTGCAGGCCGACAAAGGCGCCCAGTAGGTCGGGCCGCTCAACAAAGTATTTAAAATAGTAAGTGGCCGAGCTGCCGCGCAGGGTGAAGGTGGTCATAATCACCATGGCGAGAATAAAAATAATAATCCAGGGCTTGCAGGTCAGCAGAGTTTTTAAGTCTTTTAACGGCTCGGACTTTTGCTTTGGCGGAGGGCTGATACGCTCTTTGGTGGTGGCAAAGGTAACCACAAACAAAATAGAGGCAATCACCGCGTAAATGCTCATGGTGATTTGCCAGCCCACTGGGTTGTAGCGGTCGCCGCCACCAAAGTATTCGGCTAAATCGGGCGTTAGGGCGCCGACAATAATGCCGGTAAAGTAGGCGAAGAAAAAACGCGTGCTGTTGAGGGTGTTGCGCTCCTGGGCGTCGGCGGTCAGCACCCCCGAAAGCGAGTTGTAGGGCATGTTTAATACGGTGTAAGTCAGCATTAAAATCATGTACGTGGCGTAGGCCCAGATCAGCTTGCCGCCCTCGTCTAAGTCAGGGGTGGTCATGGTGAGCAGGCCGGCGCCCATCATGGGCAAGGTGCCGAACAACAGGTAGGGGCGAAACTTGCCCCAGCGGGTATTGGTTTTATCCGCTATCGCGCCCATTGCCGGGTCGGTAAAGGCGTCGACGATTTTGGTGATAGTCACCATGGTGGCTGCGGCGGCGGCGCTGATGCCAAAGATATCGGTGTAAAAGAAAATAAGGTAGGAACCGATAATCGCCCAGTAAAAGTTAAAGCCGGCGTCGCCAAGGCCATAGCCAATGCGCTCGCGCCAGCTGAGTTTGGCCAGCCTGTCGGTGGGCTTAGTCTGATTCACATTTGTCTCCGCTCTTTGTTGTTATCTCGGTGACCTTGCTGCCACGCTAAATGATAGCGCTATCATATTGGCTTGTTAGGAGAAAATCTACCCCTGACTAAGAGGCGGTACTAAAGAATCGTAATGGGGGGAGGGAAAATCTGCAGCGCCCGAAAGGCGCTGCAGCCAACGGCGGGATTAAGCCGTTTTTTTCAGCTTCTTGGTCGGCTTGGTGGCGGCCTGCTCGCGCAGGGATTCGAATTTCAACCAGGCTTGCTCCACCGGGGTGGTGGGGGCGCTTTTGTTGGTGACAATTTTTACCAGGCGTAAATCCGCCAGGTTGGGGTTGAGCACTTCATCGTTTAGCAGTGCGGTGATCAGGGCCCCGTGTTTTTTGATCAGGCGCATTTGCGCGCTGGTCAGATCACTGGCGTTATTAAGATCACTTAACCCGTAAAAAGGCTGTTTGATGTAGTGTTCACGCGGCAGCATAAGTATCCCTCAACGATTAGCGATGGGGGTGTTATACGTGAGCTTTTTGACTGTTTTGTGGCAGTGGGGTGACGGTTTTGCGAAAGTGGCGGGGTGTGGGGAACGGGAAACGGAGAGCGATATGCTGCGCTAAAGCGCATTGATTTTCCGTTACCCGTTTGCCGTTATCCGTGTCCCGGTATTTTCTAGGCACAAAAAAACCGGCCGAAGCCGGTTTTTTTGAAGCAGTAAGACTCTTAAGAGGCCAGTGCTTTGATTTTGGCGTTCATGCGGCTCTTGTGACGAGCGGCTTTGTTCTTGTGGTAAACGCCTTTGTCTGCCACACGATCCAGAACCGGTACGGCTGCTGCGTAGGCGGTTTTGGCTTGTTCTACATCACCTGCTGCAATGGCGGCATCCACTTTTTTCAAGTAGGTGCGCACCATGGAGCGCAGGCTGGCGTTGTGCTTGCGAGCTTTTTCGTTCTGGCGTGCACGTTTTTTGGCTTGAGGTGAATTTGCCACCGTGTTGCTCCTATCTAAATTTCAAAAATCTGGTTTATTCGAGGCCGCTTGTACGCTTGTCTGGCCCCTTAAAAGACGCGGCATTTTACCGGTTTGGCAGCCTGTGTCAACTATCTTCTGTGCGTTTAGGCACCAGTTTTGGCGCTTTTATAGGCAACAACAGATAAAAAGTCACGCCGCCATCGATGTTTTCGCCCCAAATCTTCGCCTCGTGGTAGCGCGCGATCAAATCGACAATATAAAGCCCCAGCCCCAGGTGCAGTTGTTTATCGCCGCTTTGCGGGCGCGAGGACGTTAACGAATTAAACAGCTGGCCTTCAAGCTCGGCTGGCAGCGGCGGCCCCTGGTTGTGAACCGAGAGCAGCAGTTGCGGCTCTGGGTTGTCGGCACGACCAAGGCGAAGGGTTATTGTGGTGTTATCGGCGCTGAAACTGGTGGCATTGTCCACCAGTTTGTCCAGCAGTTGCACTAATAGCTCGGGAGCAACCGCGCAGTGGTAGGCACCCGCCGAGTGGGGTTCTATCTCGCAGGTAAAGCGCTGGTTGGGGTAGGCGTCTTGATACGCCGCGCTCATATCACTTAAAAGCTGCGCCAGATCAATTTCTTCGCGCTCGGCGCTGGCAATGCTGGCCTCCATGCGCGAGGCCTCGGTCATGGCGTTGACCAGGCTGCTTAAGCGTTGGGTGCCCTGGCGCGCGCGCTGAATGTAGGGGGCCGGGTCGTGACTGTGGTGCAGATTATCCAGTGAGCTGTTGACCACCGCCAGTGGGGTGCGAAGTTCATGGGCGAGCTTGCTGGTGAGTGTTTTCAGGTAATCGGTGTGGGCGCGCACCTGTTCCAATAGTTGCCGGTACTGATCCGACAGCTCGGCCAGTTCGTCATTCACGCGATAACTAGGCCACTGCGTCAGGGTTTGGTTGAGCGCTTCGCGGTTGTCTTCTGCCAGTTGCGCCGCACGCGACAGGCGCCGGATACGCAGGCTCAGCCACAGGGCGTAACCTACCAAGAGCGCCAGTAACACTAAGCCCGCACCCAGGGTAAGCCCCAGTAAATTGCGTGCGGCGCGGTTGTCGATAATCCGCCAGGGGTTAATGCGCTGCTCGACCACCACCAGGCCGGCACGCTGAGACTCTACCGCGCCGCTCTCGGGCCAGTTGCGATACACGGGCGCACTCACCTGGGCGATGTCGGCGTTGCCATGGCGATACCAGTGGGCCTGGGTTTGCCCCTCATCCATATTTGGCCACTGGCCCGAGGCAAAATCCTGCCATTCGGGCAGAGTGCGGCGCGGCTTAAGCAAGCGCAGGTACCAGGGGGTAGCGGGTGAGCCCGGGCTTTGTCTCAAAGCGCCGCTCTGGCCCCTCAGCCACTGATGCTTATCCAGCACACTGATACGCAGGTTGGCATCGCTAAAGGCCTTTAGTGCCTGATTGAGTGAAGCAGAGTCTGACACCAAGCGCCCATAGGTATCGGGTAAGACCCCGGGGTCTGTGCCTCCGACCAAAGGCGCCAGTTCGCCCAGCGTGCCTGTATGGCTAACCCCGGCGGGTGATTTATCCACCGCTGAGACGGCCAATCGGTTCTGTGCCCAGCCCGCAGGCATCGACAGTTCCACGGCATAGCCGCCGTCGGTTTCGTGCCAGAATCCGCGAATTCGATAGTCTGTTTGTGCCAGCCCGGCGCTGTCGCGATACAGGGCTTGTACTTCGCCTGGCAGGGGGGCGCGAATAGCGTAGTAGCGCTCGTTTGTCGCCTCGCCGGCGAACAGCGCCAGGTGATCGCCACTGGCGAGCTGGTCGCTGCCTTGGCGATGAAACTGGCGTTTGGGGTCGGCCACCTGCAGCAGCAGGTAGAGCTTGTTGCGGTACAAGCCCGCGCGCAACTGCACTTGTGGCCCGTCGGAGGAGGTTAACGCCAATGGCGCCAGCGGGTAGGTGGACCAATCGGCTGCGCGGCCGTCTAGCTGCGGTGGCGAGGGCAGGGAGTGTACGTACAGCTCGCGACTGCGGTCGGTGGCCGGGTTGGTGCCGAGGCCCGCGCGAGTTAGCAATTGGCTATCGCCACCCAGGCGCGCGGCAATGGCATTGGCGGTAGCCTGCAGCGCGGCGGTTTGCCCCTCGCGCAGCAAGTTGTCAAAGATATGCAGTGATTGCAGGGCCGCCCAGGGCAAAATAAGCGCGGCCAGAGATACCAGCGCTAGCTGCCGGGTGAGCTTCACGCCTCGCCCTGCCAGCGGTACCCCATGCCGTAGGCGGTTTGAATGCGCTCAAAGCTGGGGTCTATAGCCGCAAACTTACGGCGAATACGTTTAATGTGCGAGGTAATGGTGTTGTCATCCAGCACAACGTTCGCCGCATCCATCAGCTGTTGGCGATTTTTTACATGCCCAGGATGGCGCGCCAGAGCGTGCAGAATCCAGAACTCGGTTACGGTTAAATCCACAGGATGTTCTTGCCAGTGCACGCTCATGCGCGACAGGTTAATTGCGAGCGGGCCGCGGGTTAGGGTGTCGTCTTCATTGACCGGCTGGCGCAGCGCGTCTATGCGGCGAAACAGCGCATTAATGCGCGCCAGCATATGGGGCTGGCTGATATCTTTGGTTAAATAGTCATCGGCGCCCAGGCGCAACCCCGAGATCACATCAAACTCGTCGTCGCGGGCGGTCAAAAACACAATGGGCAGCTCGGGGGCGCGGCTGCGTAGATCGCGGCACAGCTCAAAGCCGCCTTCAATCTCATCCCCCAAGCCCACGTCGATAATCGCCAAATCCGGCAGCGCGCGGCGGAAGGCGGCTTGCGCACTGGGGCGATCCAAATAGTGTTCAACCTGGTAGCCCAGGCGGGTAAAGGCATCGCGGTAGTTGTCGGCGATGGCCTGCTCGTCTTCAACAATGGCTATAATGCGGGCCATAACTTATTCCGTTACAAGGTTTTGCGCATAATGGTGGCTTGCGCGGCTTTGATCAAGTTTGGGGGAACGGATGCTACAAAAATTAAAAGAACGCTGGGTGTTATTTCTGTTTGGCGCGCCCTTTGCGGCGGTGGGTTTAGGTTTTCTGTTTTGGGGTATTGTGCCTCAGTTGGCCCAGTGGACGGCAATGAAAAGTTGGGAGCCAGTGCAGGCGCAGATTGTAAGCGCCGAAATGAAAAGCCACCGCTCCGACGATTCTACCACTTACAGCCTGCACGCCACTTATCGCTACCAGTATCAGGGGCAAAACTACACGGGCAATCGTGTGGGCATCAGCTCGGGCTCGGACAATGTGGGCGATTACCACCAGCGGGTGATCGGGCCGCTGGAGCGCGCCGAGCGCAACGGCTCGACCGTCACCGCCTGGGTTAACCCACAACAGCCGGAGCAGGCTGTGCTGAATCGCGAACTGCGCTTAAGCTTAATTCTATTTAAAGGCTTGTTCGTGTTGCTCTTTGGCGGGGTGGGTTTAGGCATGTGGGCCTATGTGTTTATCGCCCGTCCCGATAAAACCGATGTCTCTGAGTTTGAGGCCCAGGAAAAACCCTGGTTGTCGCGTAATGATTGGGCGAGCCCGACCATTAAAAGCGATGGCAAAACCGGGATGTGGGCGCTGTGGGTGTTTGCCGCCTTTTGGAATCTTATTAGCCTCCCGGCGGCCATTGGCGCGGTGGGTGAAGCCTTGGGGGGTAATCATGCCGCCTGGTTAGCACTTTTATTTCCCCTGGTGGGGGCGGGCATTGTGTTCTGGGCGATCAAGCTGACCCTGGCTTGGCGCCGTTTTGGCCATGCGCCCGTGACCTTAGACCCTTACCCTGGCGCTATTGGCGGGCAGGTAGGCGGCGCGCTGGAGGTGGCCTTGCCCTACCAGCCGGATAATAGCTTTGCCGTGACTTTGCAGTGCTTGCACAGTTACTACACGGGCTCGGGTAAAAACCGCAAGCGGCGCGAGTCCATGGTATGGCAGAGCGAGGGCATTGCCCAGACCTCACGCAGCGCTCACGGCACCCGCGTAGAGTGGTTGTTTGAGGTGGACGAGGGGCTGCCCGAATCCGAGCCTCCGGGAAACCGCTACCACTTGTGGCGGGTAAACATTAAATGCGAGTTGCCCGGCGCGGATTTTGATCGCAACTACGAAATACCTGTATTCGCCACTGGCGACAAGGCCCAGCAATTGGGGGCTATTACTGTCAGCAGTCAGCATCCGGAAATGGCGCAGCAGCGCGAGCAATTACTGGAAGATTTGTTTGATATTCGTCAGGTGCCCGGCGGGGTGATATTGCATTATCCGGCCTTTCGAAACTTAAGCACTATGCTGGTGTTGATTTTAATGGGGGCAATATTTTCCGGTATCGGCTTGTGGCTAGATGCGGACGGTTTCCCCGAATGGATTTTTGCGCTTATCGGTTTGCCTATGTTTTTCGGCGGGCTCTATTCGCTCTGCTCCAGTTTGGATGTACGCATCGACCGCACCGAACTGATTACTCGCCGCCGTATACTGGGCCTGAGTTTGGGGAATAAGCACACTCCGCGCAGCGAAATTACCAAATTGTTTATCGATGAAAGCTACTCATCCAGCACCGGCAACAAACACACCACTTACTACAAAATAAAAGCCGAGCTGCGAAGCGGCGGCAAGAAAACCATTAGCCACAGCTTGCCCGGGCGCGAGCTGGCCCAAGAGGCGTTAGAATCACTCAGTCTACTCACCGGAGTCCCCTGTCAGTAATGTCTAAACTTCTTTTGTGCCCTCTGCTATTGGTGTTGGCCGCCTGTAGCCACCTTAACGCCACCAGTGTTGAGGATTACCCCTTGCCCGACGGATCGTCATACTCAGGCGAGCTTAGCGGCGGCTTGATGAATGGTGAAGGCAGAATTGAGTGGCCCAACGGCGATGTTTACACCGGCGAATTACAAGAAGGGGTTATTCACGGCCAGGGCGAGCTGGTTACTGAATCGGGCGAGGTGTTTCGCGGCCGGTTTGAGCGGGGTTTGCTAAACGGGACGGGCGAATGGCTGGGCCCGGACGAAGTAAGTTATACCGGCGAATTTAAGGATGATATTTTTCATGGCGATGGTATCTACGCCTCGCCCGAAGGCGCTTATGCCGGTGAATTTGTTCATGGTGAGCTGACCGGTCTTGGCACTTACAAAGACAGCGAGGGTATTGAGTACGCCGGAGAGTTTAAATCCTGGCGCTTTGAGGGCCATGGTATTTGGGAAGATGGCGAAACTCGCTATACCGGTGAATTTAAATCCGGCGTTTTTCACGGTTATGGCGAGCGTGTTGATATTGCCAGTGGCAAAGTCGAACAGGCGGGCAAGTGGCGCTGGGGTAGCTTTATTGGCGAGCCGTTGAGTGCCGCCGAGCGCCGCGCACAAAAAATGGCGTTGGAGCAGGCGGTGTTTGCTCAGTCAGACATTCTGCGGCAAAGTCTTAATGCGCTAACGCCCTCTAAGCCAGGTGAGGTAGATCTATTCGCCCTTATAGGTGCAGGGGATGGTACGCAAAAAGTGTTCTACCTTGAGGCGCAAACCATTGCCGAAACGCTGCAACAGAAAAATATTCGCAGCGACAAGATCGCCTTGTTCAGTAACAATCCCGCCACCAGTGCGCAGCAACCATTACTGACTCGCGCCAACTTACAAGCAGTCGTTTCTGAGCTGGGCAAGAAAATGCAGCCAGAGGATATTCTGCTGCTCTACCTTACAAGTCACGGCTCTGCCAAGCACGAGTTCTCGCTAGAAGCACCCGGCTACGACTTTGTCGACATTACCCCGGAAGATCTCGCCGCAATGCTTACGCCATTAAAGGAAAACCCCAAGGTGCTGATGATCTCTGCCTGTTACTCCGGTGGTTTTATAGAAGCCCTAAAAGCACCTAACCATTTGGTGATGACCGCTGCCCGCGCCGATCGCACCAGCTTTGGCTGTGGTGATGCCGATACCATGACCTACTTTGGCCGCGCGTATTTTGAACAATCCCTGCCTGAAGCGGACGGCTTTGTGAACGCGTTTGAGAAAGCCAAAAAAGTCATTGAAGAGTGGGAAGCGGAAGACGAGTTTGAGCATTCGGAGCCGCAGATTTTTATTGGCGAAACTGTAAAGGCGTCGTTAGGCCGGGTGTGGTAGCTGGCCTAGCTCGGCATAGCATCTTTTAATGTCGTGAATTCTGCATGCTTGAGGAAAATGGATATAAATATTGCCTGTGATTCTCCCAGCCCTTACACTGCAACGGGCTGTGACGCTAATAACCTGACAGGGCGGTCAAAGAGAACATGCTAAGTTTAAATAAAGGCAAAACTCCCCAGGTCGTGGATACCAAACGACCAACAAGTCGCCCCCCCGATTTATTCAGATGGCCCCAGATCTGCACGGCCGTTATCCCTGGTTTTGCAGTGCTCAGAAAGCCAGCTTTCCCCTCAGTTGATTAGCGCTGCGCGTTAACAGGCGCACTCAGTGCGTCAATATTGTCATTGACAAGGAGCAAAGGAATGAAGTTGATACATAAACTAACCTGCTGTCTTATGCTTTTGATGACGTCAGCTTTATGCTTGGCGAAAGATGAAGATGTTGAGTACCTAGAGCTAATAAGCACGGTTTTGCAGTTGGATAAAACGGTCACCGTCAACGAAGATTTTACGTTTACGGATGTCACGGCGATCTCTACCAAAGTTTTGAAGGAGCCCGCTTTAGAGAATTTAAAACGCCGGCGCTTTTCGTACAGCACGAGCATGGAAACCTTCGAGGTTCTGGAAGCATTTACCCTTAAGGCAGATGGCTCACGCGTCGCGGTTCCTCAAGACAACTACCAGGAGAGAATCAATAAAGGCCGGGGGGATGGCGGCCCTGCGTTCTCGGACCGGGCGAGTATTACTATCGTTTTCCCCGATCTGGAAGTAGGCGATTCTGTCTATGTTAAGACGAAGCGAACGCAGACAGAGCCGCTTTTCCCTGGTTACTTTGCTCTTTCCAGCGTTTACTGGCCCGAGACACCCTACGAGAAGGTCTCTGTAACACTCAACATCCCAGATGCTCTTATTTTGCACACGGATCACCGCGACGTCAAGATCGACAGTAAAGTCGAAAAGGACCGTAAGGTTATCCAAATTGCATACAAGAACCCAAAACCTCTGAAGAGTGATCGCCAGGACTATAGCGTCTTTGACGAAAAGTCCATGCCCGGTTTCGCGTTTTCAACTTACGAAAGTTACCAGCAAGTCGCCGATGCCTATGGCAAGCGTGCGCTTCCTAAAGCCAAGCCCATTAATCGGGTAAAAGACTTGGCTGAGTCACTAACCGAAGGGGAAGAAGACCCCTGGAAAAAGGCGCGAATTTTATACGATTGGGTAGCAAAGAACATATCTTACGCGGGAAATTGCATTGGTGTTGGCGCTGTGGTTCCGAGGGATATGGATGTTATCCTCGACAACAAGATGGGGGACTGTAAAGACAAGGCAACCCTGCTTCAAGCGCTTTTGAAAGCGGTTGATATTGAGGCGACTCAAGCACTGGTAAACTCCGGCTCAAATTATTCACTAAACGATCCTGCAAGAATTAGCGTCGTTAATCACGCGATTATTTACTTGCCAATGTGGGATTTATTTGTCGACCCTACTCCTAAAGATATTCCCTTTGGGCTCATTCCTCGGTCTATTCAGGATAAACCTGTCATCTTAGTGGGAGAGCACCGCCCCAACAAGCGAACTCCAGCGGCAAAACCTGAAAATTATTCGCAAAAGCTTTATAGTGAAATGACCCTCGAAGCAGGGGGATGGGTCAGCGGCAATGTATCTGTTGAGCTAAAAGGTCTTCCTTCTGCAAATATGCGCTCATCATGGCGGCAGCTGACAGAGCAACATAAAAACCAAATCATGGAAAGAATGTTCAGCTCCGGCACCCAGAAGGGGGAGGGTGACATTGAAGTGCTTGATGAAGACCCTTTGTCAGATAGCTACAGCTACACGGTGACATTTCGAAAGCCCGATGTGTTTTTAAGTCAAGGCGCTGGAGGTTTTGTTCCTCATGCTATGGCTCCTTCGCCGGCGGCTATTTTTAGCTTTCTTGGCTCGTGGGCAGAGCCTATCCAGGGTTACTCCGTTTCTTGCGGAAATGGAATTTCGAAGGAATCTCTGGTTTATCGGATTCCGGATAACGTTAAAATCCTTGCTGTGCCTGATGACTATCAGATCGCTGAAAACAATATTGAGTTTTCGGCGGCTTATGAATTAGACGGAGGCACACTAAGGGTAAACCGTTCGATTGTTGATACCACGCCTGCTAATGTGTGTGAGCCAGAGATCATCAACCGACAGAGGGATACGCTTGCAGCTATCACCGAGCATCTTCAGTCGCAGGTGGTTTACCAAGTGCAATAACAAAACACGATCGATCCGTGGTGCTAGCATGGTGGCGTAACAATGCTAGTGCCGCGTGTCGCCACATGGACTGCTTGCGATTTAAAGCCGTATTTTTTCTTACTAGCAAAGACCCCGCCTTTGAACGGATGCTGAAGGCTGGACAGAAAATACTTGACCACTGCAATTAACTATCAAATAAGTTACTGGAAAATTTGATTGTGCGAGATTATGTCTGGGCTTTTCTCATTCTTTTTTTGTTGATCTTTTCAGTTGTGGCGAAAGATTTGTTGATTTGGAATGAGGGAGGTGGCTTTGTCGAAGCTTTTTCTCGCCGAAACGTTATTCATTACGTTATATATTTGGGGGTATGTGTCGTTTCTACGATAGCGCTGTGTGGTGGACGTTATATCTACCATTGGCTTAATGGGGAAAAGTGCCGTCCTGTTGGGAAGAAAACTGCTCCCTACATATACATTCTAGTTTTTGGCTTAGCATTTTTGATCGCTCAAGCTTTAGTGAAGCTTTTATATAGTTGAGCAAACCTTTAGAGCCAGCCGATACGAAGGATCCGGCGAGGGTGTTCAAAAGCTTTATGATATATGCCAGTCTTTGTCTTTTAAGGTCGAGCTTTTCTCGTTTGGTAAGCCTTTGATGAATTGTCATTTATGAAAGGGGTGGTCATGACACCTCCTCTGCAAATGCTTTAGTTTATGAAACCACACCTGTCGGTAAGTCCGGTAAAAGCGATATTGACTTGACTTCCCACCTTCCAGAAAGGAGAAAAAAGAGTAACAACCGCTTTTGGAATGAGCTAGGTAGTATTGTAAAACGTCTTGGTAAAGAGGTCGTTTACGGTATCTCAGTACTAAAGAAATAGGTTGTTCGGTGCTTCCATTTTAGGTTGCTACGCGCAATACACTGTTGTTCAGCGTTCAGCGTTCAGCGTTCAGCGTTCAGCGTTCAGCGTTCAGCGTTCAGCGTTCAGCGTTCAGCGTTCAGCGTTCAGCGTTCAGCGTCTTTTCCGTTCCCCGTAAACCGTCCCCCATTCCCCATCACTCACTTAATTAATATCCACCGAATCCTTCTCGTTATCCGCCCAGGGTACGTTCCTAGTCCGCTCTTCACAGGGCAACTGCCGGTGCAGCGCCGCTTTCCCAACAATATGCGCACTTACCGGGGCGGTGATAAACAGGAACAAGGCGATCAGCAGCTCGTGCAGGCTGAGTTCGTGCTCACCGGCACTGAAAAATATAATTGAGCCTATGACCATACCGCCTACGCCCAGGGTGGTGGCTTTGGTGGGGCCGTGCAGGCGCATAAAAAAGTCCTGTAGGCGGGCGAGGCCGAGTGAGCCCACCAGGGCAAAGCAGGCGCCGACAAACAGAAACAGGGAAATAACCACTTCGGTTGCAAAACTCATAGGTGCCTCACTCGATAATGTCGCCGCGCAACAGGTATTTGGACAGTGCTACGGTGCCGACAAAGCCCATCACTGCGATCAGCAGTGCGCCCTCGAAGTACAGGGTGCTTTTTTCGTGCATGCCGAACACGATCAGCATGGCGATGGAGTTGATGTACATGGTATCCAGCGCCAGTATGCGGTCGGTCATGGTGGGGCCGATGCACAGGCGCCACAGGTTTAGCACCAAGGCTAAACCGATAATAAACATGGTGATTTGGATTACGGATTGGAGCATTCGAAAATCTCCTTTAACGGCTTTTCATAGCGGTTCTTAATGTCCGCTATGGCCTGGTCGATATCGTCAATGTGCAGGCCGTGCACCAGCAGGTAACCCTCTTCCATTTGCAAATCCACCGATACGGTGCCGGGGGTGAGCGAGATGGTGTTAGCCAGCATGGTGATGGTGAAGTCCTGCTTTAACTCCAGCGGAATACGCATAAATGCCGGGTTCAGCTTTTGCCGCGAGCCCATAATCAAAAAGGCCACTTGCACATTGGCAATTAATATATCCCACAGTACCAGCAGCAAAAATCGCAGCGCCAGCAGGGGTTTATTAATGACCATAGACTGGGGCCAGAAAGCTTGGGTGAAAAACGGAATGGCCCAGGCGAGCAGTAACCCCAGTACCCAGTGGCCGGGGGCAATGGTGTTGTTTATCAAAAGCCACAGGCCCAGCATAAACACGCTGAGCAGCTTGTGGGGAAAGAGCTTTTTACCGGCAAGACTACTCATGGTGCACCCCCGGAATGGCTTTGTGGCTGAGAACAGCCTCGGTGTAAATGCTCGGGTTTTTCAATTGCTGGGCTAATGCGTCGGTGTACTGCACCACGGCATTGCCGCCGAATGACAGCGCCAGCGACAGTGCCAGCATGGTAATTACCGCCAGCAGCGCGCCGCGGTCGGCTTTTTCTGCTTTGGCAACCCGATTTTCAGTACGCCAGAAAATGGTACTGCCGCTGCGGCTTAATGCGGTGATGGTGACAAAGCCCGCCGCCAGCAACATAAACCAGAGCCAGAAGGTGCGCTCGTCGGTGGTGGCCGCCTGCATTAGCATGACTTTACCCACAAAGCCCGACAGTGGTGGCATGCCGATGACCGCGGCGGCAGCGATAAAAAACAGCGCTCCCAGTTTTACCGGTTGGCGCAGGGCAGGGCCGATGATAATGCGGTCAGACGCTGCTCCGCGCTGGCGAACGATAAGATCGGCCAGCAAAAACAGCGCACCGCACACCCAAGTTGAGTGCACCAGATAGTACATGGTGGCGCTCAGCGCCTGTTCGGTATTGAGCGCAATACCCGCCAGCATAGTACCCACAGACACCACGACCAAGTAGGCAATTTGCAAGCGCAGCTCGCGCGCAGCCAGTGCGCCGGCCACGCCAAAACCCAGGGTGATCAGCGACAGTGGCCAGAGCCAGGGTTCGGCCAAATTGGCGACAACGCCAGCGGTATCGCCAAACACCATGGTGTACATACGGATAATCGAGTAGATACCGATTTTGGTCATGATGCAGAACATCGCCGCCACCGGCGCCGAGGCCGATGCATAGGCGCGCGGCAGCCAGAAGTACAGCGGCACCATGGCCGCCTTAAGGCCAAACACCACCAGCAGCAACAGCGCAGCGGCGTTCATAAGCGGCGCTTCATCGGCGGTGGTTTGCGCCACCTTCTCGGCCATGTCCGCCATGTTCAAGGTGCCGGTCAAGCCGTACAAAAGTGCGGCGGCAATCAAAAACAGGCTTGAGCCGACTAAATTGAGCAGTACATAGTGCAGGCCGGATTTAATGCGCGCCGCGCCGCCGCCGTGCAGCAGCAATGTGTAAGAGGAAATTAGCAGTACCTCAAAGAACACAAACAGGTTGAACAAGTCGCCGGTTAAGAATGCGCCGTTCACACCCATCAGCAAGAAGTGCAGCACACTGTGCAAGCTGTCGGCGGGTTTGTCGTTGCCGCGCACGGCATACCACAGGCTGAAAAAGGCCAACACCACGGTGACAAATACCATTAGGGCACTTAATCGATCCAGCACCAGCACAATGCCAAACGGCGGTGCCCAGTTGCCCAGGGCGTACACGGTGATACTGCCCTCGGCGGCGCTGGCAAGCAGTGCTATGGCAACACCCAGTTGCGCAATAATGCTGACAAAACTGATGCTGCGCTGTACTCGCAGCGGCCGCCCAGTGCCGAGTAGCAATAAGATGGCGGTGAGTAACGGTAGTAATACCGGAGCGATAATCAGGTGACTCACGATTTAACGTCCTCCACCTTAGTGCGCCCGTCGACATGGTCGTTGCCCAGCTCGGCACGCGCACGCAGTGCCAGCACCATGACAAAAGCGGTCATGGCAAAGCTGATCACAATGGCAGTAAGCACCAGGGCCTGGGGCAGCGGATCGGTATAGCCTTCTCCCACCCCGATAATGGTGCTTTTACCCGGGTTAAGGCGACCGGAGACAAAGATAAACAGGTTCACAGCGTAGGTGAGCAGTGTCAGGCCCAGAATAATAGGGAAGGTGCGTCCGCGCAGCAGCAGGTACACCCCGCAGCTGGTGAGTACGGCAATCACCACGGCTACCAGAATTTCCATCAGTTCTCTCCTCTGGTCACTTCGGTGTTTGAATAAACTTTGCTGGTGGCCGGGCGCGGCGAATGGCTGGTTTGGGCCAGCTTGCCCAAGTGCGCCAGTATCAACATGGTGGCGCCCACCACGGTGACGTACACACCGATATCAAATGCCATGGCCGAAGCCAGTTCAAAATCGCCCACTACTGGCCAGTGAATATGGCTGAAGGTCGAGGTTAAGAACGGATAGCCGAAGAACCAGCTGCCCACGCCAGTGATGGCGGCAATCAGCACCCCGGATACCGCTACCCGGCGGTATTTCCACTTCAAGCGCTCTTGCATCCAACCGGTGCCCGAGGCCACGTATTGAAGAATCAGCGCCACGCTTGTCACCAGCCCGGCAATAAAGCCGCCGCCCGGCGCATTGTGGCCGCGCAAAAAGATGTACACCGACACCATCAGTGCCAGGGGTAGAAGAATCCGCGCCATAACCGCCAAGATGGACGGGTGGGGTTCTTTATCCCAGCGCCGGCCCTCGCCATCGGCTTGGGGCAGGGGTAGGTGCAGGCCGTTGAGCATGGCGTAAATACCCACCGCCGCAACTGCCAGCACGGTGATTTCGCCAAAGGTATCAAAACCCCTAAAGTCCACCAGAATGACGTTGACAATATTGGCGCCACCGCCGCCCGACACACTGTTGGCGACATAAAATTCCGACAGGGTTTCATAGGGTCGAGTAATCATGGCAAAGGTGATCAAACCCATGCCGATACCCGCGGCAGCCGCCAGGGCAATGTCGCGGCCTACACGCTTGGCCCCCGATTCGTTGGGCGTTAACTGCGGTAGGAAATAAAGAGCCAAAATAAGCAACACAATGGTGACGACTTCCACCGAGATCTGCGTTAGCGCCAAGTCCGGCGCCGAGTAGCGCACGAAAATCAGCGAGACCACCAGACCCACCACGCTCATCAGCAGCAGCGCGGCAAAGCGGTTGTGGTGCAGCAGCACCGTACCCAGCGCGCCTACGATCAAAATAATGGCGGCCAACAGGCTGACCGGCTCGATCTCCGACACCCCAAGCACGCCTTGCAGCTGGGTCATGGGGTAGAGCGAGTAGGCAATAGCGACCACGGCGGCGCCGATAAGTAACGCCATATAGCGCTGCAGTGAGTTGTTTTGCACAAAGTCGGTAAACAGCTGGGCGATGCGCACGGACAATTGCACCCGCGACTCGAATACAATTTTCTCGTCGTGGCGGAATTTGCGCTCGTAAAAGGCAAACAGGCCCGAGCGCTGGGTGTACATAATCACCCCGCCCACGGTCGCGACAATGCTCATTATCAGGGGCAGGTTAAAGCCGTGCCAGATGGCGATATGGTAGTCCGGTTTGTTCTCGCCCAGTACCGCAAGGCTTGCCGCTTCAAGAAAAGGCGCTACGGTAAAGTTAGGCAGTATGCCTACCAGCAGACACAGGGCCACCAGCACTTCTACCGGCACAATCATATAGCGCGGCGGTTCGTGGGGTGGGTACTTGGGCAAGTCGACAGGCTCGCCGTTGAAAAATACATCGTGAATAAAACGCACCGAGTAGGCTACCGAGAAAACCCCGGCCAGGGTCGCCATCAGCGGGAATATCCAGCTGAACATGCCCATGGACTCGATGTGCAGCGCCTCGGAGAAGAACATCTCCTTGCTCAAAAAGCCGTTCAGCAGCGGCACGCCAGCCATGGCCAGGGCGGCCACCATGGCCAGCAGCGCGGTGTGCGGCATGTATTTCCACATACCGTTAATTTTGCGCATATCCCGGGTGCCAGTCTCGTGGTCGATAATCCCGGCGGCCATAAACAGTGAGGCTTTGAAAGTGGCGTGGTTAATAATGTGGAAAATGGCCGCTACCACCGCCAGCGGAGTGCTAAAGCCCAGCAGCATGGTGATCAGCCCCAGATGGCTGATGGTGGAATAGGCCAACAGGCCTTTTAAGTCGTGCTTGAACAGGGCGTTGTAGGCGCCGAACAGCAGGGTCGCCATACCGGTAAAGGTCACGATGTAAAACCAGCCATCGGTGCCCGCCAGGGCCGGGTACATGCGCGCCAGTAAAAACACCCCGGCCTTTACCATGGTGGCCGAGTGCAAATAGGCGGACACCGGCGTCGGCGCGCTCATGGCATGGGGCAGCCAGAACTGAAACGGAAACTGCGCCGATTTGGTAAATGCGCCCAGCAGCACCAGTACCAAAATCACCGGGTAGCTGGGGTCGGACTTAATTTGATCGGCAGCGGCAAAAATAGCCCCCAGCTCGAAGCTGCCAACAACGCGCTCAATCAGCAGCGCACCGGCCAGCAGGCAAAGGCCGCCCGCGCCGGTGACCGCCAGTGCCATGCGCGCGCCTTTGCGGGCGTCGGTTTGCTTGGACCAGTAGCCGATTAACAGGAAAGACACCAGCGAGGTAATTTCCCAGAATACGATCAACAGCAGCAGGTTGTTGGACAGCACAATGCCCAGCATGGCCATCATAAATAGCTGTAACAGGGCATAGAGTTTGCCCAGCGAGTCGCGCTCGGAGAGATAGTAGCGGGCGTAGAGAATCACCAAAAGGCCTATGCCGACAATCAGCAGGGCGAACATCAGCCCCAAACCGTCCAGGCGCAGGCTGAGGTTTAGCCCCAGCGAGGGCAGCCAGTTAAAGCTGGCGTATTCAACGTGTCCGCCAAAAACACTGGCGGCGCTGCCGATTAAAATACCCAGTGCACACAGCGGGCCTAGGGCGGCCGAATAGGCGCACAAGGTGCGGCCGAAACGCTCGGTTGCAAAGGGCAGTAATGCACCCAGCATGGGTAGCAAGATAATGCTCAGTAGTGTCATGGTGTGGTAACACCCCGGTTGCCAGGGCCCGCTTCCTCGGGCCGGATTATGTCATTGTATATCGCGCGCAGGCGGACTGAAGGCAGAGTGACTCCTGCCAGGCATTACCAGCCCGGTGGATCCATATAGAAAGGTTGATAGCGGCGATTGGAGTGATTACTGCCTGAACAGCCCGCCCGGGCGGCGGTAAGGTCTGGTCGCGGCAATGTTGCTGTTATACGCGAGAAGGCCATTAAATGTGTCGTCCTGATGTCTGCTCAGTGCAGACACGTTATACACAAACTTGGTGTTTAGTGCCACCGAAGGAGGTAACTTTTCGGCCGCATCAGGGGTTAAGCTTGCGGATTACCAACTGAATCGAGCCCACGGTAAAACCCCATTTACTCAGAGTCGACTGGTTGATGACCACATCGTCACTGACCCGCCACATCCAGTCATCCACTGCCAGGGCCAGCTTCTCGCCGCGATAGTCAATTTCCAGGGTGTAATTTAGGTTAAGGGCATTGCCGGCAATCTGGCCGCTACCGGTGCCAATAACATCGCCGGCGGTGGCGTCGAAGCTGTCTTTGCCGGTAGGGGTGAGGGTCCAAACCCGGGTTTGGGTTTCGCCGTCGTCAAACACAAATTGTTCATCCAGGGTGCCTACGCCGTTGTGCCACGAGGCGTCTATGTCCGCTTGAAAAGAGCGGGTGACCTCGCCTGAGCGGTCTTTTAACACGCCATGAGCCACCAGCTTGCCGGTAAAGAATTCTTCTGGCGCAAACGCCGGGGTGCGGCCTTCATAGGTTTGAATATCGGGGCCGGCACAGGCCTGCAGCAGCAAAAGGCAAGTTAGAATCAGCGTGCGAGACATAAAACACCCTAAAAAATATCGGTAAACGTAACCCCCAGCCCGATAGATTGAGTTCGCACGTTGTAATCGATCAGGCTGGCACCATAGCCGTCAAATAACTTGACGTAGCCGCGCACGGTCGAGCTGATGGGGAAAGACCAATCCAGCTGCAAAGCCCCTTTATCGCTAAAAGGCCGGCGCGTCATAAAGCTCACTATATGGTCATTACGTTTGTAGGCGCCGGTCAGTTCATAGTGACCGTAGTAGTCGTCGATATCGGGGTTGTCGTCCTGCTCGATATCCTCGGGCAGGCGGTACCAGGGAGTAATAGCGAGGGCGAGGTTGCCGCGCTCGAATATCGCGCGGCCTTTTACCCGGTTCCAGCTGCGCGACAATACTCCGGACTGACCGTTGGATTGATGCGCCACAATCAACTGATTGAGCACATTGCGAAAACCGAAGATCTCCCAATCGTTAATGACCGACAAAATGATTTCTGGCTCATGGTTGGTTTCGCGAAACGGGCGCGATATATCCGTGTTGTAGGCTTGCCAGAAAGATAAATTGGTGTAGGCGAGATATAGATAGCCATTGTTATGAAAGATATCGTCGCCGATTAACACCTTCATACTGATCTGAAATTCGATTTCGGTATTCTGATAATTGATGTCCCGACCCGACTCCTGCTCAAAGGGGGCTTCGTTGGGACTATCGTTATAAACAGCGGGCAGCAGGTAGTTGCGATTGTGTGGTGTGAGGAGAAAACGGTTGGCGCTGTTGAGAGCCTCCATTGTCATGCGCTCCTCAAGCGCCGGTTTTTCCTGCTTGGGGGATTTTGTCTGTTTGGCTTCTGCATCCTCGTCAGATGTTTGAGAGGCGCCGGACGGCGCCGTCATCTTTTGGCAGGCGCTGCGCAGTTCGGCCAGGGTCATATCCTCATCGGCGGTCTCGCCCATGCGCGCCAGGCAGCTTTGGTAATCGGCCGAGAATGAGGGTGAGCGATCGGCGCCCAGAAGGGGCAGGGGCGTGAAAAAGAGTAAAAATAAACAACGTCGAACAGCCATAGCGCCAGAGCCCGGAAGTGAAAGCCCGTCTATTCTGCCCCATGGGTGAGGGCTTTGGAAACCGCCAGCGGGGTGAAGGTTATACCGGCGCTATGCCACTCACCAGCCACTGGTCCATATCCGCGTCGTGCCATTGGCTGATCAGGTCAATACCATTGTCGACGATGGATAAGTAGACATCGATAATATCCGTGGCCAGGTTATAAATACGGTTACTGTCAGCGTTCAGTGCGCCCTCGTGCAGAATATCCGTCTCGACCATATTGAGCAGAAACATCAGCTTTAGCTCGTAGCTTTTTAGCTGGCTGAGCAGGCCAATATCCTGATCGAGAATGCCTTCCAGGCGTTTTATTTGATGGCGCAGCTTCTCATTGTTGACTCGGGTGCACTGTATTACGTAGCGCAGCTTGCTGTCGTGGTGCGAATCCAGATAGCCCGCAGCGGCAGCGTAGGTACCCAGGGCGCGAATTCGGCCAATTTGCTCTACCACGGCCGGGAGCAGGCGGGTGGTAAAGTGCAGTACCTCAAGGTGCTTGAAGCGGCTGGGGTAGTTGCCTACTTCGGGCTCGGGTGGTTTTTCCCCCAGCATTTCGTGAATGGGTTGTTCCAGCTGGCGTGACAGGGCCGCCAACATGGCCAGCGACTGCTCTATCATATGGCAGTGCAGCTCGTAGTTATCGATCACCGAATCTTCCTGCCAGTCGCGGCTGATGGTGACCCAGGCGTTTTGTAAATTATCCTGGTCGCGCTCGCTCAGGAGGCCTTCACTGCTTTTCGCCATGGCCTGCAGCAGCAAAATGCGGCGTTCAAGCTGTGCTTGCAGTTGGTTAAAGTCTTCGCGAAAAAACTCGTTACCGCCTAGCATACCCATGCTCATGCCGCGGTGGCGCTGGGCAGTTTTAATGGTGCGGTTAAACTGGCGAATAAGGTTTAAGGCGTTTTGCCGACGACAGTAGACACCGTAATAGCGGTCGTAGATTTCGCTATTGGTGTTTTGCTGTGGTGCAGTTTGTACGCTGGTTTGCCCGTTCATGGTGCCCATATTTGAGAGTTGACTTCATGTATGTGGCGCACACGCTAGGAATTGGCCCAATATTGCCCCTGCCTGGTGCGAAAATGGCGTCCACAGCCTGTATTGGCGAATCTTATCTAATGCCAGAGCAAGAGTTATACCAAAAGCCTAAAGAGGCAGGAATTGCGGATTTAGCTGCAACCAGCATCACAGTTTTTGCGTCTGCAGTATCTGGGCGGTGTCGGGCGCTGATTCAGTAAAGGGCAGTGGCTCGGGCGGCGCCTTATTTTGATACACAAAGACATGAGACAATCGCGCTGAGCTTGCGTATATTGCAGCGACAGAAAAATGGCCCTGAGTAAAAAGATGGCCAGAGAGTTCACAGGAGATTCACTGAATGCAAACCCCGGGATTTTTTCGCCGAAATATACGCTGGTTAGCGCCGGTACTCATTATTGTGGTGTCGATAGTGGCGCTGATCGCGCTGGCCTCTATGCGCACCCCGCCGCCCGAGCGCCCGCCGCAAAACGCCGCTGAACTCGTTGAAGTCACAACGTTAAATCCCGGGCCAATGCAGCTGAATGTTCACTCCCAAGGGTTGGTAACGGCCAAATACACTACCGACCTGGTGGCACAGGTAAGCGGCGAGATTGTCTCGCTGGCGCCTGCCTTTGAGCGCGGCGGCATTGTCAAAAAAGGCGAGCTGCTGGCCACCATTGATCCCACCAATTATGAAGTGGCGCTGGAAAACGCCAGGGCCAATCTCGCCAGTGCCGAGGCCGGCCTGGAACAGGAACAGGCGCAGAGCGAAGTGGCCCGGGTAGAGTGGGAAGATATTAACGATCGGCCCGCACCGGCGTTGGGTTTGCGCAAGCCGCAGCTGGCCCAGGCCGAAGCCCAGCTAACGGCGGCCCGCGCTGCGCTCAAGCAGGCCAGCAAAGATTTGGAACGGACCAAAATTATCGCCCCATATGATGCACTGGTGGCGGAGCGCAATATCAGCCTCGGAACCTTCGTCAATGTCGGTACAAACATGGGTCAGGTTATGGATGTGAGTCTGGCCCAGGTGCGTCTGCCCATTGCCGAGTCGGAGTTTCGCTTTTTAGTGGGCGACGGTGTCGGCGCCGAGGTGAATTTACGTTCGGGTGCCAAGCAGTGGCAAGCGCGCATTGTGCGCGGCGAGGGGGTAGTGGACAGCGACACCCGCATGCGCTATCTGGTTGCCGAACTGGCCGATCCTTATCAGCTGCAATCGAATCGCGACGCGAGCAAACTCACCTTTGGTACTTACGTGCAGGCCGAGGTAGAAGGAATTGAAGTGAACAGCGCGGTCACCGTGCCGCGCAGTCTGGTGCGCGATGGGCAGCTGCCGCTGTTCGACAATGGCTCCCTTGAGTTGCGCAAGGTGAATGTGATTCGCGAGCACCAGGGCGAGGCGATCATTGATCGCGGCATAAACGCCGGAGACCGGATGATTAAAACCGCACTGGATTATCCCGTGCCGGGAATGCAGCTGGAAATCCGAGGCGCCGCTAATACCGCAAGCTCGGTGTCGCAAGCATCCAGCGAGGGCTCAGCCGCCGCAACATCACCCGGTGCGGAGGCTGAGTAATGGAAACCGTTGAAGACACGCGCCGCGGCATTATTGCCTGGTTTGCGCGCAACAGCGTAGCGGCCAACCTGTTGATGATTGTGCTGGTCATTATGGGGCTGTTTAGCGCCATGACGATTCGCAAGCAGATGTTTCCGCAGTTGGAAATCAACTGGATCAATATTGACATTACCTACCGGGGCGCCGCACCTCAAGACGTAGAAGAAGGGATTACCATAAAGCTAGAAGAAGCTTTGGCAACGGTGCAGGGCATAGAGCGGCTGATCACCCGCTCCAACCGCGGCGCGGCGAGCGCCAGTATCGAAGTGATGGAAAACTACGACGCCCAGGATGTATTGGATGAAGTCAAAACAGCGGTAGATTCAATTTCCAGTTTTCCCGATGGTATGGAAAGACCACGAATCAGCCGCGCCAAGTTTCGTCAGGAGGTCATGTACGTTTCGCTCTACGGCGATTTGAACAATTTCGATTTGAAGCGCATGGGCGAGGATATTTACAACGAGCTGCGCGCTCTGCCGGATGTCAATATTGTCGAGTACTACAGTGGCGCCAATTACGAAATTGCCATTGAGGTCAGCCGCGACAAACTGCACGAATACGGTTTTACTTTTAACGAAATTGCCCAGGCGGTGCGCAACTGGTCCACCAATCAATCGGCGGGGCAAATTCGCGCCGCCGATGGTTTTATTTCTGTGCGGGTGGAAGACCAGGCCTATATCGGTGAAGAGTTTGAACGCTTGCCGCTGCGCACCCGCGAAGATGGCACCAAGGTGTTGCTGGGGGATGTAGCCAAAGTTAACGACGGCTTTGAAGAAGGCATTAATTACACCAAGCTTAACGGCCACAATGCGGTCACGTTTTTTATCGGCGCCACCAAAGACCAGAGCATTACCGATGTTTCCGACACGGTAAAAAACTACCTGGATGAGCGCAACCAAACCTTGCCCGAAGGCGTGTCGGTAGACCCATGGGTGGATCTTACCTATTACTTAAACGGCCGTTTAAACATGATGCTGAGCAACATGTTTTGGGGCGGCTTGTTAGTGTTTGGCATTCTCGCGTTGTTTTTGCGCATGAAGCTTGCGATGTGGGTCATGCTGGGCCTGCCGGTAAGCTTTTTAGGCGCAATGGCTCTGCTACCGTTAAGCTGGATTGATGTCACCATTAACGTTGCCAGTTTGTTTGCCTTTATTATGGTACTGGGGGTGGTGGTGGACGATGCCATTGTGATTGGTGAAAGCGTCCACAGTGAGGTCGAAGAGCGCGGCCAGAGTATCGACAATGTCATTCGCGGTGCGCAAAAGGTTGCCACTCCGGCCACCTTTGGCGTGCTCACTACCTGCGCGGCTTTTATGCCCATGGTGCTAGAGACGGGCCCGGACGCAGCATTTGCCAATTCTATTGGCTATGTGGTGGTGCTGTGTCTGTTGTTCTCGCTGGTGGAGTCCAAGCTGATTTTGCCGGCTCACCTGGCGCATATGAAGCCGGTAAATCCCAATAGCACCAATGCGCTGGCGCGGGTTCAAAATCGTATTAGCAATACCTTGCAGTGGTTTATTGACCGAGCGTACACCCCAGGGCTTACCTGGTCGCTGCAGTACCGCTACATTGTAATGGCGATTTTTACCGGAGTTATTTTTATTACCGCGGGGATGTTTGCCGCCGGCTTTCTCAAGTTTGTGGGCATGCCCAAGGTGCCGCACGACTTTGCCATTATCAATCTGGAAATGAACCCCAGCGTACCGGAGCAGGCCACCATGGATGCCATGCTCGCCATCGAACAAATGATCAATGAGGTCGAGGCGGATATCGAGCGGGAATTTAACACGCCGATGGTGGAAAAGCTGTTCGTCTCAATGCAAACGCGCACCACGGCGGAAATTCAGGCGAAGTTAGTGGACCCGGAAGAACGCCCCATGGACACCTTTGCTTTGTCAGCGCGCTGGCGCGAAAAAATGCCGCAAATCACTGGCATGAAAAGTATGAACGTCATTGACAGTGTGCAGATGGCCCCCGGTGGTGATGAAGGCGATGTCAGTTTTCGCGTGGTGGGCACTGACCTTGAGCAACTGCGCCAGGCAGCGGCCGATATTCGCGCCGCAATGGGCCGCATAGATGGCGTGTATGAAATTCAAGACAGTGAACAAAAAGGCGTGAAAGAAGCGCGTTTCAGCCTCAAGCCTGTTGCCTTCAGTCTGGGTTTGACCACCGCCGATGTTGCCAACCAGGCAGCGTTCAGTTTGTACGGCATCGAAGCGCAGCGCATTGTGCGCGACGGCGAAGAAATTCGTGTCATGGTGCGCTACCCAGAAAGCGAGCGCAACGCCATTGATGCGGTTAACGAAGTGCTGATCAATACGCCTTCGGGCAGCAAAGTGCCGCTGAAAGAAGTGGCGGACATTACCCTGGTCGACGGCGTGAACCAGATTTATCGCGAGGACGGTAAACGCACCATTACCGTGTGGGCCAACCTCGACTTTTCTACTGTTCAGCCTCTGGCTGTGGCCAATACATTACGCGATGGCGTGTTTAAGGATATTGAACATAAATTTCCGCGCCTGGAGCTGGAAGAGTCTGGCAATTTGCAGGACGAGCGCGAAACTCTATTCAACTTTTTCGTCAACATCGGCACTATCTTGATCATGATCTATGTGTTGTTGGCCTTGCCGCTGCGCTCTTATACTCAGCCGCTGATGATTATGTCGGTTATCCCGTTCGGCGTTATTGGCGCTATTTGGGGCCACATGATTATGGGCTTTGATTTCAGCAGTCTATCGCTGTTCGGTATTTTTGCCGCGATCGGCGTGGTAGTAAACGACTCGCTGGTAATGGTGGATTACGTGAACGGGGCGCGCGAACGCGGAGAGACCTTGCACAATGCGGTATTGCAAGGCGGACGGCGGCGTTTTCGCGCCGTTATCTTGACCTCGCTCACAACATTTATTGGCTTATTGCCGATTATGTTTGAGTCGTCGCTGCAGGCCAAAATTGTCATTCCTATGGCAATCTCCTTGGCTTATGGCGTGTTGTTTGCGACTTTTGTGACCTTGGTGTTGGTGCCAGTGTTGTATTTGGTTATGCACGATTTCGGCACGATCAGGCGCAGAGCCGTGGGCTGGTTTTTACCCTATCGAAAAAATTCTCAGCATTTTTAACAGGAGTTTACGATGAAAGTGTTGTTAATCAGTGGCAGTTTGCGCGAAAGGTCATTAAACACCGCGCTATTGAAAGCCGCGGGCGAGCTGCTGGGCGACAAGGCAACTTGTGAGTGGGCCAGTATAGGCGAAGTGCCGCTGTACAATCAGGATTTGGATGGCGAGGAAAAGCCCGCTGCAGTAACTCGCTTAAAAGCGCAAATAGAAAACGCCGACGCATTGTTGATTGCCTCCCCGGAGTACAATTATGGTATTCCCGGCGTGCTTAAAAACGCTATTGATTGGGTGTCGCGCCCGGCTTTTAAATCGGTCTTGGCGCACAAGAAAACTTTGCTGCTCAGCGCTTCTATGAGTGATATGGGCGGAGTGCGCGCTCAGGGCCAGCTTAAACAGGTGCTGGCCGGAACCTTGACGCCGATATTGCCGGCGCCCGAGTTTGCGGTGGGCAGCGCGCAGAATAAGTTTACCGATGGCACATTAACCGATGACGATACCCGCCAGAAGTTACAGCGTTTGTTGAACGATTTTCTTGCCTGGGTCTAACCCCTTGCCACCTCGTTAACCCCGCTCGGCCAGAGCGCGAATCGCCATGGCCGCGGCGGAGGTTCTGTTCTCAACCCCGAGTTTCTTAAAAATCTGCTCCAGGTGTTTGTTCACTGTGCGTGGGCTCATTTCTAATATTTGCGCAATTTCCCGATTGGTTTTGCCATTGGCAATCCACAATAAAACATCGGCCTCGCGTTGGGTGACGCTAAATTGCTGGCGCAGCAAATCGGTGTGATTTTCGGCACTGGGAGCGTCGGATAAACGCAGCAGATACTCTTTGTTATCCACCAGGGTAAGAAACTCAACCGCCAGAGTTTCACTGCCTTCAATTTTTAGCTTGTGTCCGGTTTGTGGACTGTGGCCCAGCCAGCCTTGCAATTGTTCCCCCAGAGACTGGGTGTCTTCTGCGTGGAGATAGGGCGCTAACAACTGGTGCACACGTGGCGTAGCCCACAAAATGTCCCCCTGCGGGTTACAGGCAAATAAATTCTGCCCCGCGGCGTCCAGCGCCTGGCGCGCGCTCTGGGTCATACGCGCATTGGTTAAATGCACTTGCATGCGGGCGATCAGCTCGGCGGCATTAATAGGCTTGGTAATATAATCGACTCCGCCAGACTTTAAGCCCATCACCACATGTTCGGTATCGGTAAGACCTGTCATAAACACAATGGGTACGTCGATCAGGCGCGGGTTTTCTTTTAGTGTTCGGCAGGTTTCAAAGCCATCCATATTAGGCATGATGGCGTCCATCAAAATAATATCAGGGGTGATATTTTTAGTGATGGTGATCGCTTGTGAGCCTTCCAGGGCAATTAACACCGTCATGTTGGCCTCTTCCAGCACATCGCTGATCATGCGAATGCTGTCCACTGAGTCGTCCACGACGAGTACGACATCTTGTTCGCTGCTAGATTGGTTACTCGCAGTTTTGCTATTGGGCGCTTTCATTGGAGGGTTCCTGAAGCAGGGAAATCAGTAAATCGAATTGGAAATTATCCACGTGGTTAACGGCTTGCTGATAAAACGCGCGGCTGCAACGCTGCTCGCTCATCAGCTGGTTAAGGAGTTTTTTAATACCGCGTTTATGGCCGATAGCGGCCAGGGCGGATATCTCTTGGCACGCTGTGGCATCTGGCAGTGCCACTTTGTCCTCGGTTTTGCTCTCGCCCGGGGCCTCGGCTACTGGCTCGTAGCGCCAGTTTAATTGTAATAAGTTACCAATTTTTTCAAGCAGGGTAGATAGCTTTACCGGTTTAACCACATAGGCGTTGTGGTGGGGCGGGTCGGGTAAGTCCGGGTGGCTTTCGCGGGCGTCGGCGGACACCATAACAATTGGGCAGTCTATATCTGCCTGTCTTAGCTGCGCTGCCAGCTCCCAGCCGCCGAGCCCCGGCATGGAGATATCCAGCATAATCAAATCAGGTTGTAATTCGCGGGCGCGAGCTGCTGCGCTCAACGAGTTGTCCTGGGTGTGTACCTCAAAGCCGAGCGGGGTTAGGGCGGCACTAATAAGGTCGCGGTGGCTGGCCTCGTCGTCTACCACCAGCAGTGAGCGTTGCGGGCCCTCGTAGCCATGTATCTGGCGGCTGCTCTGGCGTGGGTAGTGCACGGGCGATGTGCTGGAGAGCATCAGTGCCAGTTTAAATTCACTGCCTTGGCCGACTTGGCTTTGCAGGCTTAAATCGCCGCCCATAATATCGGTGAGTAAGCGGGTAATGGTTAACCCAAGCCCCGTGCCCGAAGCGGTGCTGCCCGGTCGCTTGACTCGCTCGAAGGGTTGAAAAATTCGCTCTATATTTTCACTGGCGATGCCTTCGCCTGTGTCAGAAATTGTGAACTCAGCCACCTGGGAACGGTAGCGCACTTTAAAAACCACTCGACCGCGTTCGGTGTATTTAATCGCGTTGGACAACAGGTTAATGAGTACCTGACGCAGGCGCTTTTCATCGGTTTTTACGAATTCGGGCAGCCCGGTTAACTGGACAAACTCAAAGGCTAGGCCTTTGCTTTCCGCTTGGGGGCGAAACATATGCACTAACTGTTCGATAAGCTCGGGTAAGCGCACTTGTTCGGTGTGCAAATCCAGGCGGCCCGCTTCGATTTTGGAAATGTCCAGTAAGCCTTCAATGAGGTCCCCCAGGTGTTCGCCGCTGCGACGAATAACGCCAATGGCATCGCGGCGCGCGGGGGGAATGTCGGCGGCTTTTTCCAACAGCTGGGCGTAACCGAGCACGGCATTTAGCGGCGAGCGCAGCTCGTGACTGATGCCCGTCAAGTAGCGACTTTTGGCTTGGTTGGCGGCCTCGGCGACCTCTTTGGCGCGCTGTAGTTCGCGGTCGGTTTGTTCGTGGGCGAGAATCTCTTCGGTCAAAAGCCGTGTTTGGCGCTGAGACTCCTCTTGCGCTACCACGCGACTTTCATGGGCCAGCACGAATAGCCAGCTGACAATACCGGTAATAATCACCAGCAGAAAAAACACTTTCCAGAGCGTAGCGGCGGTGTGAGGTGTGGGCTCTTGAAAGTAAATCAGCGAGAGCAATAAGGCAGAAAAGCCATTAATGACCGCCTGCAACCCCACAAAGTGTCCTAGTCGCGAGTTGATGTTGGGCACCAGCCAGGCTGGCAAAAAGCGCTGCGCTAATTGCTGTAGCTGTTGCCAGTAGCCAGCACCGGGTTTGCAATAGTCGCCGCAGCGGGCGTCCAGCGAGCAGCACAGTGAACAGATGTTGCCCGCATAGGCGGGGCAGTGGGTCATATCTTCGCGTTCGAAGCGGTGCTCGCAAATGCAGCATTCGACCGGCTGGCCATCGGAGTGCGCGCATTCGATATCACTGCTGATAATTTCTCGCGCTAGATAAAACCGCCCGCCGGTTAACCAGGCTATAGCTGGGGCAATAATGAGCGCTGCAAAAAGGGTGATAAAGTGGGCCAGCGCCTGAGCGCCAGCGCCGAGTGTGCCCGAGTAGCAGACCATGCCGACTATGGCCGAAATGATCATTGCACCGCAGCCGACCGGATTGATGTCGTACAGGTGCGAGCGTTTGAACTCAATGTGCTTGGGAGAAAGCCCCAGCGGTTTATTAATCACTAAATCGGCGACCAGACAGCCTACCCAGGCGATGGCGACAATGGCATAAAAGCCCAGGGTTTGTTCCAGCGCTTGGTAAACCCCAAGCTCCATCAATAGGAGCGCAATACCCACATTAAACACCAGCCATACTACGCGCCCGGGGTGGGAATGAGTGAGCCGCGAGAAAAAATTCGACCAGGCGATAGAGCCGGCGTAGGCATTGGTGACGTTAATTTTTAGCTGACACAAGACCACAAAAATACCGGCGATGGCCAGGGCGACCTCGGGGGTTTGGGTAATGTAGCTGAACGCCACCATATACATGCGCGTGGGATCGGCGGCATTTTCCAGGCCGATGCCGTGCTGCAGTGCGAGTACGGCGAGAAAAGAACCCGCCAGCATTTTAATCACACCCACTACAATCCAGCCGGGGCCCGCGGCCATGGCGCATACCCACCAGCGCCTTTTGGTGGTAGCCGTGGGCTGGGGGATAAAACGTAAAAAATCCACTTGCTCGCCAATTTGCGCAATCAACGCAAACATGACTGAGGCGGCAGCACCAAACAGCACCAGGTCGAAATGTCCGTCTGTTTGTAATGGGCTGGTAAAGGCGGTCCAGTCGCTGACAGCACTGGCGTCGGCGTAAATAATGAAAATGAAGGGCGCCAACTGCAACACCAGCCAAATGGGTTGGCTCCAGACCTGAAAGCGGCTGATAAAGGTAATACCGTAAACCACCAGGGGAATGACCAGTGCCGCGCTGATTAAATAGCCAATGGCCAGCGGAATATTAAATAGCAGCTCCAGCGCCATCGCCATAATGGCGGCTTCAAGGGCAAAGAAGATAAACGTAAACGAGGCGTAGATCAGCGAGGTGATGGTGGAGCCGATATAGCCGAACCCTGCGCCCCGGGTTAATAAATCAATGTCCACCCCGTAGCGGGCGGCATAGTAGCTGATGGGAATGCCGGTTAAGAAAATGATAATGCCAACGGCAAAGATGGCCACCACCGCATTGATAAACCCGTAATGCAGTGTGACGGTTGCACCAATCGCTTCCAGTGCCAAAAACGAAATTGCCCCCAAAGCGGTAATTGCGACTCGGGCGGCGCTCCAGCGCCGGGCACTTTTGGCGGTAAAGCGCAGGGCATAGTCTTCCAGCGTTTGGTTGGCAACCCATTGGTTGTAATTGCGGCGGACGCGAAAAATATGCTGCTTAGCGGTCATTCAGTTGCTCGTTCTGCGGTCAGTCGTTTGGTGGGGATGAACCCATTTTTGCGTGTGCATGGTGCGCTGCACTGATCGGGGTGCCGTTTTGGTGCGTGGCGCGCAACTTATCAATGGTCGCTTCCAGACACCACACCCTCTAGCGACTATCCGTGTGGCAACAGGGTGTTGTATTAACAAAAGCCGTACCACTTCGACGCGCGCAGACCTTACGCTGTCGCGACCAGAGCGCGTATGGGGTAAATGACGTATGCCCATGGTGCGATTGGCGAATAGGCCCAGAGGGCGACTTTCCTGAGAATGGATAGCAAGCAACCTGCTCGACTTTGGTTCTTTGAATCAGGTTCTTTGAATCGGGTCGTTTGAATCAGGTTGTCTGAATTTGCTAATCACACGAGGAAAGATCATGGCTACGATGAAACATGCAAGCCAAAGCGGCTTGGGGGGCAAGTTGCCGGGGTTGGTTAAAACCCTGGCGGGCGCTGTGGCTGGCGCGACTATGGCGCTGTCTGCTGTTGTCAACGCAGCACCGGCGACATCTGAAGTGAACACCACAGGCTTGGCGGTGACAGATGACACCGTAACCGTGGGTATCCTGCACTCGGTGACCGGTACCATGGCCATCAGTGAAACGGGTTCGGTACAGGCTGAAAAACTGGCAATTGAGCAAATCAATGCCATGGGTGGTGTGTTAGGTCGTAAGATCGAGTACATCCAGGAAGATGGCGCCAGTGACTGGCCAACCTTTGCGGAAAAATCGCGCAAGCTGTTGGTAAACGATAAGGTCGCCAGCGTATTTGGTTGCTGGACCTCGGCTTCTCGTAAAGCGGTATTGCCAGTGTTTGAGCAGTACAACGGCATGCTGTACTACCCCACCTTCTACGAGGGTCTGGAGCAGTCTCCGAACGTGATCTACACCGGTCAGGAAGCGACCCAGCAGATTTTGGCGGGTATTGACTGGGTAGTGGATGCAAAAGACGCAAAAACTTTCTATCTGCTGGGCTCTGATTACATCTGGCCTCGCACGTCAAACAAAATTGCGCGCAAGCACATCGACAAGCTGGGCCTGAAAGTTGTGGGTGAAGAGTACTACCCACTGGGTCACACACAGTTCAACTCAGTGATCAACAAAATCAAGCTGAAAAAGCCTGACGTTATCTTCGCCTCGGTTGTGGGTGGCTCCAACGTAGCCTTCTACAAGCAGCTGAAAGCCGCCGGTATCGATATGACCGATGAGAAGCCGCTGGTGCTGACCATTTCGGTAACCGAAGATGAAATCCTGGGTATTGGTGGTGAGAACATCGACGGTGCCTACGCATCGATGAAGTACTTCCAAAGCCTGACCAATCAAAACAACCAAGAGTTCGTGAAAGCGTTTAAAGAGCGCTGGGGCGACGACATCGTAATCGGTGACGTAACTCAGGCAGCTTATCTGGGCCCTTGGTTGTGGAAAGCGGCGGTAGAAAAAGCGGGTTCTTTCGACGTGGATAAAGTGCGCGAGGCCTCTCCGGGTATCGAGCTGACTACTGCGCCAGAAGGTTATGTGAAAATTCACCCCAACCATCACCTGTGGTCCAAGACTCGCATCGGCCGCGCCAAAACCGATGGTCAGTATGAGATTGTTTACGAGACTGAAGAGCTGATCGAGCCCGATCCGTTCCCCGAAGGTTATCAATAAGCAACCTTCTCTTACCCGCCGGTTTAGCCGGCGGGTACCTTCCCGGTTTTACCTGGAACCCGTTAGATTTGAGCACGAGGATTGAGCGATGTTCGCCGATTATTCCACCTCTGAATTAATGTCAATTTTTGCCATGCAAGGCTTTGCCGGACTGATTTTGTTTTCGGTATTTGTTCTGATGGCATTGGGGCTGGCCATTATTTTTGGTCAGATGGGTGTTATCAATATGGCGCACGGCGAATTTATGATTCTCGGCGCGTACATTACTTACTTAACGTCAAACGTGTTTGCCGATTATATGCCCGCACTGTTTGGCTCTTACTTTTTTGTCGCCATGATATTGGCCTTTATTGCCGCCGGTGCCCTCGGGATGCTGGTCGAATGGGCAATGATTCGCCACCTCTATCACCGTCCGTTGGATACCTTGCTGGCTACTTGGGGTTTAAGCCTGATCTTGCAGCAGTTGTATCGCACCATTTTTGGCGCCCGTGAAGTGGGTGTTAGCTTGCCGGACTGGTTAATGGGCTCTATTCAGCTCACCGATATTGTCGAAGTACCCATCAACGGTATCTTTGTGATGACCTTGGCCATTGGTATTTCAGTGGGTATTGCCGCGCTGATGTACAAATCTCGCTGGGGTATTCAGGTGCGCTCGGTGGTGCAAAACCGTCCTATGGCAGGTGCTGTCGGTATTAATACCGCGAAAGTTGACCGTCTGACATTTGGTCTAGGGTGCGGTATTGCCGGTGTCGCCGGTAGCGCATTCACCATGATTGGCTCGACCGGTCCGACCTCGGGTCAGCTGTACATTGTTGATACATTCTTAGTCGTTGTCTTTGGTGGAGCTACCAGTTTGCTGGGTACCATCGCCTCGGCGTTTACGATTTCTCAGGCCCAATCCACGATGGAGTTTTTCTTAAGTGGTTCTATGGCCAAAGTTCTTACGCTGCTGTTTGTGGTGTTTATTTTGATGCTGCGTCCGCAGGGTCTGTTCTCGCTGAAAATGCGTAAGTAGGAGGAGCTCATTATGTCTTATGAAGGCTTGCGTTCGCTGTTGCCAAAAAATGACCTCCTCGGCTTTGCTGTACTTGCACTGCTGTTGGTGGTGGTACTGCCGCTGAGTTTGGATATTTTCCGTCTCAATCTGGTAGGTAAATACTTAACCTATGCGTTTGTCGCGCTGGGCCTGGTGTTGTGCTGGGGCTATGGCGGTATTCTGAGTTTGGGGCAGGGCGTGTTCTTCGGTCTTGGCGGTTACGCCATGGCGATGTTTTTAAAGCTTGAGGCATCGTCACCAGAAAACACCGCCATTCAGTCTACCCCGGGTATTCCCGATTTTATGGACTGGAATCAGCTCACTGAGCTGCCCTGGTTCTGGGAGCCCTTCCACAGTCTAGGCTTTACCATTCTCGCGATTGTGCTGGTGCCGAGTATCTTTGCTTACATTATTGGCGTTGCCATGTTTAAGCGCCGTGTGGGTGGAGTGTACTTCGCGATCATCACCCAGGCCGTGGCCGCCATTCTGACTATTTTGATTATTGGTCAGCAGGGCTACACCGGCGGTGTAAACGGTATTACCGATTTACGCACCTTGAAGGGCTGGGACATCCGTACCGACGAAGCCAAGTACGTGTTCTACTTTCTGTGTGTGTTCATGTTGTTTGTCTGCCTGCTTATTGCGCAGTTTGTGCGCAAAAGCAAACTGGGCCGACTACTGGTGGCCATGCGTGAAATGGAAGATCGTGTTCGTTTCTCGGGCTACGACGTTTCCAACTTTAAAATCTTTGTGTTTTGCCTGGGCTCGGCGTTTGCCGCCATTGGCGGTGCTATGTTCACGCTGCAAGTAGGTTTTATGTCGCCTACGTTTGTCGGCATTGTGCCCTCCATTGAAATGGTGATCTTCTGCGCCGTAGGAGGCCGTCTGTCTATTCTCGGTGCGGTGTATGGCACCTTGGTGGTCAACTGGGCAAAAACGACCTTTTCTGAAAGTTTTCCAGAGTTGTGGTTGTTTGCCATGGGCGCGCTGTTTATCGCCGTGGTGATGGCCTTCCCGAACGGCTTGGCTGGCTTGTACAACAAGTACGCTGCCCCTCATGTCGAAAAATTGTTGGGTAAGGTAACCGGTAAATCGAACAACGCAAAAGCAACTGTTGGAACCCAGGGGGTGGCTCATGAGCGCCAGTAATACAGACTTTGTTTTGGCGGTTGAAGGTTTAACCGTCTCCTTTGATGGTTTTAAAGCGGTTAACGATTTGAGCTTTTACGTGGACAAAGACGAAATTCGTGTGATTGTCGGCCCCAATGGGGCCGGTAAAACCACGGTGCTGGATTTGATTTGCGGTCGCACTAAATCCACCGAAGGCTCGATTAAGTTCCGCAATAAAGAACTGACCAAAATGAAAGAGCACCAGATTGTTCGTGCCGGAGTGGGGCGTAAATTCCAAACGCCTTCAATCTACGGTGACTTGACAGTGTTTGAAAATTTGGAAATTTCTTTTCCTCGCGGTCGCTCGGTATTTGGTGCGCTGGCGTTTAAGCGCGATGCCGAAGTGCTGAATCGAGTGAACGAGATTGCCGACATGATCTTTTTGAGCGAGCTGTTGGAGTCGCGCGCCGATCTGCTCAGTCACGGACAAAAACAGTGGCTGGAAATTGGCATGCTGCTGATTCAAGACCCGGAACTTCTGATGCTGGACGAACCTGTTGCGGGCATGTCGGTATCCGAGCGCCGACAAACCGCTGAGCTGTTGCGCCGTATCACCAAAGATCGTTCGGTGATTGTGATTGAGCATGACATGCAGTTTGTGGCAGAGATCGCCGATAAAGTCACGGTATTGCATCAGGGGAAAATTCTCGCCGAAGGCTCTGCCGAAGAAGTGAAAGCTGACCCTAAAGTGATTGAAGTTTATTTGGGCCATTAAGGAGCATCCAATGTTAAATGTATCCGACTATCGTGTCAGTTATGGCCAGAGTGAAATCATTCACGGTATGAACTTTGAGGTTAAGCCCAATGAAATTGTCGCCATTATGGGGCGCAACGGTATGGGTAAAACCACGTTAATGAAATCGCTGATGGGGGTTATTCCCTCTCAGGGCGGTAGCGTGACGCTCGAAGGCAAAGAAGTTTCGGCCATGAAAAGCTATCAGCGTGTGGGGGCGGGTTTTGGCTTTGTGCCCCAGGGGCGGATGATCTTTTCCAGTATGACGGTAAAAGAAAATATCGAGACGGGTTTAACCACCACCAACAAGCGCAGCGTGCCCCGCGATTTGTACGATCTGTTTCCGGTACTTTTGGAAATGCGCAACCGGCGCGGTGGTAATTTATCCGGTGGCCAACAACAACAGTTGGCCATTGCCCGCGCGCTGGCCAGTAATCCGAAAATGCTGCTGCTGGATGAGCCCACCGAAGGTATTCAGCCATCCATTATTCGCGATATGGCGAAAACCCTGAAAGAGATTCGCGATCAGCGCGGCTTGTCCATCGTGGTGTCCGAGCAGGTATTGAGCTTTGCCCTGGATATTGCCGATCGGATTTTGGTGATCGAAAAAGGAGAGATCGTTCACGAGGAGCTTAGGGAGAACGTCGACGAGGCAAAAATTGCCTCTTATCTTTCTGTTTAATCGTTCGAATTACGCTGGAGTTTAGCTATGCGTCACGGTGATATTTCAAGCTCACCCGATACCGTTGGTGTTGCGGTGGTTAATTACAAAATGCCGCGCCTGCACACCAAAGCCGAGGTGCTGGACAACGCACGTAACATTGCCGATATGATTATCGGCATGAAAAAGGGGTTGCCCGGCATGGATTTGGTGGTGTTCCCTGAGTACAGCACCATGGGCATTATGTACGACAACGATGAAATGATGGCTACGGCGGCCACCATTCCCGGTGCCGAAACCGAGATTTTTTCGGCGGCCTGCCGCGAGGCTGATACCTGGGGCGTGTTTTCGCTCACGGGTGAGCAGCATGAAGAGCATCCCAACAAAGCGCCTTATAACACCTTGGTGTTAATCAACAATAAAGGCGAGATTGTGCAAAAGTACCGCAAGTGTATTCCCTGGTGCCCCATTGAGGGTTGGTACCCCGGTGATAAAACCTATGTCACCGAAGGACCCAAGGGCATGAAAATCAGTTTGATTATCTGCGACGACGGCAATTATCCCGAAATCTGGCGCGATTGTGCCATGAAAGGAGCCGAATTAATTGTGCGCTGCCAGGGTTACATGTACCCGGCCAAAGAGCAGCAAATTATGATGGCCAAATCCATGGCCTGGGCCAACAACTGTTATGTGGCGGTGGCGAATGCTTCGGGCTTTGACGGGGTGTATTCTTACTTTGGTCACTCCGCCGTAATTGGGTTTGACGGCCGCACCTTGGGCGAGTGTGGCGAAGAAGATATGGGCGTGCAGTATGCTCAGCTATCGGTGTCGCAAATTCGCGATGCGCGCAAAAACGACCAATCGCAGAATCATCTGTTCAAGCTTTTGCACCGAGGTTACAGCGGTGTGCATGCTTCCGGCGATGGTGACAAAGGCATTGCCGATTGCCCGTTTGATTTTTATCGCTCGTGGGTGATGGATGCAGAACAAACCCAGCGTGATGTCGAGGCCCTGACCCGCGACACGGTAGGCGTTGCGGATTGCCCTGTGGGAAATCTGCCGGTGGGCGAGAAAGAAAAGTCCGTGTAATTCAGGTGAGCCGTGGTATTTATTAACGACTTGCTGGAGGAAAATCAGCGTCAGCGTCGTCCGAGCGGCGGCGCTGGCACAGGTTACCCCAGCCGCTTTCGCTTTGATCTGCAAGCCGGGTGTGATTATTTGCGACAGCACTTAATCGGCCAGGAGACGGTGTGCCAAACTCTTTGTGATGCGCTGGCGGTCATTAAAGCCGATATTGCCGACAACGAGAGACCTCTGTGGTCGGCGCTGTTGGCGGGGCCCACCGGGGTGGGCAAAACCTCCAGCGTAAAACTGATGGCTAAGGTGTTAACGGGGTCGGCCGATGCTTACTGCCGAATTGATATGAACACCCTGTCGCAGTCTCACTATGCAGCCGCGTTATCCGGTGCGCCGCCCGGCTATGTGGGTAGCAAAGAGGGCGTCAGTCTTTTTGATGAGGCGGCCATCAAAGGCGATTTTAGTACGCCAGGTATCGTGCTGTTTGATGAAATTGAAAAAGCCAGCGACGAAGTTATTCTGGCGTTGCTAAATGTGCTGGAAGAGGGCAGGCTAACTCTAACCGGCGCCGGTAAAACCCTGGACTTTCGTAACAGTCTGATTTTCTTTACCACCAACCTCGGATCGTCTTCTCACGCAACTGCACCCGCTTCCAGATTTTGGTCGCGATTTTCTTGGTGTTCACTGCGCTCGGCTTGGAATTCGCTGCGTCTTGGACGGCAAGAAAAGCCTCAAGCGTCGTCTGTGCATGAGGCAATCGAATCGTTTTTCGTGCCAGAATTTTTTAATCGGTTGGACGCTGTGCTGGAGTACCAACCGCTAAGTTCGGACTCTGCCGAACAGATTTTGCACTTGGAGCTTATTCGGCTTAACCGACGCCTGGCAAAAAAATCGTTGCGATTGACGTTAAGTGCGAATGCCTGCAAAAACATCATTGCACAGGGTTTTAATGATCGCTATGGCGCACGTGCGGTGCGACGTGTGGTGCGCGATCAGGTAGAAACGCCCTTGGCGCAGTTTATTTTCTCTGATGCTTTTAGTGTCGAGCCAACATACGCGGCAACACACATAGAAGGCGACTGGACCAATCAATCCATCGCGTTTTCTGTCGTCGCTCCTCGCTAAGCTAATTTCCCGCTACATATTGCCAGGTGCTTCGTCAAGTGTCTGGCTTTCTTGTTTTCGAGTATCCCTCGGACGCTAGTGTTGCAGACGGTACTGCCCCTAATTTATTCACTGGTTTTCTTCGTACATGCGTCATTTGACGTAGGTGCCGGGCAATTTGTCGTATTGGCCGCATAGCTGTGAAAAACCATACTGTTTCCGAGTTCAGACGGCAGCAAATAAGCCTAGCTGTTTACTTTAACCCGGTTCCGCAGGAGTCTCCGTTATGGCAGAAACCATTGTAAAAATCGACTTGAACAAGTCGCCCTATGAAAACGATATGATCCACAACCGCTGGCATCCGGACATTCCTATGGTTGCCACCGTTAAGCCCGGCGATGACTTCATTATGGAGTGCTATGACTGGACCGGTGGACAGATTGAAAACAATGACAGCGCCGACGATGTACGCGACGTTGATTTAACCCAGGTTCACTTTTTGTCGGGCCCTGTGGGCGTTGAAGGCGCCGAGCCTGGCGACCTCTTGGTGGTGGACATTCTGGATATTGGCGCGTTCCAAGAGAGCCAATGGGGCTTTAACGGTTTCTTCTCGAAAAACAACGGTGGAGGCTTCTTAACCGAGCACTTCCCCGAAGCGCAAAAGTCCATCTGGGACTTTAACGGCATGTTCACCAAATCCCGTCATATTCCCGGTGTGGAATTCGCCGGTCTCATTCACCCGGGGCTGATTGGCTGCTTGCCGTCAAAAGAGATGCTGGATACTTGGAACAAACGTGAAAAAGGCCTGTACGACACCGAGCCGGATCGCGTTCCTGCGTTAGCCACCTTACCTTATGCCGACACGGCCCACATGGGACGTTTAAGCGGAGATGCCGCCAAAGAGGCTGCCGCTGAAGGCGCTCGTACCGTGCCACCTCGTGAGCATGGCGGTAACTGCGACATTAAAGATTTGTCGCGCGGCTCGAAAATTTACTTTCCGGTGTACGTTGAAGGCGGCGGCCTGAGTGTGGGGGATTTGCACTTTAGCCAGGGCGACGGTGAGATTACCTTCTGCGGGGCTATTGAAATGGCCGGCTGGATTCACCTGCGAGTGAACCTGGTAAAAGGCGGCATGGAGAAATACGGCATTAAAAACCCGATCTTCAAGCCCAGCCCCATTACTCCGAAATACGATGACTACATTATTTTTGAAGGTATCTCGGTGGATGAATATGGCGAGCAGCATTACCTGGATGTGCATGTCGCTTACCGTCAGGCATGCTTGAACGCTATCGAATTCTTAACCAAGTTTGGCTACAGCAAAGCACAAAGCTACGCCATCTTAGGATGTGCACCGGTACAGGGGCATATCAGCGGGGTGGTGGATATACCCAATGCCTGTGCCACTTTGTGGTTGCCGAATGAGATCTTTGATATCGACCTTAACCCAACCGCTGACGGCCCTACCGTAAAAGTTGAGAACACGGTGGATATTCCTAAGTCACCCGATAAGGAGTAATGAGCTATGCCGGTTTACGATTATCGCTGTAAAGACCACGGCGTATTCAGTGACCTGGCCACCATGGACAAGAGCGCGGACCCCGCGCCTTGCCCAGTGTGCGCTGCAAGCTGTGCCCGGGTGATTATGGTGTCACCTAAGCTATTGGATATGGCGCCCGCTAATCGAGAAGCGCACGCGCGTAATGAAAAGTCTCGCGACAAGCCGACCTTTTCCACCCCGGAATCAAGGGCAGAGCAGTTGGCTCGACGCGAACACAAGCATGGCAAAGGCTGCGGCTGTGGCGACAAGCCGATCCGGCAGTCTCATGTGGTCTATACCGCAGACGGCTCCAAGGTGTTTCCATCCGCACGGCCGTGGATGATCAGCCATTGACGGTTTGAATCAAACCTTGGCGTCTATCAGCAAGATGCAGTATTTCCGTTTGTTTGAGGGTTTGGGAGGCTTCGGCCTCCCTTTTTTTTGGCGCAATTTTTAGTGTTTACATTTGTTTACGTTTGGTGTGCATCCAGTGTCACCTGTGTGGCGTATAAAATCGCACGCCGCTCATTTACCTACACCCGGAGTCTTTATGTCAGGCAGTTATAACCTTTCGCTGGTTTTTGCATCCTATTGTGTTGCGGTCATTGCCGCTTACACCGCCATCTATTTCGGCACTCGCTTATTCACTATCGAAGGTCCCGCCCGTAAGTTCTGGTTGTGGATTGGCGCTGTGTGCCTCGGTACTGGAATCTGGTCTATGCATTTTGTGGGTATGAGTGCCTACACCATGCCCATGAATATGGAAATGAGTTTTAGCCTGCCGCTCACGGTCGCTTCTTGGATTCCGGCGGTCTTGGCCTCGGCGCTGGCACTGACGGTAATTACCCGGCCAACGGTTAAAGTGCTAAGTATTGTCTCCAGCGCCATCATTATGGGTGCCGGTATTTCAGCCATGCACTATGGCGGTATGTACGCGATGCAAATGACTCCGGCCATTCAATACGATCAACTTATCGTTGCTATTTCCGTGCTGATTGCTGTGGTTGCCTCGGGGGCGGCGCTGGTTATTTGTCGCCAGGTCAGGGTAGTGCCCGCCAAATATGCACTGGCGACGAAAACCGCTGCGGCCCTGGTTATGGGCGCGGCTATTTGCGGCATGCACTACACGGGCATGGCCGCGGCCAGTTATCCCATGGGCGCGGAAATGGCCGGCAGTAATGCCCTGCGAGGCCAATGGATGGGTATCCCCACCGCGATTGTCGCCAGCGTTTTCTTGCTGGTGGCGCTGATTGTGGCCTACCAGGATTTTCGCCAGGCCGAGCGCGAGCGCCACGAGCAACAAGAGCGTCAGCAACAAATTCACAGTGCGGCCTTTGAAGACCCGGTGACCGGGCTTGGTAATCGCAGTGAGTTTGAACGCCATCTGATGCAGCGTATTGCCGGCGCAAACCACAGTCGCTTTACTCTCGTCAGTTTTGAGCTGGTGCAATTTCGCGAGCTGCAAAATCTGGAAGGCGATGCGGCGGCGGATACCTTGGTTAAGACTTTTGCGTCTGTGCTGGGGGCAAGACTGGGTCAAAATACTACTCTTGCCCGCTATTCCAGTAGCAGTTTTATCGCCTTGACCGCTCAGCATTCCAGTGCTCAGTTGGAAGCCTTGGCCGCGGCTATCCGCAATGATCTGGCGGGGCGTGACTATTTACAGCGCTTTGGTCAGTGGCGCATGGGTTATAGCCACTACCCGGAATCGGCCAGCAATAGTCGCTTGCTGGTACGCGAGGCGCAGCGGGCTAAATACAGCTTCGATTACAGCACTGACGCCGCTTCCGCCGAGATCGCCTGATCCAGCAGTGCGGGGCATAATCGTGTATACTCCGCCCACATTTTAGTCAACAGGTGTCAGGTTTTGATCACAAAGCTGTTTAAGAAGATGGTGGGCGGAGACGAAAAACCCACCGCGCAAGAATCTGCAAAGAAACCCAAATCGCAAGCGACAGGCGGTGGCGAAAAAGGCCAGGGCAAAAATTCGCGCGGCGATAAAGCGGCTAAATCGAACAAGAACAAGGGCCGTGGCGGCAAGAAAAAGCAGAGCGGACCGGACCAGGCTAAATCAGACAAAGCGGCTGCGGGGCAATCTGCAGCAGACAAGCCTAAATCGAAAAAACCTAATAAAGCTAAAAAGAACAAGCCAAAAAAAGCGCAGCCTAAAGCCCCCTGGGATATCAGCCAATTTCCGGTGCCTGAAGTGGAGGGCAAAACCCGCTTTCACGACCTTGCACTGGAAAACGATCTAATGCACGCCATTGCCGATTGCGGCTTTGAGTACTGCTCACCTATTCAGGCGCAATCCTTGCCCTACGCCCTAACTGGCCGCGATGTGGTGGGTAAGGCGCAGACGGGTACCGGTAAAACCGCCGCCTTCTTAACCGCCATCATCGATGATTTGCTCAAGCACCAACTGACCGAAGAACGCTTCGCCGGTGAGGCTCGCGCTCTGGTGATCGCGCCGACTCGCGAGCTGGTAATGCAAATTGCCGACGATGCCAAAGCGCTGTGCAAACATACGGAGTTGGAAATTCATACCCTGGTCGGTGGTATGGACTACACCAAGCAGCAGCGTCGTTTGCACGACAAGCTGGTGGATATACTGGTAGCCACACCCGGTCGTTTGCTGGATTTTTGCCGCAATAAAGATGTTTATCTGGACCAACTGGAAATTCTGGTGATCGACGAAGCCGACCGTATGCTGGATATGGGGTTTATTCCCCAAGTGCGGCAAATTGTTCGCCAGACACCCAAACGCGAAGATCGCCAGACCCTGTTTTTCTCGGCGACTTTCACCGATGAAGTGCATCGGCTGGTAGAGCAGTGGACCGATAACCCGGTTACGGTTGAGATCGCGCCGGAAAGTGTCGCCACCGACACCGTAGAACAGCATGTTTATTTGGCCAGTACCGACGAAAAATACACCTTGTTGTACAACCTGATTCAGGACGCCGAGGTGGAGAGCATGATTGTGTTCGCCAATCGTCGTGATGAGTGCCGCCGCCTGGAAGACAAGTTACAGCGCCACGGCATTCGGGTGGGCTTGCTCTCGGGTGAAATTGCACAGAACAAACGAGTCTCTACCCTCAAAGCTTTTAAAGAGGGTGACCTAAAAGTATTGGTAGCAACTGATGTGGCTGGGCGAGGTATTCACATTGATGGCATCAGTCATGTGGTTAACTTCACCTTGCCCGAAGAGCCCGAAGATTACGTGCACCGCATTGGTCGCACCGGTCGGGCGGGCAAGTCGGGTACGTCTATCAGCTTTGCCTGTGAAGATGACGCTTTCCGTTTGATGCCGATCGAAGAGCTGTTGGGGCGTCCCCTGCGCTGTGAGCAACCACCGCAGGACTTACTGTTAGAAACACCGCCTATGGCGCCGGCCAAGCCCAAGCCGCGCGGCGAGCAAAACCAGCGTCGCGGCGGACGCGGGCGAGGCGGTCAGCGTTCGGGGCAACGTCGGTCTTAACGAATCTTTCTTTACAAGGGCGGCGGCTGCGCCGTGCGCCCTGCGGGCTTTTCTGCTAACGTTGCGCTTTTATTAAAACGCAGACGATAACAGGCTCCGATGCTGGATAATTCCAATCGCGTCCGCCACCCTTGGCTAGCGGCGCTTGATAACTACCGCGATCTGCGACTGCTGTATATTTTCTTGCTGGGCTGCTCGTCCGGTTTTCCCTTCGTTCTTATTGGTTCTAATTTAAGCGGTTGGCTAACGGACAGTGGTATCGCCCGCGCGCAGGTGGGTTTGCTGTATTCGGTGTTTGCGGTCTACGCCATCAATTTTCTTTGGGCGCCACTATTGGACCGCATTCAGCTGCCGGGTATTTGCCGTTTGCTGGGTTTGCGGCGCGGTTGGATCTTTACCCTGCAGGCAATCATGCTACTCGCGACCGTGGTTTTAGCCTCGCTTGATCCGAACCACGATCTGTTTGTGTTGTCCTTACTGGCGCTGCTAATTGCCACCTGTTCGGCCACTCACGATATCGCGATTGATGCCTACCGCATTGACATCATCGGCAAAGATGCCGGCAAGGTGCCGGCGGCTTCGGCAGTCAGTATTGTCGGCTGGTGGACTGGCTACTCGCTCCCCGGCTATCTGGCGTTTGCCAATGCAGACTCGGTGGGGTGGGCCGGAGTGTATGCCTGGATGGCGGTGATACTCGGGGTGTTAATGGTATTTACCCTGGTAGTGAGGGAGCCTGCGAGCGACCGTCAGGCTTTACAGCAGCAGGCGCAGTTGCGGTATCAGGGCATGTTGGACGCGGGCAATTCCCCCTGGGGGCGGGCGCTGGTCTGGCTGACGGTGACGGTAGTGGAGCCCTTTGCCGAATTTTTTCGTCGCAACGGTGTACGCCTGGCGCTCGCGATTTTGTTGTTTGTGTTTTTGTTCAAGATTGGTGAGGCCTTTTTAGGGCGGATGTCTATCGTGTTTTACCGCGAGATTGGCTACTCCAATGAGCAGATCGCCCACTACTCCAAACTCGTGGGGTGGGGGCTGACCATTGTCTTTACCCTGCTGGGCAGCACCATTAACATTCGCTACGGTATTGTGCGCGGTCTGTTTATTGGCGGTGTCGCCATGGCCGCGAGCAATTTAATGTTCGCCTGGATTGCCTTGGCCGGGCCCAAAGAGAACTTATTTTTAGCCGCCATTGTGGTGGACAACTTTTGCGCTGCCTTTTCTACCGTGGCGTTTGTGTCGCTGCTTACGTGGTTGACGGGCAGGGCTTTCTCGGGGGCTCAGTATGCGCTTTTGGCATCACTCGGCAGTCTAGGGCGCACGACCCTGGCCTCGGGCAGTGGTTTTTTAGTGGATGCCTTGCATGGCAATTGGGCGTTGTTTTTTGTTCTGACGGCGCTGATGGTGATACCTGGTCTGGTGCTTTTAGTGTTTATCGGTAAAAAGTTGCGCGATTAACCGCGGTATTGGCAGTGCCTTAATAAGCTCGCGCCTTGCCTATGAATACCTTCGGCCGCCAGACGGTCGAGCTGGCGTTGGCCACCGCTATCAAGTGGCAGAGAGATGCGCCCGGCGGCGTTGACCACCCGGTGCCAGGGCAGTGTTGAGTCCGTGGGCAGTTCTCTTAACAGACGACCTGCCCAGCGCGCGGCCCCCGGCCGACCGGCCAGGCGGGCCAGCTGACCGTAGGTGACAACCTGACCTTCAGGAACATGGGCGAGCGCGGTGTAGAGCGCTTGGGCTGAATCAGAATTGGGCATGGATAGCTCTGGTCAATTACTAGAGTAATTATGAGACGGTTAATAGCATACAGTTTACTGCTTTTGCTCTGCTGGTTTCCCGGCGCTCGGGCCGGCGTGGTCGAGCTGTTTAACGGCGATCGGCTGGAAGGGGATTTTGTGCGTCTGGAGGGCGACAAATTGGTGTGGGCCTCGGGCAATTTCGGTGAGGTTAAAATAGATCGCAGTAAAATTAAAAATATGACCACCACCATGCCGATGAAAATCAGCGGCAGTGACACGCCCTGCTTGATTGACGGCATGAAACAGGAGTACCTGTTTTACACCTGCGGAGGGGACCCGGATCAGCGCAGCGCACCTTTGGCGGCGTTAGAAATCATGCTTCCGTTCGAAAGTCACATTGAAGGCGAGTACACCCTCAAAGGCAAATTCAGTCTGTCGGGCTTTTACGCCGAGGGTAACGACGTGCGCCGGGATATAAAATCCAAGGCCACTACTGAGTATCGCCGCAGTGAGTTTCGTCATAATGGCTCATTGGAGTACGCCAGTTATTCATCGGATAACGAGGCGCCGGATGAAATCTGGGCCGCTCGCTATATTGTCGACTGGTTTTTTCGCGAGCGCTGGTTCTGGAACAATGATATTTCTTTCGGTGCGGACGAGTCGCGCGCGGTGCAGCGCTACTCTCAAATTGGTAGCGGTACCGGTTTTCAGGTGTGGGAAAGCAGCGAGCGTGCCCTGGCCTTTACCGCCGGTTTAAGTTATCTGAATGAGCGCTATGAGATACCGGAGGAGCCGGAGGATGATTTTGAAAGAGTTAACGAGCGCTTTGCCGGCCGCCTGGGGACCAACTTTCGCTATAAACTTCCCCTGGGAATTTCCTTTTTTCACGAAAATGAATTGTTTCAGTCGCTGGAAGACAGTAACGACTGGCGTCTGGTAACTAATACCGGGGTGAGCACCTTAATAGCCGGGGAACTGTACTCCGAGCTGAAAGTCGATTACAACGTCGACAATGAGCCCCAGCCCGATAAAACCCGAGAAGACACCCGAGTACTCGTGGGTGTCAGTTACGAATGGTGAGTGAATGCCTGTATTCTTAGTCTTGTTTATTGTTATTCCTCTGATAGAAATCGCCCTGTTTATTCAGGTGGGGGATGAAATTGGTGTGCTCGCCACCGTGGGGCTGATTATCCTCACCGCTGTTATCGGCGTCGCATTACTGCGCTGGCAGGGGGTTGCAACCTTGTTGCGGGCGCGCAGCCGCATGGCCAGCGGCGAGCTGCCAGCGCGGGAAATGATCGAAGGGGTGATGCTGGCCATTGCCGGCGCCTTTTTGCTGACGCCCGGCTTTTTCACCGACACCCTGGGCTTTTTACTTCTGATCCCGATGAGTCGGCGCTGGATTATTCACACCTGGGGCGACAAGATTAAAGTCCAGGGCGCGTCACAGCGGGGAGCTTTTTACCGCGCCTCTGAAGATGAACACACCTTTGAAGGTGAGTACCGCCGCACCGATAGCACCAACCCCACTGATAGAGAGTTGCCTAAAAAGTAGCCAGTCGGCCCCTGCGTGGAGCGATATTGCGCTCCCAAAGCAAAAAAGTGAATTTTTTTCGCCTCTGCCTATTGAAAAGAGCGCGTCTAGCCCCACCTTCTCTCCAAGCTGATCGGCCCTCGGCCGTGATACAGAATTTTTGCTTTGGGCTCAGGCCCTTAGCAAAATCCCGGTACGCCGGGTTTTTAACATTGATAAGCATATCAACCTGCTAGTTGGAGATTACTATCCATGAATATTCGTCCTTTACACGATCGCGTTGTGGTTCGCCGCAAGGAAGAAGAGGAAAAAACCGCCGGTGGTATCGTTCTGCCGGGTTCGGCCAAGGAAAAGCCCAATCAGGGTGAAGTCGTTGCCGTAGGCAATGGCCGTGTGCTGGATAACGGTGAAGTTCGCGCTGTAGATGTAAAAGTGGGTGACGTTGTGGTTTTCGGTAAGTACGCCGGTAGTGACACCATTGAAATCGACGGTGAAGAACTGGTGATTCTGAGCGAGAGCGACATTAAGGCCGTGTTGTCTTAATCCCCCTTATTTCTTGTATTGTTGAACGAATTATTGGAAGGAATTGAATTATGTCTGCAAAAGAAGTGAAGTTTGGTGACAGCGCTCGTCAGCGTATGGCCAAAGGTGTAAACATTCTGGCTGATGCCGTTAAAGCCACTTTGGGTCCCAAGGGCCGTAACGTGGTACTGGAGAAATCTTTCGGCGCCCCTACCGTAACCAAAGACGGTGTATCGGTCGCTAAAGAAATTTCTCTGGAAGACAAATTTGAAAACATGGGCGCGCAGATGGTGAAAGAGGTTGCCTCTAAAGCCTCTGACGATGCCGGTGACGGTACCACCACTGCTACCGTTCTGGCCCAGTCCATTGTTAACGAAGGCTTGAAATCAGTGGCCGCGGGTATGAACCCGATGGATCTGAAGCGCGGTATCGATAAAGCCGTGACCGCCGCTGTGGCGCACATTCAGTCTATCGCTCAGCCTTGCGATACCCCTAAAGCCATCGCTCAGGTAGGTACTATTTCTGCGAACAGTGATTCTCACGTGGGTGACATCATCGCCGAGGCCATGGGCAAAGTCGGTAAAGAAGGTGTTATTACCGTAGAAGAGGGCACCAGCCTGGAGAACGAGCTGGACGTGGTTGAAGGTATGCAGTTTGACCGCGGTTACCTGTCGCCTTACTTCATCACCAACCAGGACAACATGATGGTTGAGCAGGACGACCCCTTCATCCTGCTGGTAGACAAGAAAATCTCGAACATCCGCGAGTTGCTGCCAACTCTGGAAGCCGTAGCAAAAGCCGGTAAGCCTTTGGTGATCGTTGCCGAAGACGTGGAAGGCGAAGCTCTGGCCACTCTGGTGGTAAACAACATGCGCGGCATCGTGAAAGTATCTGCGTGTAAAGCGCCTGGCTTCGGCGATCGTCGCAAAGCCATGCTGCAGGATATCGCTGTGCTGACCGGCGGCACCGTAATCAGTGAAGAAGTGGGTCTGGATCTGGAAAGCATCACTCTGGAGCACCTGGGTACTGCCAAGCGTGTGACCATGAGCAAAGAGAACACCACCATTGTTGACGGTGCTGGCGATGCCAAAGAAATCGAATCTCGCGTAGCGCAAATTCGCACTCAGATCGAAGAAACGTCTTCTGATTACGACCGCGAAAAACTGCAAGAGCGCGTAGCCAAACTTGCTGGCGGTGTTGCGGTAATCAAGGTCGGTGCCGCTACCGAAATCGAAATGAAAGAGAAAAAAGCCCGCGTTGAAGACGCACTGCACGCTACCCGCGCTGCGGTTGAAGAGGGTGTTGTGCCTGGCGGTGGTACCGCTCTGCTGCGCGCTGTTGCGGCCATCTTGGATCTGAAAGGCGACAACGAAGAGCAAGACGCCGGTATCGCTATCGCCCGTCGTGCGATGGAAGCTCCGCTGCGTCAAATCGTGACCAACGCCGGTGAAGAAGCCTCTGTGGTGGCTGAAGCGGTGCGCAAAGGCGAAGGCAACTTCGGCTTTAATGCGGCTACCGGTGAGTACGGCGATATGCTGGAAATGGGTATCCTCGACCCCGCCAAGGTAACTCGTACTGCTCTGCAGGCGGCCGGCTCAGTGGCAGGCTTGATGATTACCACCGAAGCTATGGTGGCTGATAAGCCCGATGAGAAAGGCGCTGGTGGTGCCCCAGATATGGGCGGCATGGGCGGCATGGGTGGTATGGGCGGCATGATGTAAGCCCACTCCCTCGCAAAGGCATCTGCACCCGCAGGTGCCTTTGTTTTATATTGCGGCTATACTAGTGGCCCCGATATTGCTCCATTCTAAAAAGTATCAGTTGATAGCCACGCTGATGACAAACCTTACAAACCCGGCCTGCGCCGGTGTATGTTTTTCACCGTGATCTAAGGAGATTGTTATGGCTTTTGAATTACCGGAACTGCCCTACGCGAAAGACGCTTTGGCTCCGCACATTTCTGAAGAAACCCTGGAATTTCACTACGGCAAACACCACAAGACTTACGTTGATAAGCTCAACGCCGCCGTACCGGGTACTGAATTTGAAGGTAAAAGCCTGGAAGAGGTGATTAAGTCGTCTTCTGGTGGTGTTTTTAACAACGCCGCTCAGGTATGGAACCACACCTTCTACTGGAACTGCCTGAGCCCCAATGGCGGCGGTGAAGCAACTGGCGCCGTTGCCGCAGCGATCGACAGCGCTTTTGGATCTTTTGACAAGTTCAAAGAAGAGTTCACCAATTCTGCCATTGGCAACTTTGGCTCTGGCTGGACTTGGTTGGTGAAAAAAGCCGATGGTTCGGTTGCCATTGTAAACACTTCTAACGCCGAAACTCCGCTGACCGACGAGTCAGTGACTCCGCTGTTGACCGTGGATGTGTGGGAGCACGCCTACTACATCGACTACCGCAATGCTCGTCCTAAGTACATGGACGCATTCTGGGCACTGGTGAACTGGGATTTTGTGAACCAAAACTTCGCATAATCATTGTCAGTATTTGCAAAAACGCCGGGCACTGCCCGGCGTTTTTGTGTCGGTATCCAGTGCCGGGCACTTCTCTTCTTTTTTGTTGCCAGACCTGTTATAAACTCACCGACGCGAATTTCTGCAGTAGATAGGTAATTTATGGAACGCAAAGAGCCCACTTTGTCTGGTATTGTGCCTGAGCGAGACGATGATCATCCATCGCAGCCCCCCCGCAGACCAGCGGGTAAATCCTCGTCCGGTGGGACTCCGCCACCCCAAGTGATCAAAGAGAGCTCCGGTCCCGGCTTTTTTGCGGTGTTTGCATTGATTCTCGCGGTTGGAGCCCTGGGCTACAGCGGCTACCTGACCTGGCAGTTTACCGAGGCGCAGAAAGAGCTAGTGGCGGCGCAGAACCGCGTAACAAACCTTGAGGCGCGGCTGGACCTCAACTCCAACGAGTCCAATGAAACCGTGGATGAAATTCGCGATAAGCTGGAGTGGGCCGATTCAGAAATCCGCAAGTTGTGGGGCGTTTCACACGACACCAACCGCAAGAAAATTACCGCCAACGAAGATGCCTTGGCGGCGCTCAAAAAACAGGTGGCTGCCACAGAAAAAGACGCGGCTACCGCTCGAGCCAACGCCAATAGCATTAAAACTGAGCTGGAAAAGCGCATTGCCGCCATGGATAAGCAGCTCAGCTCATCCACCAAAGAGCTGCAAAAATCACAGCAAGCCCTGCAAGATCTCGCCGCGAACGGCGAGCGTTTACAGAGTTTGAGTATGGATGTTCAGCGCCTATCCCAGCAATTGCCCGGACTGAAGGATATAGCCGCAAGGGTTAAAACCAACGAAGAGGCCATCGCCGCCATTGATGCCTATCGACGCAATATCAATCGCGATATTTTGCAGTTAAAGCAAAGTGTCGGCGGCTCCACAAGCGGACCTTAGGGGCAAAACCTAGCGGGCAGAAAAGCCTCACATGGTGTAAAATTCGCCGCAAAATCCAAATACCCAGAGATTTTGCTATGACCACCGTGATTAAAGAAGCCGATTTTATCGAGAGCGTCGCCGACGCTCTCCAGTTTATCTCCTATTATCACCCCGTCGATTTTATCCAAGCCGTCAATCAGGCCTACGAGCGCGAGGCTAACCCCGCCGCAAAAGACGCCATGGCGCAGATTCTGATTAATTCGCGCATGTGCGCTATGGGCCACCGGCCTATTTGTCAGGATACCGGCATTGTGACCGTGTTTGTCACCGTGGGTATGGACGTTCAATGGGACACTACCCAGAGCCTGACCGATATGGTCAATGAAGGCGTGCGCCGCGCCTACAACCACCCGGATAACGTCCTGCGCGCGTCGATCCTGGAAGATCCGGACGGCTCGCGGAAAAATACCGGCGATAACACCCCGGCGGTGATTCATTACAATATTGTGCCCGGCAACGAAGTTGACGTTCACGTCGCTGCTAAAGGCGGCGGCAGCGAGGCTAAAACCAAATTTGCCATGCTCAACCCGTCTGATTCCGTGGTGGAGTGGGTGCTGGATATGGTGCCGAAAATGGGTGCCGGCTGGTGTCCTCCCGGCATGCTCGGCATTGGCATTGGCGGCACGGCGGAAAAAGCCATGTTACTCGCCAAAGAGGCTTTGCTCGATCCCGTGGACATTCAAGATCTGCAGGCCAAGGGTGCCGATAACCGCAGCGAAGAACTGCGCCTGGAGCTGTATGACAAGGTGAACCGTCTGGGAATTGGTGCCCAGGGGCTGGGCGGCTTGACCACAGTGTTGGATGTTAAAGTCAAAGACTACCCCACCCACGCGGCCAACAAAGCCGTGGCAATTATCCCCAATTGCGCCGCTACCCGTCATGCGCACTTTACTCTGAAAGGTGATGGCCCTGCATTGCAGACGCCACCATCGCTGGACGACTGGCCTGAGATCAGCTGGGAAGTGTCAGATACCGTGCGCCGGGTCAACCTGGATGAGGTCACCGCCGAGGACGTAAAAACCTGGCAGCCTGGCGATACTATTTTGCTGTCCGGAAAAATGCTTACTGGCCGCGATGCCGCGCACAAGAAGATGGTGGATATGCTGGCCAAGGGTGAGCAGTTGCCGGTGGACTTAACCGGACGCTTTATTTATTACGTGGGCCCGGTAGATCCAGTGCGCGACGAAGTTGTTGGCCCGGCGGGCCCCACTACCGCCACCCGTATGGATAAATTTACGCGAACTATGCTCGAGCAAACCGGTCTGTTAGGCATGATCGGTAAAGCGGAGCGAGGCCCCGCTGCGATTGAAGCTATCCGCGACAATGAATCTGTCTATCTGATGGCCGTGGGGGGCGCTGCCTACCTAGTGGCCCAGGCGATTAAATCCGCTAAGGTGCTGGGCTTCCCAGAATTGGGCATGGAAGCTATTTACGAGTTTGAGGTAAAGGATATGCCTGTTACTGTGGCGGTAGACAGTAAAGGCGAGTCGGTGCACCAGACCGGCCCGCAGGAATGGCGCGCCAAGATCGAAGAAGGCGTTGTTACTGTTGCTTGAAAGAGTAACTGTTGGTTGGATCGCCAGGGATAGCTACTGTCGGTTAAACACTTTTATCGGGCGGATTTCCGCCCGTATCGCTTGAGGAGGAAAACATCATGTCAGAACTTCACGAGCAACAATGTGAGGCTTGCCGCGCCGATGCGCCTAAGTTGGACGAGCAGCAAATTGCCGAATTGCAGCAAAGCTTACCCCAGTGGCAGGTGGTGCATCATGACGATATTCCCGTGCTAACCCGGGAGTTTAAGTTTGACAATTTTGTCCAGGCATTGGCCTTCACCAACGCCGTCGGCGAGCTGGCCGAGCAGCATCAACACCACCCGGCGCTCACTACTGAGTGGGGCAAGGTAAAGGTTGAGTGGTGGACCCACAAGATAAAGGGATTGCATCGGAACGATTTTGTTATGGCAGCAAAGACGGATAAATGCCGGTAGCGTGTTGTTACAGGGAAGTTGTTTTGATTAATACTGAACTTTAGAGTCTAGCGGAACCATTGGTCAGCGGCTCCAGGCTTCAAAGTGCCCAGGCTGTGCTTGTAGGGGTAAACAGGGCATAAATGCGAAAAGTTATTTTTCACTATCATTTGTTTAAAAATGCAGGCACATCCATCGACTCTATTTTTCGTTCGTTGTTTGCGTCAGGCATTTCACAGGAAAAAGAGTTTCCTGAGGGAATTAAGCGCAATAGGGCGTGTGTCAAAGCTTGGATATCAGAGCAAAAGAGCTGTCTTTACTTCTCATCTCATACGGCATATTTACCGCCACCAAGGTTTTTGTTTACCAGGGTGCTGCCTATTATCTTTGTGAGGCACCCCCTTGATAGGGTTGCTTCTGTGTATGAGTTTGAAAGCCGAAGTGCCGGTAGTGATTTTGGCTCTGCTCTGGCCCGAAAAACCGATTTTTCGGGTTATCTTAACGCTCGCTTGGCGGTTCCTCTTGATCGGCAATGTAGAAACTTTCACGCGCAGAAGCTGGCGTTTATGTATGGTGAAAGACATGGGCCAGATATAGTGCGAGCTGAGAAAGCGATTCGCTGCTTGCCGTTTGTGGGTGTGGTAGACAGATTCGCTGAGTCACTGATGGTGCTGCAGTCCTGGTTGAAGCGAGAAGGTGTCATAGGGGCTGACGTAGTGCTTGAGCCGCAATGGAAAAATGCAACGCAAAGTCGTAAATACGAATTAGATCAGCGGCTGGTGTCAATGGAGGAGGGTTTGGCGCCCTCAACTTTTAGTAGGCTGTTAGAGGCAAATCAAGATGATTTGCAGGTTTATCAGCTGGCAAATGAAAAACTGGACAGAGCGCTTTTAGGGTGTTCTTAACTTGGTGGTTTATCTGTGATTTGGAATAACAAAGTTTTATTTATTCATACTCCGAAAACGGCTGGTATGAGCATGACCCAAATGCTTTTGGAGTCATTGGAAGGTCAGGTTTTCGTGACTGGGCCGTTTGAGCAAAAGCGAGAAGATCGAGTCGGGTATTTGCCCGGTCGCCGACACGAAACCTTGGTGGACGCGCAGTCGTTTTTTACTTACCGAAACATGGATCTCGCGGGTTTTGAGCGTATTTTTGCGGTTATGCGTAACCCTTATGATTTGGAATTGTCGCGCTATGCGTATCTACGCAAAAACTTGCCTCAGGACAGGGGGCCTGCGCAAAAAATTGCACTGGCAAATGATTATAAGGAGTACTTAAAGCAGGCACCTTTTTTTGGCATGAATCCGCCTCGCTTGAATTTGTACTTTTCCATGAATGGCGCTTTACCGGATAACCTGACCGTTCTCAAGTTTGAAAATTTAAATGCTGATATTGAAACTTATATGAGCCCATATTTGAGTGCAGGTTATAAGCTTCCTTTTGAAAATGTCAGCAAACACAAAAAATATCAAGAAGTTTACGATGCAGAGTGCGAGCAATTAGTTTTTGACCGTAACCGCTGGTTCTTTGAAAAAGGTTTCTACGCTAGGGAAAATTTCTAACAAAAAGGGCGCTTTGGCGCCCTTTGCTTGTTAGATTAAACGATATCTCTCGCTTAAATCTTCTGGGCCGCTAATTGAGTCCATCAAATTGCGGATAATGCCGTCCTTAATGCTGTAGCACCAGCCGTGCAGGGTGAGCTCCTGGCCACGTGCCCAGGCGTTTTGCACAATGTTGGTGTGGGAGACATTGGCCACCTGCTGCATCACGTTCAGCTCAACCAAGCGTTCCAGGCGCTTCTCTTCATCGCCGATAGCTTCCAGTTCATCCTGGTGGTTGTAGTACACGTCGCGGATATTGCGAATCCAGTAGTCGACAATGCCTACTTGTTGGTTTTGCATTGAGGCTTTAACACCACCGCAGCCGTAGTGTCCCGTTACCATAATATGTTTCACTTTTAACACTTCTACGGCGAATTGCATCACCGACAGGCAGTTCAAGTCCGTATGCACCACCAGGTTGGCGACATTGCGGTGCACGAACACATCTCCGGGCATCAAATCGACAATTTGGTTGGCCGGCACGCGGCTGTCGGAGCAGCCGATCCAGAGGTATTCGGGGGTTTGTTGTTCAGACAGTTTGGCAAAAAATTCAGGGTCTTCGGATTTGATCCGCTCCGCCCACTCGGCGTTTTGCTTAAAAAGGTGATCTAGGTTCGACATGAATTCCTCCCGGCTGTTTTTTCGTCGCGCAATTATATTTCAAAGTGGGCGGGTGATACAGTAGGCGTGGATTTTGGAAGGGGGCTCAGAGGAGAACAATATGGCAGCGGGCGGTTTTAGCTTTTATTGGCACGACTATGAAACCTGGGGCGAGGTGCCCGCCATTGACAGGCCCTCGCAGTTTGCCGGGGTGCGTACCGATGCCGACCTAAATGTTATTGGCGAGCCGCTGATGATTTACTGCAAGCCGCCGCAGGATTTGCTGCCCAAGCCCGCCGCCTGTTTGGTGACTGGTCTGAGCCCGCAGCTGGCCCAGGAGCGGGGATTGTGCGAGGCGGAATTCATGGCGCAAATCGCCGCTGAACTGGGGGCTCCCGGCACCTGTGGCGTGGGTTATAACTCTATTCGTTTTGATGATGAAGTCACCCGCTACAACCTCTACCGAAATTTTTACGACCCCTATGAGCGCGAGTGGAAAAACGGTAATTCGCGCTGGGATTTAATTGATGTCATGCGTATGGCGCGCGCCCTGAGACCCGAGGGCATTACCTGGCCCAACTACGAAGATGGCACCCCGTGTTTTAAGCTGGAGGCCTTGACGGCGGCGAATAATCTGGAGCACGGTTCGGCGCACGACGCCCTGAGTGATGTTTACGCCACAATTGCTCTGGCCCGGCTGTTAAAGACCGCTCAGCCCAAGCTGTTTGAATACGCCTTAAAATTGCGCAATAAACGGTTTGCGGCGGGGCAACTGGATGTCGACGGTCTCAAGCCGGTGTTGCACATTTCATCGCGTTTCCCGTCTGCCCAGGGTAATGCAGCCCTGGTGGTTCCCCTGGCCTGGCATCCCCAAAACAAGAACAGTGTGATTGCTTTTAACCTCAGCAGTGATCCGCAAGCGCTGCTTAATCTTGCTTCGGAGGCGCTTGCCGAGCGATTGTTTGTGGCGACCAGTGAGTTACCCGAAGGTGTCGAGCGGTTGGCACTTAAGGAAATTCATTTGAATAAAAGTCCCATGGTTTTGCCGCTCACCGCCCTGGATGAGGCGACAGCTGCGCGCCTGGGGCTGGATCGCAACCTGTGTGAGCGCCACTGGCAAACCTTTTACAACTTATCTGTGGCAGAGCTGGCCGAGTTGCGTAAGAAGCTTGCGGATTTGTATCAGCTGGGGCAGTTTGCGCCGCGTACCGATCCCGAGCAGATGCTATACGAGGGTTTTTTCTCCGATCACGACCGGGCGTTGATGCGCAAGATTCGCAATTCGTCCCCTGAGGCCTTGGGCGGGGAGTTCGACTTTCACGACGGGCGCCTGCCCGAGCTTTTGTTTCGCTACCGTGCGCGTAACTTCCCGCACACCTTGACCCCGGACGAGGCCGAGCGCTGGCGGCGTTTTTGCTATCGTCGCCTGACCGATCCGGCGGCGGGCGCATCGCTGGTGAAAAGCGATTTTGACCGGTTAATGGCTGAGCTTCTGCAGGGCGGCGAAGTAACTCCCTCGCAGCGTCAGCTACTGGAAGAAGTGACCGCATTCGCCAATCATCAGCTGGCCGTGGCGGGCGGGTAATCTTATCCACAGGGGCGCGAGCCTCTGTATATCTGTGTAATCCGGTAACATTTAGTGTGGGAATTGGCTGCGATTGCGGGTACAATTTCGCCGCACCTTTTCTGGTGCTCTACAATTGGTGAAAATCTAGTCAATTAGGAGCAGTGTATGTCGTCCATCAATAAAGTTGTGCTGGCTTATTCCGGCGGTCTGGACACTTCGGTGATCGTGAAATGGCTGCAGGAAACCTACAACTGCGAAGTGGTGACATTCACTGCCGATATCGGTCAGGGTGAAGAAGTCGCGCCCGCCCGCGCCAAAGCTGAGGCGTTGGGAGTTAAAGAAATTTATATTGACGATTTGCGCGAAGAGTTTGTGCGCGACTTCGTCTTCCCCATGTTTCGTGCTAACACTATCTACGAGGGTGAGTACCTGCTGGGTACTTCTATCGCCCGCCCGTTGATCGCCAAGCGCCTGATCGAGATCGCCAACGAAACCGGCGCCGATGCCATCGCCCACGGCGCCACCGGGAAGGGTAATGATCAGGTTCGATTTGAGCTTGGCGCCTATGCACTCAAGCCCGGCATCCAGGTGATTGCACCCTGGCGCGAGTGGGATCTGACCTCGCGCGAAACGTTGATGGCCTACTGCGAAAAGCACAGTATTCCGGTGGACTTTTCTTCCAAGAAGAAAAAGTCGCCTTATTCCATGGATGCCAATCTGCTGCACATCTCCTACGAAGGCGGTGTGCTGGAAGATCCCTGGACCGAAGCTGAAGAAGATATGTGGCGCTGGAGCGTGTCACCGGAGGCGGCTCCGGACACTCCTACCTACGTTGATCTTACCTTTGAGAAAGGTGACATCGTCGCTATTGATGGTGAGCGCCTTAGCCCGGCCACCGTGCTGGAAACGCTTAATAAGCTCGGCGGCGACAATGGTATCGGCCGCTTGGATATCGTGGAAAACCGCTACGTGGGTATGAAATCCCGCGGTTGCTACGAAACTCCCGGGGGCACCATTATTCTGAAAGCGCACCGCGCGATTGAGTCCATTACTCTGGATCGGGAAGTGGCGCATCTGAAGGACAGCTTAATGCCCAAATATGCCGAAGTTATTTACAACGGCTACTGGTGGAGTCCTGAGCGCAAGATGCTGCAAAAGGCTATTGATGAAACTCAAGAGCCAGTGAACGGCGATGTGCGGGTTAAGCTGTATAAAGGGGCCGTCCACGTAGTGGGCCGTCGCTCAGCAGATAGCCTGTTCGATGAGAAAGTCGCCACCTTTGAAGACGATGCTGGCGCCTACGATCAGAAAGACGCCGAGGGCTTTATTAAGCTCAATGCCTTGCGTATGCGTATCGCGGCCAGTAAGGGCCGCAACCTGCTGTAACAATGCTGTGACTCGGGGTTGATATACCTCGTGTCAGCGCAGCCAGTTTTTACCTCGCCGGGTTTACGGCTCCGGTGTTTGTACTATATTTGATGAGAATCAAATACTCATAGGCCCGGGTGGCGCAGAATGTCACCGGGGCCTAAGTACATCTCTAATAACAACATTCACTTACAATTGTGTTTTGCCAAAAATAGGGAAGATCCTATGAGTAGTAACCTAGTTGCGGCGGGCGACCACCCGGTGTACGACTATAAAGTCGTACGTCAGTTCGCAATCATGACCATTGTCTGGGGCATCGTCGGCATGGGGGTCGGCGTATTAATCGCGGCTCAGCTGGTCTGGCCCCAGTTAAACGATATTTTTCAGCCATATACCCACTTTGGCCGTTTGCGTCCGCTGCACACCAATGCGGTAATCTTCGCATTTGGTGGCTGTGCGCTGTTTGGTACCTCTTATTATGTGGTGCAGCGTACTTGTCAGGCTAAATTATGGGGTGGCTGGCTGGTGCCTTTCACTTTCTGGGGCTGGCAGTTGGTTATTGTTCTGGCGGCCATTACCCTGCCGCTGGGTCTGACTTCAGCAAAAGAGTATGCCGAGCTTGAGTGGCCCATCGATATTTTGATTGCTATTGTCTGGGTCTCTTACGCTGCGGTGTTCTTTGGCACTATTGTCAAACGTAAAACTTCGCACATCTACGTGGCTAACTGGTTCTACGGTGGTTTCATTCTTACTGTTGCGGTATTGCATATCGTCAATAGCGCCGCTATCCCGATTTCCTGGTTTAAATCCTACTCGGCCTATGCGGGCGCTGCCGATGCTATGGTGCAGTGGTGGTACGGCCACAACGCCGTGGGCTTTTTCCTGACCGCCGGCTTCTTGGGCATGATGTATTACTTTGTACCCAAGCAGGCTGATCGTCCGGTGTATTCCTATCAGCTTTCTATCGTGCACTTTTGGGCCCTGATTTCTATCTACATTTGGGCCGGTGCTCACCACCTGCATTACTCAGCATTGCCGGACTGGGCACAGAGCTTGGGTATGGTGATGTCACTGATTCTGTTGGCGCCCAGCTGGGGCGGTATGATCAACGGTATCATGACCTTGTCAGGGGCCTGGCATAAGCTTCGCACTGATCCCACCCTGCGCTTTTTGGTAGTGTCTCTGTCGTTCTACGGTATGTCGACCTTTGAAGGTCCGATGATGTCGATCAAAACCGTTAATGCGCTGAGCCACAACACTGACTGGACCATCGGTCACGTGCACTCTGGTGCCCTGGGCTGGGTGGCGATGATCTCCATCGGTGCTGTTTATCATTTGCTGCCTATTCTGTTCGGCCGCAAAGAGATGTACAGCGTGAAATGGATTAATGTCCACTTCTGGCTCGCCACCATAGGCACGGTGTTGTACATCGCCTCTATGTGGGTAAACGGCATTATGCAGGGCTTGATGTGGCGCGCGTTTAACGACGACGGTACCTTAACCTACAGCTTCGTTGAGGCTGTTCAGGCCAGCTACCCAGGATACTTTGTCCGCTTCCTCGGCGGCGCCTTCTTCCTTGCCGGTATGGTGTTGATGGCCTACAACGCCTACTGCACTGCCAAAGCACCAAAGCAGTCAGACGCACAAGCTGACGCTGAGCCACAGACGGTATAAGGGAGAAGAAAGATGAAGAATCACGATATCGTCGAAAAAAATATCGGCTTGATGACCGTTTTGGTTATTGTCGCCATCAGTTTTGGCGGCCTGGTAGAAATTGTGCCGCAGTTCTTCCTCAAGGAGACCACTGAGCCTGTCGCTGGTTTGAAGCCATTGGGCCCGGTGGAACTTGAGGGGCGCGATATTTATATTCGCGAGGGCTGCCATGTCTGCCACACCCAGATGGTGCGCCCACTGCGCGCCGAAGTTGAGCGCTATGGCCATTATTCAGTGGCCGGTGAAAGTGTTTACGAGCACCCCTTCCTGTGGGGTTCCAAGCGCACGGGTCCGGACCTTGCCCGGGTCGGTGGTCGCTACTCGGACGACTGGCACAAAGTGCATCTGTTTAACCCGCGCATAGTGGTGCCCGAATCAAATATGCCTGCTTTCCCCTGGCTGTATGACAACACCCTGGATGGCAAGCACACTGAAGCGAAAATGCGCGGCCTGCGCAAAGTGGGCGTTCCCTATACCGATGAAGATATCGAGGGCGCCGGCGATAAAGTCAGAGGCGTGACCGAAATGGATGCGCTGGTGGCTTATTTGCAGCAGCTAGGCACGCTGCTGAAGGAGAAGCGCTAAGTGGATAAGGGCACACTGGGTGCCATCAGCACTGTGCTGGTGGCCATAGCGTTTGCGGCGGTGTGCTGGTGGGCCTTTGCCCCTAAGCGCAAAAAACGTTTTGAAGAAGATGCCAACCTGCCGTTTGCCGATGAGCAAAACGACGGGGAAAAACAACAAGCAGAAAAAGACACTCCATCGACCGATGATGTAGCAAGGCGGAATTAACTATGAGTACTTTTTGGAGCCTTTGGATTATCGGCCTGACCCTGACCAACCTGGTACTGGTGTTGTGGGTTTTGCTGGCCAATCGCAAGGTGGCGGTAAGGGACGACGAATCCCCTGAAAACCGCACCACAGGACATGTGTACGACGGCATTGAGGAGTACGACAATCCTCTGCCACGCTGGTGGTTTAAGATGTTTATTGCCACCTTTGTGTTTGCCGGTGCCTATCTGATTATTTACCCGGGGCTGGGGGCGTTTGAAGGTATCGCCGGCTGGACTCAGGAAAAGCAGCTGGCTGAGCATCAGCAAAAAGCTGAGGCCTTGTACTCCGAGCAGTTTGGTAAATACAACGCCATGCCTATTGAGGAGCTGGCGCGCGATCCTGAAGCCATGAAAATGGGGCTGCGTTTATTTGCCAACAACTGTGCAGTGTGCCATGGCGCCGATGGCGGTGGTAACCACGGCTTCCCCAACTTGACCGATAACGATTGGCTGTGGGGAGGCGAGCCGGCCACCATTAAGCAGACTATTACCGGCGGTCGTAAAGGTGTTATGCCACCCTGGGCTGCTATTTTGGGTGAAGAGGGCGTTCACGAAACCGCTGAATACGTTTTAAGCCTGTCGGGCCGTGAGCACGACCAAACCATGGCAAGTGCGGGTGAAGCGCACTTTAAGCAAAATTGTGTTGCCTGCCACGGGGTAGATGGTAAAGGGAATCACGCCCTGGGCGCACCTAACCTGACGGATGATATCTGGTTGTATGGTGGCGAGCCGAGCGATATTCGTCAGACGCTGCGTAATGGCCGCAATGGTGTTATGCCAGCCCAGCAAGAGCTGTTAAAAGACAGTCGTATCCATTTGTTGGCAGCGTATGTTTATAGCTTGTCCCTGCCTTTTGAGGAGCAAGAGTAAATCCTGCCCGCGCCGGGGTAACCCGGCGCACGCCACACATTGCTCACGTCGAGGTGTCCTGTGAGTCAAGATCCTGCTTCCGACGACAGCCCAGAAGGCGTTCGTTATATCAATCTCTATGAGGCGGAAGATAAGGTTTACACCCGTCACATAACCGGTTTTTATCAAAAGCTTCGTCGCTACACCGGCCTGCCGCTCATTCTCGGATTTATACTGATGCCCTGGCTGGTGATCGATGGCCGCCCGGCCATGTTGTTCGATTTGCCAGAGCGCAAGTTTCATATTCTTTGGACCACTTTTTGGCCCCAGGACGGTATGTATCTGGCCTGGTTGCTGATTATCAGTGCCTTTTTATTGTTTACCGTGACGGTGCTAGTGGGGCGCGTCTGGTGTGGTTTTACTTGTCCGCAAACCGTATGGACTCAGATGTTTATCTGGGTGGAGTACATTTGTCAGGGGGATCGCAATAAGCGTATCCGGCTGGACGCAGCGCCCTGGAGTGCAAACAAGCTGATGCGCAAGGGGGCGACTTTCACCCTTTGGTTTGTGATTGCACTGATTACCGGTCTCACCTTTGTCGGTTATTTTGTACCGATTCGCGATTTGATCATGGGGCTGGTAACCATCGATGTGCATCCGGCGGCTGCGTTCTGGGTGTTTTTCTTTACCGCTGCGACGTTTATCAATGCCGGGTTTATGCGCCAGCAGGTGTGCAAGTATATGTGCCCCTATGCGCGGTTTCAGTCGGTGATGTACGATCGCGATACCCTTACTGTGTTTTACGATTATGTGCGTGGCGAGAAACGCGGCCCGCGCAAGGCTAACGAAGACTACAAGGCAGCGGGTAAGGGCGATTGCATTGATTGCTCTTGGTGTGTGCAGGTGTGTCCTGTGGATATTGATATCCGCGACGGCATGCAATCTGAGTGTATCGATTGTGGATTGTGTGTAGATGCCTGCAACACGGTAATGGATAAAATGCATTACCCCCGTGGTTTAATTCGGTTTACCACCGAAGACAATATTAAACACGGCAAAACCCATGTAATGCGGCCGCGCTTTATTGGTTATCTGGTGGTCTTGTTGGTCATGATCAGTGTCTTTATCTACAACCTGTCTACTCGCACAGCCCTGGGGATGGAGGTGCTGCGCGATCGCGGTGTACGTATGTATCGTATCAGCGGTAAAGATGTACAGAATGTCTATACCATCAAAATCAATAATATGGATAGCAAACCACACCAGTACAATTTGGCCGTGGACGGTGATTTCGATTTTCAGGTCCAGGGCTTCAGGCCCATCACCGTCAACTCCGGTGAAGTGTTTACCATGCCCGTGCGAGTTGCGGTGGATCGCAGCGAACTCACCGAAGTAAAAACCAGCGTGACATTCACCCTGAGTGCCAAGGATAATCCGGACCTGGTAACGGAACACGAAACCTCTTTTATTGGCCCGCAACCGAGAGACCGCTAATCCTATGCAAGATCGTTCTGCCAACCCCTGGTATCGCGAGCCGTGGGCCTGGTTCGTTTTAACGCCCCTTATTGTAGTTGTGATTGTGTCGCTGAGTTTCGTCACTGTTGCGGTGCGTCACGCTGACGATACGGTAATCGACAACTATTACAAACAGGGCCGAATGATCAACCAGAGCCTGGAACAGGATAAGCGTGCGGCCAACTGGCAGTTGCAGGCCGAACTGCAGTGGCGCGGCGCTAAGAGCGAGGTTAACGTCGAGCTAAGTTCGCCGGTGATTCCCGCACCCGAAGAGCTGACTCTGTGGCTGGATCATCCGTTTGAAGAGTCTCTGGATACCCGCTTAACCCTGCAAAAGGTGTCGGATACCTCTTACCGCGCACAGAGCCCAAACCTTACACATCAGTGGTATGTCACCCTAGTGCCCGGCCGCTCCGACAGCGGCCGCACAGATTCTCCCTGGCGCTTACGTGGAGAAATTAATTTTGATCACAGGGAACAGTGGACTCTTTCGCCCACGGTACCCTAACCCATGAGTGAGCAAACAGCAGCGGATTGCGGCTGCTATCACTGCGGCCTGCCTTTACCCCGACAGCAGCAATACCCCGTCGAAATTGATGGCCAGACCCGTTTTATGTGTTGCCCCGGCTGCCAGGCGGTGGCCTCGGCCATTGTCAGTGGTGGTCTAGAGCAGTTTTATCAATATCGCAGCGAATTAAGTGAGAAGCCGGGGGCGGCGGGGCAGGACTTTTCGGTTTACGACTTACCCGAGCTGCAGGAAGAGTTTGTTCTGCCTTTGGGGCAGAACAGGCATCAGGCGAACTTACTGCTTGAGGGAATCTCCTGCGCCGCTTGCAGCTGGCTAATTGAAAAGCATCTGGAGCCCCTAACTGGCCTCGAGTCGGTGCGGGTTAATGTCACCAGCTATCGTGCCCAGTTAGTGTACGATCCCGCGCAAATAAAACTCAGTGAGTTAATGTCCACCCTCGCAGCGATTGGCTATCAGCCCAGGCCCGCCACCGATGAACAGCAGGCACAGTTGGATGCACGCGAAAACCGTCGCGCGCTCTTGCGCTTGGGGGTGGCCGGTTTTGGCATGATGCAGGCTGGTATGGTGGCCGTAGGACTCTACACCGGGGCCGTGGACGAATGGCAAAACCTGTTGCGTTGGTTGAGCCTGCTATTGGCCACTCCCGTGGTTTTTTACAGCGCCTGGCCGTTTTTTAATAATGCCTGGCGCAGTCTAAGAAGCGGCGCCCTGGTTATGGACGTGCCTGTCGCCCTGGCAATTGGGTTGGGGTACGGAGCCAGTGTGTGGGCGACACTGAGCGGTAGCGGCGATGTCTATTTCGAATCCATCGCCATGTTTGTCTTCTTCCTGCTGTTGGGGCGTTATTTAGAGTTGCGCTCGCGCACCCGCAGCCGTATCGGTCTTGCCAATGTGGCGCAGCTGCTGCCGCCGGTGGCGGAGCGCCTCAATGATGGCATATGGCAGCAGGTGCCGATGCGGTTATTACAGCTGGGTGACCGGGTGCGTGTCAGTGCAGGGCAGAGTTTTTGCGCCGATGGGGTGGTGCTCGCTGGCAGCAGTTGCGCTGATGAATCCCTATTGACCGGTGAGTCTCGCCCGGTCGCTAAAACGGTGGGGGATTTTGTCATCGCCGGCAGCGGTAATATCGACAGCCCTGTGGAAATTGAAGTGATGGCAATGGGTGCGGACACCCGCTTGTCTTCGATTGAGCGGCTGATCGACCGGGCGCAAAAAGACAAACCGCGCCGGGCCCTGATCGCCGATCGAGTGGCGCGTTATTTTGTCGCCGCCGTGCTCTTGGTCTGTGCTGGGGTGTATTGTTATTGGCACTTTACCGAGCCCACTCGAGCCCTCTGGGTAGCGCTGTCTGTGCTGGTCGTAACCTGTCCCTGTGCGCTAGCACTAGCCATGCCCACAGCCTTAACAACAGCGGCTGAATATTTACGACGCCAGGGCGTGCTGATGACCCGCGGGCACGTACTGGAAAGCCTGGAGCAAATTGACCGGGTTATTTTTGATAAAACTGGCACGCTTACCAGCGGGCACTTGTCGGTGTCTGAATACATTCCCCTGCAAGGAAAAGAGAACCGCGAGGCCCACTTGGCCATTGCTGCGGCTCTGGAAGAGGGCAGTTCGCATCCCATTGCCAGTGCGTTTGCGCCATGGCGCGGGCAGTTTAAAGCCGAGGGCATTAAACAAAACACGGGCCAGGGCGTCAGTGGCCTGGTTAATGGCGAGCGCTATCAGCTCGGGCGACCCGATGCGATCGATAGCCATCTTGCCGCGCCGCCCGGCGACTGTCTCTGGTTGTTGCTGGCCGATACGCGCGGACCATTGGCGTGGGTAGGCCTAGCCGATCCGCTGCGTCCAGAGGCCGCCGAGGTCGTCGCTCGCTTGCAGCAGCAGGGAATTGCGGTGGAGCTACTGAGCGGCGACGCCGAAGCCAACGTAGCGCGAGTGGCGCGAACGCTGGGGATAACCGACTATCGCGCCGGGGCCTCGCCCGACGACAAACTGTCGCACCTGGCCAAACGTCAGCGCCTGGGTGATAAAGTACTGATGGTGGGTGATGGCATTAACGATGTGCCGGTGCTTTCCGCCGCGGATGTTTCTCTGGCTATGGCAAGAGCCTCGGATTTGGCGCAAACCCACGCAGACGCTCTGTTGTTGGCGGACAGCTTGCAACCTTTGCCCTTGGCTTTACACAGAGCCAGACGCACGGGCACGATAGTGCGGCAAAACCTGGGATTGTCACTTTTGTATAATCTACTCGCTCTGCCCTTGGCGGCAGCCGGGATGGTGGCGCCCTGGGCAGCGGCGCTGGGTATGACCACCAGTTCGCTGCTGGTGGTCGCTAACGCCCTGCGTTTATCTCGTTAATCCGGAGTTAGGTAGTGGATAGCTTATTTTTCTTGATCCCTGTGGCACTGGTTTTTGTCGCCATCGCTGTACGAGTGCTCTTCTGGGCGATCAACTCGGGCCAGTATGACAATCTGGATACCGAAGCGCACCGCATTTTATTTGACGATGAGCGGGACTATAAAAAGGTGCCACCATCACCGAACTCTGAAAACGAACCCCAGCAAAACGACGAGCAAAACCGTGGCTGAGCCTTTGAGTCTCGCGGCGGGCCTGCTGCTGGGTTTTTTTAGCAGCAGCCATTGTGTGGGCATGTGCGGGGGCATCATGGGGGCCTTGACTCTCGCGGTTGGGCAGGTTTCCGGGGCGCGCAAGATGGCGATCGTGGTGAGCTATAACATAGGCCGAATTGCCAGTTACACGCTTATGGGCGCTTTGGTGGCTCTGGCTGGGGAGCAATTAACGGCCATGGGGGCCGGTAATGGGCTGCGTTTGTTGGCGGCGCTGTTACTTTTGGCCATGGCTTTGTATCTATTGGATTGGTGGCGAGGCTTAACCCACCTCGAGGCTTTAGGCGGCCGACTGTGGCGTTTTCTACAGCCCTGGGGCCAGCGGCTAATGCCAGTGCGCACTCCTGGCAGTGCGCTGTTGCTTGGAGCGATATGGGGCTGGTTGCCCTGCGGTCTGGTTTACACCGCCCTGAGTTATGCAATGCTACAGGCCAGCAGTGCTGCTGGCGCCGGGTTTATGTTCGCCTTTGGTGTTGGAACCTTACCAGCGGTTATTCTAGTGGCCGTTGCCGCAGACCCGGTGATGCGGCTCATGCGCGCGCGCAAAGTGCGCATTCTAGCAGCGCTCTTGTTGGTCATTTTTGCAATCTGGACGGCATATGGTGCAATGGGTGGTCACAGTCACCAGCACCACGAGTCTTCGGATAGGCCTTCAAGTGTTTTACCCGCTAGCGAGAATTCGCCCGAACCCCACCAGCATCACCATCACAGCCACTAATTCTGTACATTTTTTATTCGCGTTACAAAGTTTTACTGCAGTTGCGGTACAGCATGGTATTTTATTTAAAGCCGTGGCAAGCTAGTTGCATTGTCTCAGCTAGTCGATCATTCAGTTACGGAGTTACCCAGCCGCTAGGCGGTAAAATACATGAATAATAGGGTTAATTGGTCAGTAGTATGTGCGGCGGTTTTAACGTGCTTGTCGCTTTCCGCTTTAGGTGCCGAACCTGGCACAGACGAAGGTTGTTACCTTTTTGATTACGAGAAGTCGGCGCTCGCGCGTTTTCGCGATAGTAACCGATTGGACACATCGGATATCGATGATTTAAAAGGGCGGGTAATCCGCAACATTCGCTATATGCGGGTGGGGGTTTTCGATGAAAATAATCCGGACGAGAACAACTCACTGTATCGATTTTTAAATCGCCTGCACATTAATACCAAAGAGTATGTCGTGTCTTCGCAAATATTATTTGCCGAGGGCGATACCTTGGATCCTGATGTGATTCACGAAACCGAGCGTTTGCTGCGCACCCGAGATTACTTTGCTGGTGCGTTTATTGTGCCGGAGCAAATTTGCGAAGGCACGGTGGATTTGGTGGTGGTCACGCGGGACAGTTGGTCGCTGGAAATTGAGGGTTCGTTCAGCCACAGCGGCGGCGACTCGTCCACCGGCATAGGTATTAGTGACGACAATATCCTCGGTACCGGTACCAGCTTATCTATCGGCTATGAGCAAGATGAAGAGCGCAAAGGGGTGCGCTATTCACTGAGCACCGATCACTTGTTTAACAGCCGCTGGGCGACGCGCCTGGCTTACGCCGATAACTCCGATGGCGAAAATGTGATTGTCGAGCTGCGGCGCCCGTTCTTTTCCCGCCATACGCCCTGGTCGGCCGGGGGGCACTACCAGGATGTCACCGAAGCGGAAATCATTCGCTCCAACGATGAAGAGATTAACGAATACCAGCATCAGAACATTGACCAGCAGGTGTTTTATGGCCACAGTCTCAGCGTCACGGCCACGGCTACCCAGCGCCTGATAGGTGGCTATACCGTCGAAGAAGACACCTTCTACGCCAATGAAAATACCACCGACCTAGGCGTACCTGAAAGCCGAAAAATGAGCTATCCGTGGTTGGAGTATCAGTATTTGGAAGACAAATACGCGGTGTTTCGTAATCTGAATCAAATTCAACGCACTGAAGATGTGCCACTGGGTATTACTTTCGGGTTTCGCGTTGGTTACGGCGAGGCTGAACCCGCGCGGCACGGCGATGCGATCCGCTATATTGGCGAGTATCAGCACATTTACAGTGTGGACGACAAGCATCTGCTGGCCATCCAGTTAGGTGTTGACGGGCGTGACCACGTGGATTCGGACGGCGCCGATAGTGCCATCTGGTCATCAAAAATCTCCTATAACCTGATGCAAAACTACAAAAACCGTTGGTATGGCAGCGTCAGCTACGACGCGGGCCAAGACTTGCTGCAGCATGAGGAACTAACCGTCGGCGGTATTGTGGGAATGCGTGGCTACCCCACCTCTTTTCAGCGTGGTAAAAAACGTTTTTTGTCGACCATCGAACGGCGCTACTACTCCGACTGGCACTGGTTTAACCTGGTGCGCGTGGGGGCGGTGGCGTTTATTGAAGCCGGTAAGGCTTGGGACGGTCCTGGGGATGAGGATAATCCTATACTCGCCGACGCTGGTATAGGCTTGCGGTTCAGTTCTAGTAAAGTGCGCGTTGGCAGCGTCGTCCATGTTGATATCGCTACGCCTTTAGTAGAAAACGATGGTATCGATGATTACCAGCTTCTTATTAAAGCAAAACAGCAGTTTTAGAGCCTCGATTGCCCATAAAATAAATGTCTCGTACTGAATATCTTCCGGGAGGACGTATGCAAAAAACTTGGTTAATGGGGCTTGTATTAACGAGCATTGTCGCAGCATCGGCTAACGCACAAGATGATGTTAGTTTTAAAACCAATGAAATCGCTAAAGGTCTGTATGTTATTTCCGGTGTAGGCGGCTTTGCTGGCGGTAATATATTGGTCAGCACAGGTGAGGACGGCACGGTAATGATTGATGATTCCATCCCGCCGCTCCTTGGTAAGTTACGTCAAACCGTGGAAAAAATTGCCGATAGCGACATTGAATTTCTCATAAATACGCATCTGCATGGCGATCATACTGGCAACAATCTGAGCTTTGCCAAAACTGGCACTCATATTATTGGTCACGAGAATGTTCGCAAGCGCATGGCTGCCGACGAGGAAAAGGATCCGCAGGCGCTGCCGGTGCTGACATTTAGCGAAGAAGTTTCTTTTTATCTCAATCATCAGCAAGCCCAGGTTATTCACGTGGCTCGCGCTCACACCGACGGCGATGCCATTATTTATTTCCCCGAGGCCAATGTCCTGCATACCGGCGATGTGCTGTTTAATGGGATGTTTCCTTTTATCGATCTCGATAATGGCGGTTCGGTGCAGGGTTATTTGGATGCGCAAATGAAGGTGTTAGAGCTTGCCGACGAACAGACAATCATCGTCCCCGGTCACGGCCCTCTGGCTCGCAAAGCAGATGTTCTTAGTGCTCATGAGATGCTGATTGATGCGCGTAAACGCGTCGCGGCGATGATTATGGATGGCAAAAAAGAAGAGCAGATTGTGGCAGCCAATCCGCTTGAGGTCTACCACGATGACTGGAACTGGGATTTTATTACCACAGAAAAAATGACTCGCCAGTTGCATCGCGACCTGCATATGCACGGCGATGGTTCCCATGCTCACGGTCATCACCATCATTGATTTTATCTCCCGCTCTGCAGCAGGCGGGAGATAAACTAGCGAAAGTAGCCTTGTTGCTGGTGCTGTTGTTCCATTTGTTGTTGGTCGTTGCGCAAAACGGCCAGCTCACGCTCGGCGTAAAGGCTGCTTTCTTCCAATTGCAGCATCTCCCTTTCGTTAGCTTTAATCGCATTCAGGTGCGAGCGCCGGTTGTCGGTGTTACCCTCGGTATTTAAAAGTTGCTCTTCATGATCTTGGCTCTTCGCGTAGAGCTCATCCATACGTGAGCGGTTGTTCTGCAGTCTTTGTTCCAGCTCGCCGACTGCAGCATTGATGCGATATAAATCTCGCCCGTATTGAAAGGCCTGAGCAAATTCCACTGCAAGGTCAGCCGGACAGACATTGTTATAACTGCCACCTTGAGCGCCCAACTGATAGCCTTTATTGGCCACGCAGTAGTCCCGGTAACCGCGTTTTAAACCCTCAAGATATTCATCAACCTGGGGGGTTATCTGCGCCTGCGAGCAGGCCTGCCGGTGGCTGCGGATGCGACTTGAATCGTAGCCTCTGCTGCCGTCTTCAAAACCGATTAAATACCAGTCGGCCGTTTCGCACTCGGTCTGGTCAAGGGTGGCGCAACCGCTTGTGATTACGCTGCAAATCGCTAAGATGAGCAAATGTAGGTTGGTAAGTCGCATGGCATCAACGCAGTTTAGTACAGGGTTTATAAATGATCGCAGGAGTGTATGGGTAAAAATAACATATCTCGCCTGATTTTCCTGCTATCGAGTTTCGTCTGTTCACAAAGCTTAGCTCAGGAGCTGAATTATTGGGGCGGCGTGCCGGGGCGGGTCGACTACGAGTTGGCGGTATTGCGGGCAGCTTTGGCCGAAACCCACACCCGTGGGCCGGTGCACATTAACTTGATTAAACGTTCGCTGGGCAGTATGCGCGGGCGTCAAGAAGTGGCTAGAGGCGCGCTGGTTAATGTTTATGCCTCCGGTTATCGCATGGACGATCTGGTTTCCAGTGGACAACTAATCCCTCTCCCCGTGCCTCTGCTGCAGGGGTTGTTGGGGTATCGGCAGCTACTGGTTAAGCGCGATAACCTGCAAGCGTTCCGGAGTATTGATACCCTGGCCGAGCTGCGTCAAATCATCATTGGCCAGGGGACTGACTGGCCGGATATTCCCGTCTATCGGCATAACCAGGTGCCCGTGGATGACAGTGGTCGCTACGGTGTGCTGCCGGGTATGTTGGCTCGCGGGCGTTTCGATGCATTGGCCCTAGCCATCGTTGAGGCAGAGCCGATATTGCACAACAGTGATCTCAGCCAGGCTCTGGCGGTATTGCCGAATTTAATAGTCTATTATCCCCAGCCTTTAGTGTTTTACGTTAGTGGCCAGGCTCCAGAGCTGGCCGATAGATTAAGAGAGGGGATGACAGCGCTGGTCCGCTCGGGCAAGTTAGAGCAATTGTTTCAGCAGCACTACGCCGATACCCTGGAGCGCTTGCGCAGTGGCACTCATACCGTGATTGTCCTCGCGCATCCGCAGCCGACTACAACGTTAGGGCTGGATAAGCCCGCATTTTTAACACCTTAGGATTGGGCTGGGAGCTTGCTATGAAAAAGTGGATTCTATTGGCATTGGGGTTAATTGCTGTCTATTTGGCGCTAACCTACTATTGCGGTGTGCAAGCCGAGCGCAGTATTCGCCAGCAGGTTGCGCTGAATAACACACAGGCAAAAGCCAACAGCCAACCGCAGGTTGCGCTGCAAGAATATCGCCGAGGTTTTTTTCGCAGTAAATTGCGTGCCAGCGTGGAGCTGGGCGCGACTGATACAAGTTTACGCGGTCGGGTAGATACCGATATTGTGCTTTGGCATGGTCCCCTCATTTTCGCCAATGGTGTTAAACCCGGCTGGTTTTATGCCGCCGGGGAGCTTAAGCCCCAGTGGCAAAATCGCGAACATCAGCAGTTGTTTGAACGCGTATTTAAAAACGGTCTGGGGCCTATTAGCTTGTGGGGAAAGTTTACTGGTCGCTACCAACTTGACTGGCACATTCCAGCAGTAGACGTCCAAGATTCAGAGCTTTCGCTGCAGACGCAGCCCTCGCATTTACGTACCGAGGGGGTGTTTAATACCTTAGACAGCCAGCACTGGATGAACCTTGGCGCTTTGCAGATACATTGGGGCAATGCGCATATCAAGGCGGCGCCTACGCGGGTAGAGGCCAAGGTTAATTTTGTTGCCGAAGATATTCCCTTGTCTGACGTCGCTGTGACCTCAGAGCATATTGAGTTGGGCGGGCTTTATAAAGGACAACTGCATGGACTGGGGTTTCAGCAGACCCAAGAGTTAGTGAATGGCAAGGTGGATACCCGAGCCCAGCTGAGGCTTGAACGTGCTGAAAGCTTAATTGCACTGCAGCAATTTTCGCTGGACTTTGCGCTGCTACAGACAAGCTTTGCAGCCATTCGTGCCTGGACAGAGCTCTCGCTTGCTGCGCAACAAGAGATTGACGAAAGCCAGTTAAAAGCCCAGGCACTAAAGGCGCTGCGTTTAATGTTGCACCCAGATGCCGGTGCCGAGTTTGCCATGGCGGTGAGCCTGGCCCGCGGCGATATTCAGGCCCAAGCCCAAGTTGCCCCGAGACAGCTAGAGTCACAACAATTGAACTCTATGAGTGTTGTGCAGCTGTTGCAGCTGTTACACGGTACAGGTGAGCTGACGGTGGCGGAAGATGTATTGGTCAATTCGCCACTATTTTTTCTGTTGGTTGAGTTTATCGCTACCTACATGAATCATGAACCTCCCAATTATGTGATGCGCGCGGCGCTTAATGATGGTCAGCTGCGAGTAAACGGGCAACTGGTGCCGCTGATCAACTTACTGCCAGAGGCGTATCGGTAAAGGGTGTCAAGCCTGGGGGTAGTTTTCATTTGTTTACGCTGCGCGACAGTGGTTTTCAATGGTTGAGGTAATCTGAAACTGTCCTTAATGACAGGAGACCATCCGATGAAAAAATTAGTATCTACTCTGGCGCTGTGCGCCGTTATTGCCGCCCCAGCGGCCGTCTATGCCGAGCGCGGCGGTCGCGCTGACTTTGGTGCTGAGCATGCTTTACTGATGCAAGAGCGTCTGGCAGAAAAAATTGGCCTCAGCGAGGAACAGCGCAGCCAAATCCAGGTGCTGGTGGAAAATCACCAATCGGTCTATCCCAAAGATCGCGAAGCTCGCAAAGCCCAGCGCGAAGCATTGCAGGCTATAGTCGATGCGGAAACCTTTGATGAAAGTGCCGCGCGCAACTTGTTCGAACAGGGCATCGAGCAAAAAGTGGCACAGCTGAAGTTGCGTCACGATATTGCCCAAATTCTGACTGCTGAGCAAAAAGCTCAGCTTGAAGAGATAAAACAGCGCGGCAAAAAGCGTTTTAAAGATAAACGACGCTAACATATGATGTGAAGAGGGTTAAAAATGGCGCTGAGGCGCCATTTTTTATGCCTGCTATTTGTGCCAATCAGACAGGGACTAATTGTGTAGCCTGAACTTCAAGCCGCCGAGCGTCGAACGCTCCACGTTTATGCTTAAGCGTTGCGCCTGCGTTGCCGCTTGCACAATGGCGAGCCCCAGACCGATGTTACCACCGTGGGGTCTGGAACTGTCGCCGCGGAAGAAGGGTTCAAATAATTTGTCCAGCTGCTCTGCGGGAACCCCAGGGCCGTTGTCTTCCACAACCAGCTGCCAGTGTTCGGCATTGCCTGATAAGGTTATTTGAATTCTCTCGGCATAGCGTGTGGCGTTGGACAAAAGGTTGTCGAGAATGCGCTGGAGCAGCCGCGGTTTGGCGCGGCAGTGGAGTTGTTCTGGCCCCCGATAGACAAGTGTTTTGCTTGGCATTTGAAAGCGCCAATCCTCCAGCGCAGAGTTAACCAGCTCGGCCATATCGGTGGAGGCAAACTCTTCCTGATAGGCGGATCCTTCCAGTCTTGCCAGCGTTAGCACTTGATCGATCAAGTGCTCGAGTGTGTTGCACTCTTTTTCAATCCTATCTGTATACGAATTTTTTTGCTGATCCGCCAGCAGTCCTGCGGCGAGCTTTAACCGGGTTAGAGGTGAGCGCAATTCGTGAGATACGTCAGCCAGCAGGCGCTGCTGATTGGTCATGGCCATTTTTAACTTTGCGGCCATGTCGTTAAATTCGTGACCCAGCTCGCCCAGCTCCCCTTTAATCGGCGCGACTCTAACGCTTAAATCTCCGTCGCCTAACAGTCGCGCGGCGCGTGTCAGCTGGCGTACCGGGCGGCTAAGCCAGCGCGCCAAAATCAGCGACAGTGCCATAACCAGTAGCGAAGAGGTGAGCAGACGCCAGAGTGGCGAGTCGTGCAATATTTGTTTCCATACCGGCACGGGTCGTGGGGGCATCAACCAGATGGCCGCGACACTCCCCTCTGCCGTGGATATGTCAAAGGGACCCAGTGCCACATGACCAGGGCGAATTTCCAAAGCACTGAGAGTGGTCGCCTCTACAAGCGGCCGCAGGCGCCAGTATAAGCGCTTATCTGGGAAGGGCTTTTTATCACTCGGGTCCAGCAGAATTAATTCTTTGGCGGCGCGGCTGCGGCGCACACGCTCGATACTTTGATATTCGCGTTTTTCCAATAGACGCTGCAGATGTTCAAACTGGCGCAGTTCACGCTGCGAGGGCGGGCGAGGATCGGTGTGATCCTCAAGGTAGCGGCCAAGAAAAAAATTCGTCACCAGCACCAGAGTCAGCGAGAGCCAGAACCAGAGAAAAAGCCTGCCGGCAAAACCGGTCAGCAGGTCTTTTAATTTCATGGGTTAACCATGAGTTGATAGCCAGAACCGCGCACGGTTTTAATAGTGTCGGTGGGGTTAATATCGGCCATTTTCTTGCGAATGTGAGAAATATGTATATCGATATGACGGTCAAACTGTTGTAAGCGCCGACCGAAGGCCTGCTGACATATATCGTCTTTTGAGACTATTTCTCCGGGCGTTTCGTACAGTACAGACAGTACGCGAAATTCGGCAGCGGTTAAATCCAGTGGCTCGCCAAAAAAGCTCGCCTCCAAACGCTCGGGCTTTAGCTGCAGCGCACTGTCGCTACTTTGCGGTGGATTTAGCCGGCGTAGAATAGCCTGAATACGCGCTACCAGTTCGCGATGGGAGAAGGGCTTAGGGACATAATCATCCGCTCCAAGCTCCAGTCCCAAAACGCGGTCAATTTCATCACCGCGCGCGGTCAGCATCAACACGGGCACCTGAGATTTTTGCCGTAATTGTTTGAGTACATCGAAGCCATTGAGTTCGGGCATCATTACATCCAGCAACACTAGGTCGGGCTTTTGCGTCAATATCGCATCCAGGCCGTCGCGGCCGGTATGACTGCACACTACCTCATAGTCGTGTTGACTCAGGTAGTCTTGCAGAAGTTCACACAGGGCTTTGTCGTCATCGATAATATGTATTTGCGTCATGATTTTATTGTATAAAACCCCACTTTAAAGGCACGGTGGTTTACTTTAGTTTACCCAGCTTTTTGCGGCGCAAGAAAAAAGGGGCCTGAGCCCCTTTGTAAACTTAAGCTACCTGGTCGTTGGCCGGCTTATCCATATGTACATCCATCTGTGGGTAGGGGATGGTAATGTCGTTTTCATCAAAAGCCAGTTTGATATTTTCGATCAAAGCAAATTTAACAGGCCAAAAGTCGGCGCTGTTGACCCAGGGGCGCACCACAAAGTTAACACTGGAATCGGCCAGCTCGCTTACTGCAATCTGAGGTTCTGGATCGGCCAAGACGCGCTCGTCGGCTTTAACCACGCGCTCCATAATCTCTTTGGCTTTTTTGATGTCATCGTCGTAGCTGATGCCGAACACCAAGTCCACACGGCGGGTGGGCAGGGCCGAGTAATTGGTGATGTTGCCCGAGTAGATAGCGCCGTTGGGTACGGTGATTTCGCGGTTGTCGGGGCTGTTTAAAATTGTGGTGAAGATGCCAATGGTTTTAACCACACCGGCCGTTCCGCCTGCTTCAATATAATCACCCGCGGTGAAAGGGCGAAATACCAGTAGCAAAAAGCCTGCGGCAAAGTTTTGCAGTGAGCCCTGCAGAGCCAAGCCAATGGCAAGACCAGCGGCACCGATAAGAGCAATAAGTGAGGTGGTGTCCACGCCTAGCTGATCCAGCGCGGCAATAATAACGACAATCAGCAAGAGCGCATTGGCGATGGCTTGGATAAACTCCACCAGAATATTATCCAGATTAGTGCGGCGCAGCAGTTTGCCGATAATGCCCACTAAAATTTTCACCACAATCTTACCGACAATAAATATCAGCAGCGCTGTGACAATATTGATGCCCCAGGGAATCACATGATTCTGGGCAAATTCATTCATTTCGTCTTGGCTAAAATCGAACATAATGCATCCCTCATTTGAATAGGCGTACCGCTGCATGCGGCGCAGGTGGTGTGGATTGCCACGAAGTGTGAACGCAGATTATTGCGAGTATTCACGGCGGGTGCAATAGCACCCACCAAAAGGCTGGGAGAATCTGGCTATAAAAAAGCGATCAGGCAATTTTGCCGGTGGTGCGTACGCGTTTGCTGCCTTTGGCTGGTTTTTCTTTTTTGGCGGCGGCGCGGGCTTCCAGATTTTTATCCACCACATTTTTCAGGGCGATTAAAAAGCCGGTAATAATAAATGCGCCGGGGGGCAAAATGGCCACCAGGAAGCCGGGATAGTTAGCAAACAAGGTCAGGGTCCAGCCGCGGGCGGCATCGCCAAACAACAGGTGCATATTCGCAAACAGTGTACCCGATCCCAAAACTTCGCGAATTGCCCCCAGGGTAACCAGCACCAGGGTAAAGCCCAGGCCCATCATAAATCCGTCCCAGGCAGCAGGCAGTACCGGGTTCTTACTGGCAAAGGCGTCGGCTCGGCCCAAAATGGCGCAGTTAGTGACAATCAGCGGAATAAAAATGCCGAGAATGGTGTACAGCTCGTAGGTAAAGGCCTGCATTAGCAGTTCAATACAGGTGGTTAGCGAGGCGATAATCATCACAAAGGCGGGTAGGCGCACCGCGTCGCTCACGGTTTTGCGAATTAACGATACCGCGATATTGGAGCACAGTAGCACCAGCATAGTGGCGAATCCCAGACCCAGGGCATTAACTACCGAGCCAGACACGGCCAGTAGCGGGCACAACCCCAGCAGCTGCACCAGGGCAGGGTTGTTGCTCCAAAGTCCTTTTTCAGAAATTTCCTGCCATTGGCTGTTATCGGCCATTGCTGTCTCCTGCATCGGCTGGAAGTTCAAACAATAGGGTGCGGTGTTCCGCTACTTGTTGCAATACCCGTTTTACCTGACCGGTAACCGCGCGCGGGGTAATGGTGGCGCCGGTAAACTGATCGAACACACCGCCGTCTTTTCTCACTTGCCATTGCTCTACCGGCGGCTCGCCCAGGCTTTTACCGTTGAAACCTAAAATCCAGTCGCTTTTGGCGGTATCAATTTTATCCCCCAGGCCCGGGGTCTCTTTGTGGGCCAGAGCGCGGACACCGGCGACACTGCCGTCGCGATTGACGCCCACAATGATACGAATATCACCACTGTAGCCATCGGGGGCGACGGCCGGGACAATGACGGCGATGACTTTGCCGTCGTTACGGGCACGGTGTATTTCTTCTGCGCTGTCCAATCCCAGGGCCGGCAACATGGCCTCGGGGGTGGGCAGGGTATCGGTGAGTAGGTCGTTATCCACCCGCGAGGCCGGTACCAGCTCGTAGAGGGCTTTTTCAGCGGCGGCGCGCTGGGCGTCGGCTATGCGATCGCGGGTGCCAACGTTGGTCACCGCCAGCACCCCGGCGGTGACCAGTGCGAATAGCCCTAGCAGCAGACTGTTTTTACTGATCGATTTCCCCAGCATTACTGATCCACCTTGCGGGTTGCCCGCTCACTTTTCTTGTGGCCGTAAGTGCGCGGCAATGTGTAATAGTCGATAAAGGGCGCGGCAAAGTTGAGCAGCAATACAGCGAAGGCGACGCCGTCCGGGTAGTTACCCCAGATGCGAATCACGTAAATCAGTACACCGATAGCGGCGCCGTAAATCAAACGCCCGCGGGTGCTGACCGCCGAGCTGACCGGGTCGGTGACAATAAAAAACGCCCCCAACATGGTCGCGCCCGAGAATAGGTGAAACAGCACCGAGCCGCCGCTCTGCGAGCTGCCGCCGTCGTAAAACAGAGCCGCCATCAGCGACAGGGACGCCAGCATGGCCACGGGCGCGTGCCAGGTAAAGATGCGACGATACAGCAGATAAAGCCCACCCAGCAGGAAGGCGACATTGGCCCATTCCCAACCGGCGCCCGCAAATTGCCCCGCGCTTAATACCGGGTCTTGTAAGTACAGAGCATCCAGCATCAGGCTGGAGTTCTGTTTCACGGTATCCAGCGGTGTCGCGGCGGTGTAGCCATCAATAGGACTACCCAGCCAAATCTGCTGGAGCGCTTCGATAATACCCGGCGTCTGGCCGCCAATGTCCTGGGGCGCGGCCCACTGGCTCATCTGCAGTGGGAAGGAAATCAGCAGCACCACATAGGCGACCATAGCCGGATTAAACGGATTAAAACCCATGCCGCCGTAGAGTTGCTTGGCGAGAATAATCGCCACCGCACTGCCCAGCACCACCAGCCACCAGGGGCAGTAGGGGGGCAAAGCGAGGCCTAACAACACACCAGTTACCAGGGCGCTGCAGTCGCGCAGGTAAAACCATACCGGGCGGCCGCGCAGCTTTACTACCGCTGCCTCAAAGCCCAGTGCTGTAATGCTTGCCAAGAGTACGTTGTGCAGCGTGCCCAGGCCGAAAAAGTAAGTAAGCACTGCCAGCCCCGGCAAGGTAGCTAAAACCACATTGCGCATCACCGCACCGGTACCAAGGGCCCGGTGGGTATGGGGTGAGGTGATGCGTTTCAATGCCATAGGGTTTTGCCTATTCGTGCTCTGCCAGCTGCTCGCGGGTAGCGGCCAGCTTGTCTTCCAGGTTAGTGACGGCGCTTCTAAAGGCGTCGACATTGTCGTCGTTTTCTTGCTCGGCTTTGGCGAGCTTGGCGCGAGATTTCTCCAGGCGTGCCTCCAGTGAGTCGACCTGATTGCGCAGCTTATCCGACGCGCTCATAGTGGCCATGGCCGCCGCTTTGGCCTTGGCTTTTTCAATGGCAAGGCTGGCGGCGTCCGAGGTCGCCGGGTCTTGCGGAGTTTCTTCGGCCACGGTAGAGGGTTTAACGTCGGCCAACTCCTTTTGGGTGCTGGCGATTTTCTCTTTTAGCTTGTCCACGCCCTGTTGCAGCGCTTCGGCTTTGTCCGAGCCTTCTGCTTTGGCGTCGGCCGCTTTTTGCTCGGCTTTTTCTAAGCGTTTGTATAACGACTCAAGCGAGCTGCGCAGCTTTTCCTCGGGGGACATGCTCATTTTGGCCTTGGCCCGCTCGATGGCTGCCTGGGCCGCGTCGGGGGTGGTCGAGGTGTTGTTCTCTTGGCTTGCCGGGCTTTTCGCTGGGGCCAGCTCTGCCAGCTCTTTTTCGGCGCTGGCGATTTTTTCTTTCAGCTTGGCCACGCCCTGTTTTAAGGCATCCACCATGTCCGGTTTGTCGGTCTCGGCATCCGCGGCTTTTTGCTCGGCTTTTTCCAGACGTTTTTGCAGCGACTCGATAGACGCGCGCAGTTTTTCCTCCGGCGCCATGGTCTGTTTGGCTTTGGCTCTCTCAATGGCGGCGGCCACCGGATCGTCCGTCGCCGGTTTTTCCGCAGCGGGAGCGCCGGCTTGGCTGGCTTTAAATTCGTCTAGTTTTTTCTGCGCCTCGCTCACTTTCAGCTCGGCCTGTTTAATGCTGGCGGCCTGCTTTTCGCGCTGTTCATTGGTGGCGTCATCGGCCAGTGGTTGTTCGGCCTTTTTCAGGCGCTCTTGCGCCGAGGCGAGCAGCCGCTCCAGCTTGGCCAGCTGCTTGTCTGGGTCTTCGCCAGTTGCGGGCTTGGCGTCGGCCGGAGCCGCCGCCTTTTGCTCGGCCAGCTTTTTCTTTGCCTCTTCGGCGGCTTTTTTGCGCGCCAAGCGCTTGGCTTCTTTTTCCGCCTCTTCTTTGGCGATGCGCTCTTGGCGGAATTCAAAGCGGCGGCGCGAGCGGTCCGACTTTTCTTTGTCGATGCGGTGCTGGCGAATCTCACCCTTGGCTGCGCGGTAATATTGCACCAGCGGAATATGGCTAGGGCAAACGTACGAACAGGCGCCGCATTCAATGCAGTCGAACAGATTGTGGGTTTCCAGCTTTTCCAGGTCTTCGGCCTGGGCATACCAAAACAACTGCTGGGGCAGTAGCTCGGCCGGGCAGGCCTCGGCGCACATGCCGCAACGAATGCAGGCCATGGCCGGCTCGGGCGGCGGCAGCTCTTTTTTACTGGGCGCCAGTAAACAGTTGGTGGTTTTGACCACGGGCACGCTGGTATCGGGTAGGGCAAAGCCCATCATGGGGCCGCCCATCACCAGGCGCGAGGCTTTTTTCTCGTTAAAGCCGTGTTTTTCCAGTACATAGAGCACCGGAGTGCCCAGTAGCACTTCAATATTGCGCTGCTGCGCTAAGGCCTCGCCCACCACGGTGGTAATGCGTTTTACCAGCGGCTCGCCATAGCGCAGGGCGCGGTAAACGGCGGCGGTGGTGCCCACATTCTGGCAGACCACGCCAATGGTGGCGGGAATCTGGCCTGAGGGCACTTCGCGGCCGGTCAGAATTTGAATCAGTTGCTTTTCGCCGCCGGACGGGTACTTGGTGGGAAAACTCACCACCAGAATGTTTGTACCCTCGGCCGCTTTGCGCACGCGCTCAATAGCTTCGGGTTTGTTGTCCTCGATGCCGATAATGACTTTAGCCGGATTGTGCAGCAGGCGCGCCAGAATTTGCGTTCCCGCGACAATGTCATCGGCGCGCTCGCGCATCAGCATATCGTCGGCGGTAATGTAGGGCTCGCACTCGGTGCCGTTGATAATCAAGGTATCAATGGTGTGGTTGGAGCGCGGGTTGAGTTTAACCGCCGCCGGAAAGCCCGCGCCGCCAAGACCGGCAATACCACTGTCGCGGATGCGTTTAACCACGTCATCGTGATCGCGCTGGGCGTAATCTTCCCAGGGCTCAAGCGCCACCCATTCGTCTTTGCCGTCGGTGTCGATAATCACGCAGGTATCGCGCATACCCGAGGGGTGGGGCACCACATGCTCGACAATAGCCGCGACTCGACCCGAGGTGGGGGCGTGAACATTGGCGCTGAATACGCCGTCGGCCTCGGCCACGACTTCGCCGCCCAGCACTTTTTGTCCGACCTCGACAATGGGTTTGGCGGGGGCGCCAATATGCTGACTGACAGGCAGAATCAGCTGGGGCGGAATTTCTATCTGCCCCAGTGGCTCGACCATGGATTGGTGTTTGTTTTCCGGCGGATGCACGCCGCCCGGGATATCCCAGACTTTAATTAACTCCATCAGGCTGCTTCACCGCTTTGTTGGCTCTGGCCGCGACCACGGTCGGTGGCAATTAAATTAGCGGCCTGCTCGTGGCTGGCGGCGGGCAATTCCCACTTCCAGTCTTTAATAGTGGTGGATACCGGAATCATATCAATGCAGTCCACCGGGCAGGGTTCTACACACAGATCGCAACCGGTGCACTCGTCGGCAATCACTGTGTGCATCTGCTTGGCCGCGCCCAGAATGGCGTCCATGGGGCAGGCCTGAATGCACTTGGTGCAGCCGATGCACTCGTCTTCGCGAATAAACGCCACCGTGGGTACATCGGCCTCTTCGCCGTGTTCTTCGTCCAGAGTGGGCGCTTCCACGTCCAGCAAATCGGCCAGCTCGTTAATGGTAGTCTGACCGCCCGGGGGGCACTTATTGATGGCGTCGCCGTTGGCAATGGCCTGGGCGTAGGGGCGGCAGCCGGGGTAGCCACACTGACCGCATTGGGTTTGCGGCAGCAAGTTGTCGATCTGCTCGACAATAGGGTCCCCCTCCACTTTAAAGCGGACGGCGGCGAAACCCAGGAGCGCACCGAACAATAGCGCGAGCCCAATCAGGGCAATCAGCGCGGCGGCAATGGGATGTTGTGCAATGGTTTCCAACATAATCCTGCCTGTTTAAACCAGTCCGCCAAAGCCCATAAAGGCTAACGACATAAGACCGGCGGTAATCATACCGATGGCGGCCCCTTTAAACGGTGTGGGCACATCGGCCACCGCCAAGCGCTCGCGCATAGCGGAAAACAAAATAAGTACCAGCGAAAAACCCAGTGCGGCACCAAAACCAAACAAGGTAGATTCGACAAAATTGTGGGCCTTTTGGGTGTTTTGCAACGCCACGCCCAATACCGCGCAGTTGGTGGTAATCAGCGGCAAAAAGACCCCCAGCACCCGGTATAACAAGGGGCTGGTTTTCTCAATAAACATCTTCGCCAGCTGCACTACCACCGCGATCACCAGAATAAAACTGATGGTGCGCATATACTCAAGGCCCAAAGGCTGTAGCACCCAGGTGGCGACCAGATAGCTGCAAATAGAGGCCAAAGTCAGCACAAACGTGGTTGCACTGGCCATGCCAATGGCGGTTTCCAACTTGTTGGACACACCCATAAAGGGGCACAGGCCCAAAAACTGAACCAGAACAAAGTTGTTGACCAGAATTGTGCTGAGCAAGATAACCGCTAAATCGGTCATGCTGTTCACCTCGAGTGGGCCGGTTTAAGCGGCCATAGCGCTAAGGGCGCATTATCATGGATGCACCCGCACGGGTTCAATATAAAAACGAGTCTCAATTAGGTTGATTGGGTATATGCTTATGAACGTCCGACGTCCGACGTCCGACGTCCGACGTCCGACGCGCGCAAGCGCTACATAACCCTCTGCCCCGGTTGTGAACCGCTATCGGGTTCGAGCAGGTAAATCTCGGAGCCACCGGGGCCTGCGGCCAGTACCATGCCTTCGGACAGGCCGAACTTCATTTTACGCGGTTTTAGGTTGGCCACCATAACGGTCAGGCGGCCTTCCAGGTCTTCGGGTTTGTAGGCCGACTTAATGCCCGAAAACACATTGCGGGTTTCGCCGCCTAAATCCAGGGTAAGCTGCAGTAGCTTATCGGCACCCTCTACATGGGCGGCCTTGGCGATGCGGGCAACCCGCAGGTCGACCTTGGCAAAGTCGCCGAATTCAATTTCGTCGCAAATCGGCTCGTCCGCCAGTGGGCCGGTGGCTTTAGGGGCGGCTTCTTCTTTGCTGGCCTCAATCATGGCGTCTACCTTGTCTTTTTCAATGCGCTGCAAGAGCGGCTTAAATTTGTTGATGGCGCCACCGCGATAGGCGAGCGGCTCGGCCCAGCTTAAGGTTTCGCCCAAAAAGTCCTGTGCGCGCTCGGCCAACAGTGGGGTAACCGGCTTTAAGAAGGTCATAATGGCGCGGAACATATTAATGCCCTGGCTGCAAACATCGATCACTTCCTGCTCGCGGCCTTCTTCTTTGGCCATCTTCCAGGGCTCGGCGGCGGCGATGTATTCATTGGCGGCATCGGCCAGGGCCATGATTTCGCGCATGGCTTTGCCAAAGTTGCGCTGCTCATAGTGCTCGGCGATGGCGGGCTCGGCTGTGGTGAATTTCTGCCACAGCTCGGCATCGGCCGGTTGGGCGCTCATTTCGCCGCCGGCTTTGGCGATAAATTTGGCGGTGCGGCTGGCAATGTTGACCACCTTGCCTACCAAGTCAGAGTTTACTCGGGCGATAAAATCGTCCAGGTTTAAGTCCAGATCATCCACGGCGCTGGTGAGCTTGGCGGCAAAGTAATAGCGCAAATACTCGGGGTCCAGATGGGCCAGATAGGTCTGGCCGTTAATAAAGGTGCCGCGGGATTTAGACATCTTTTTGCCGTTGACCGTCACAAAGCCGTGCACGTTTACCTTGGTCGGGGTGCGCAGCTCGGCCGAGTGCAGCATGGCGGGCCAAAACAGGGCGTGAAAGTTCACGATGTCTTTACCGATAAAGTGGTGCACCTCGGCGGTGGAGTCGGGGCTCCAATACTCCTGCCAGTCGATGCCGTTCTGATCGGCGTAGTTTTTTAAGCTGGCGATATAGCCGATAGGCGCGTCCAGCCAGACGTAAAAGTATTTGCCCGGTGCGCCCGGAATTTCAAAGCCAAAGTAGGGCGCATCGCGGGATATATCCCACTCCTGTAGGTCGGCGTCCAGCCATTCAGCCACCTTATTGGCCACTTCGTCTTGCAGGTGGCCGGCGCGGGTCCACTGCTTTAAAAAGCCGGCGAACTCGGGCAGTTTAAAGAAATAGTGTTCGGATTCTTTGGGGACAGGCGTCGCCCCGGTCAATACCGAAACCGGGTTGATCAGCTCCATGGGGCTGTAGGTGGCGCCACAGGCTTCGCAGTTATCGCCATACTGATCGTCGGTCTTACACTTGGGGCAGGTGCCTTTAATGTAGCGGTCCGCCAGAAACAGCTCTTTTTCCGGATCGAACGCCTGGGTAATGGAGCGCTTGGCAATATGGCCATTGGCGTCCAGGCGCTGATAGATCATCTCGGCCAGCTCGCGGTTTTCCGGCGAGTGGGTGGTGTAGTAGTTGTCATGGCCGATCAGAAAACCTTCCGATACCGCTTTGTGCGCCGCGTGCATATTTTCAATATGCTGCTCGGGGCTGATGCCCTGTTCCTCGGCCTTAAGAGTGATGGCCGTGCCGTGAGCGTCGTCGGCGCAAAAGTAGTGACACTCGTGGCCGCGCAGCTTCTGAAAGCGCACCCAGATATCCGTCTGGATCTGTTCCATCAAATGGCCCAAATGCAATTCACCATTGGCGTAGGGAAGGGCACTGGTTACCATGATTTTGCGGCGAGTGGTCATAGCTTTCCTGTTGGTTGCGGCGCCTTGTGAGCGCATTGTTAGTCACGGCCCGGTGGGGCAGGTAAAAAATGGTGCGGAACTATAGCATTTTTCAGTTTTTTTTGCGCCGCTTTTACACCGTTAATCAATCGCTTAGCTACGGCCCGCCCGCAGGCGCCTCTTGCAATCCGGCCGCCTGCCCCCATCTTGCCCTGACCGCAAAACGTCACTGTTGATGAGAGAGAACCCTATGGCCAGCGCCGACCTTAATGCTGTTAATGCCGCCCTCGATCTGGTTGCCGATCCAAATCTTGAGAAATCGCTGCGCGATTTGGAGGTGCCGCGTCACGCCACCGTGGAGGGGGGGCGAGTTACGGTGGAGTTGACTCTTGGCTACCCGTGCGGGCGCGACGAGACCCTGGCAAAGCGTATTCGCGATGCGCTCATGGCGGTAGAGGGAGTGACTGAGGTGGATATTGATCTTGGTTGGAGTGTCGCGGCGCACCCGGCGGCCAATAGCGCGATGGCGGTGCCCGGCGTTAAAAATATTATTGCCGTGGCCTCCGGCAAAGGCGGTGTGGGTAAATCGACTACCGCTGCCAATATCGCGCTGGCGCTAGCGGCGGAAGGTGCGCGAGTCGGGGTTCTGGACGCCGATATTTACGGCCCCAGTCAGCCGCAAATGCTCGGGGTCGGACAGCAGCGCCCGCAGATCGTGGGCGAAGGAAAGGCTCAGCAGATGATTCCCATCGAGGCCCACGGTCTGCAGACCATATCCATGGGGTATTTAGTGACCGAGCAGACGCCGATGGTCTGGCGTGGGCCAATGGTCAGTGGTGCGTTGAAACAGCTTTTGACGCAAACCCGTTGGGATGAGGTGGACTATTTGATCATCGATATGCCCCCGGGCACCGGGGATATAGCTCTAACCTTGTCGCAAAGTGTGCCGGTTACGGGCGCCGTGGTGGTCACCACGCCGCAGGATATTGCTCTGTTGGATGCGCAAAAGGGCATCGAAATGTTTCGCAAGGTTAATGTTCCTGTGCTCGGCGTGGTGGAAAATATGGCCATTCACGTGTGCAGCGAATGCGGCCATAAAGAACATATTTTCGGTGAAGGGGGGGGCGCCCGGATTGCCGAGGATTACCACACCCAGCTGTTGGGCGCCCTGCCTTTGTCGTTGAGTATTCGCAAGCAAGCCGACGGTGGTCAGCCCTCGGTGGCGGCAAACCCCGAAGCTGCTGAAAGCCAGGAGTACTTTGCTATTGCCCGGCGCTTGGCGGCGCGCTTGTGGCAGGCTAACAGCGAAGCCGAGCCGGTCACTGTTATTGAGACCTAGGGAGCCTCTGATTAAGTCCTCATCGGCCTCTGTAAGCCCCGAAGGGCGCGGCCAAAAGGTCCATCCGCTGTTGTTGCCTACACGGATGTAGGTAAGGGCTGTGAGCAGGACGCGGAAGGCTTGCACTTCTTGCCAAGGACTATGGCCATTGCCTGCGAAGCGCGCCAAGGGCAAGGGATTGCCCGAATGCCAATGCCGGAAGGGCAGGAGCATTTTCCGGCGAAGGAGTGAACGTTTTGACTCGCGCAGAGACCCTTGGAGACTTAATCAGAGGCTCTCTAGGTTTAGCGTTCTTTGTCATAGGGGTTGGGTACTTGGTGGTAGTTAATCAACTCCACATCGTTTGACTTGAACCACTGCTTGGTCTCGTTGGACAGCAGCATCTCGAGCTCGGTGGCGCGGTGCTGGGCCACGAGCGGCTGCATATCTTTGCTGTTCATGACAGGGTTGTTCAGGTCTATCAACGCTTGCATTTCCGGTTGGTTACGAGCGGCATGAATGACCAGAACATTAACCTTGTCGCGCTGCAGTCCATTTTGTAAATGCTCAAGAAAGCGTTTTTGTTTTTCTGCAACAGGCACATCAAACATGGTCATTACCGCCTCTCCCATCCGCATAGACATGCGCAACCGGTACTTCTCTGCCAGCTCGGTTACCACCTGCGTAAGCTCCGGCGTCGCCAAGGCCGTTCGCATATGGTAATCCACATAGGCGATGTCCAGCCCCGAGGCCAGCGCTCGTTTGATTTGCGCCTCCAGTTCTAGGCGGACCTCGTCCAAGTTAATGTCTTGAGCTAAAAACTCAGCGGTGGACGGGTAAAAATAGCCCGTTTCGTTAATTAAGCTTGGCACCTCGGTGCGACCTGCAATGGGACCCCAGCGATAGTGGCGCCACTCGGCGTTCAAGGTAAGGTGCACGCCGACAGAAATTTGCGGGTTTTGTTTGAGGATCTCAACGCCCTCCTGATACCAGGGGGTGGTAAACATAACTGATGCTGCGAAAGGAATTCCTAGATCAGCGAGATCTTGCAGGCCCTGGTTGGTTGCGTGGGACATGCCGATATCGTCGACCCGTAAAATCAATTGTGCGGGGGCGGCGAGGCCGGTTTGCGCAACTGCCAGTAACCATAGGCTTAACAGCAAATGGATAAGATGACGTATTCTTAGCATGATTATTCTCCTATTTTCGCTCTATCTTTGGGTCTTGGTACAACGTTGTCAACTGGACTAAAAGTCTCCCTCTTTTGCGAAACTGTGAGACGGCTCACTTTTATGTCTGCTTTATGCCTTTTTATTGTCAAAATTAATGTATTTGATTGTTAATTTTAATAAGAATAAATCTAAATTAATAAATTCTGTATAAATTCGGAAACGCTATATTGATGTAGCTTTATGTGCCAATTGGCGCGGCTTTGGTGGGTTGAGACCCCAAAGGGGTGCGACAATGTTACGCATTGACACAAGATGGAACATAAGCATTCTGGTAGTAACTAACATCAAAATATTGTGGGATTGTAAGAAAATAACCCTTGTGGTTTGATGTTTGGCGTCCGGCAGAGAGGGCGAGATCATAGGCGTTTGTCATCCTGTGGCTCTTTTCTGCTTGTCTCGCCACAAATAGACAACGTTGTCTTGTGGCGCGTAATTCCTGTCAAAATACATCCACACAAGAGGGTTAATAGGATGAAAGCTCAGTGGTTCAAAACAAAAACGTTTAAGGCGGCTTTAATCGGCTGCTTCTCGATTGCAGGTATCGCGGCGACCAACACCGCGATTGCACACGGCACTATCACATCTCCTGCAAGCCGTATCTGGAATTGTAAAGAAGAGGGGGCCGAAAGCCTGACCTCTGCGGCCTGTATTGCCGCTAAAGCCGAAAGCGGCAGCCAACAGTTTTATGATTGGAATGGCATTCGCCAAGGTAACGCTGGCGGCAATCACACCTCAGTTGTACCCGATGGCGAATTGTGCTCGGGCGGTGATCCAAACACCTTTGGTGGTATGGATTTAGCGCGTAACGATTGGGTGGCCACGCCGGTCAATGGCAATCAAACCTTTACTTGGTACAACTCTGCCGCGCACGCTACCGCTTACTACCGCTACTATATTACCAAGCCTGGCTATGATCCTTTACAGCCACTGACTTGGGACGATCTAGAATTAATGGTTGAAACTCCGCCGGAGGCCGCTGAATTCTATCCGTCGCACACAGTCAGCTTGCCTGCGCGCAGTGGTCGTCATGTCGTGTATGCGGTATGGCAGCGGTCTGACAGCCCGGAAGCCTTCTACGCCTGTGTTGATGTGATGTTTAACGGCGGTTCATCTTCCAGTAGCTCGTCTAGTTCATCCAGCTCGTCTTCGGTAAGTTCAAGCAGCTCTTCGAGCTCGTCCAGCTCCAGCTCTACCGATACCAACACCTGCGTGGGCGTGCCCAACTGGGATGCGGCCGATGTCTATACTCAGGGTGACCAGGTGCGTTACAACAACAGCCGCTTCGAAGCCAAATGGTGGACCCGCGGCGATGTTCCCACCGATCACGACGGCCAGTGGGAAGTGTGGATTAACCAGGGCAGCTGCTCCGGTAGCTAAGTTGCGATAATCCTCATGTCGTCTCGGCCCCGGCAGCCTGGCTGCCGGGGCCTTTTTATGGGTTCCCGGTGCACCGAAAAAACGCTATGATGCGCCCCCAGTTATGACTATCAATCGGCCCCAGGGGAGAGCTAATGAGCATTAAGTCCGACAAGTGGATGCGTCGCATGGTCGAAGAGCAGGGCATGATTGAGCCCTTTGAGCCAGGACAAGTTCGCTACAACGAACAGCAGCAGCGCATAGTCTCTTACGGAACCTCCAGCTACGGCTACGATGTTCGCTGTGCCGATGAGTTTAAAATTTTTACCAATGTATTCTCCTCCGTGGTAGATCCTAAAAACTTCGATGAAAACAGTTTTGTCGATGTGAAAAGCGATGTTTGCGTTATTCCTCCCAACTCGTTTGCCTTGGCTCGTACCGTAGAATATTTTCGCATTCCCCGTTCGGTGCTGACGGTATGCTTGGGTAAGTCCACCTATGCGCGTTGTGGGATTATCGTTAATGTGACCCCGCTTGAGCCCGAGTGGGAGGGGCATGTGACTCTGGAATTTTCCAATACTACGCCGCTTCCCGCCAAAATCTACGCTAACGAAGGCGTGGCACAAATGTTATTTTTTGAGTCAGATGAGGTCTGCGAAACCAGCTACCGCGACCGCGGTGGGAAGTACCAGGGGCAGCGCGGAGTTACCTTGCCGAAGACTTGATCGCGCCGCTTAGTGAAAAGCTCACGGCCAAGAAATAGAAAGTCGCAAAAAGCTGCTTGCCTGAGCAGCTTTTTTTATGGCTTTAGTCGGCGTTAGTTTTTATTGAACTAAATAGTTATTCTCATAGTCTCACCGCTGCGCGTGTCATTACGTACGCCGCATAAAAATAAATGTATGGAGAGCAAGCCAGTTTACAAGGAGTCTATATGACAAAGCTTCCCCTTTTCTTATTCGTATCCCTATCAGGTGTTGCAACCATTGCCGGGGCTCAGAGTGTTTCAGGCAATAGCTATCAGTTCGAGCTTGGTGCAACCTACTCCACCAGTGATGCGGATTTTATTACGGAGTCTAATAACTACTCTGTGGATGGAACCTATTACTTTGCGCCTGTGCAACTAAAAGATAACCCTTACGCTGAAGCGGCGTTTATGGAGCGCGCCGGGTTTGTCAGCTTGGGCGGCGGCTACGGCGAGAATGAAACCAGGACTGCCTGTGTGAGCGCTGCAAGTGGGGCAGGCAGGACTTCATGCAGGACGCGTCAGGAAGGCTCCAGCGCGGGTGTGACAACCGGCTTTTATGTTGCGGATATTTTTTATTTTGAGGGCAGCTATTCGTATAGCGATAACGAGAATAAGTACAACGGCAGGACCTTTAGTTCGAATAATGACTACTGGTCAGCGGCTATTGGTATTGCGCCCATGGAAAATATGCTGTTGACCACGAGTTTCGCCGAAGGTAATGATTTGTTCGGCGACAACTACAACATCAGTGGTAAGTACGTTATTCCCTTTGCATCCGGACAGGCGGTAAACCTTGAGGCAAGCTACGCCTATTACAAAGATGCACCGGACATAGCCGATGACGATGACTGGATTGTAGGCGGCGATTATTATTTTAGTCGAGCTTTTAGCGTCGGAGGTACGTTTAACTCAAGTGACAATTATACCCTGCGTTCGCGTTATTTTTTCAACCAGGCATTGAGTCTTGATGTTGAATACAGTGAGCAAAGTAGTGTTGTGGATATTGATACCTACTCTGTTGGGCTCAGTGCTCGCTTCTAGCCGATAAAAGCCGACGCGAGTCGGCTTTTATTCAACATTTATTATATTTTTAGCCAATATATCGCGCCTTGCCCAGGTGCTCGCAGGCTTGTTTCAAATCGCTAACACCTAGTCGCTAATTACTATAAGTACGTCGTCAGGAGAGTCCCTACCACATGGAGTTGTTATGCAAAAACTACCTCTTGTAGTACTTCTTTCGTTCACATCCATTCCGGTGTGGGCGGATTTAAGAATGATAAACGCCAACAGTCAGTACCAATTTGAGCTCTCTGGCTGGTACGGCGAAGACAACGATCGTTATCCCGAACCCGCGCAAACTTACGGTGTTAAAGGAACCTATTACTTCACTCCGGTATGGCAAGGTGACCACCCCTATGCTGAAGCCGCTTTTTTAGAGCGCGCTAGCTCGGTGAGTTTAAGTGCGAGGCGTCGGGATGATTCGGACCAATACCCCTGTGGCCTGGATGCAACCGGCCTGTGTCATAACGAATATGTGGAAGATAAAATCCTGCTTACCGGCAGCTGGTATTCGGCGGGCTGGCTATTTGTCGAGACCACGTATTTTTATGAGCAAACCGATAACAGTTGGCGCGATGATCGCGAAGCGAGTTTTGATCGCAACAGTTGGAGTGCGCAGGTAGGTATTACACCGCTTGCCGGACTTCGGGTGTCAACCGGTTACTCTGAAGAAAGTGATCTGGGGGAAAACGATTGGAATGTCGAGGCTAAATACGTTGCCCCGTTATCGGATACCCAAGCGATCAATATTGAGCTTGCCTATGAGTATGCCGAGGACGATGAGTGGATGCTGGCAGGGGATTATTATTTGACGCAGGCATTCAGTATCGGCGGCGGGCTTTCGACCGACGACGATTATCTGTTGCGCTCACGGTATTTTGTGACTGATTTTATCAGTGTGGATTTCAGCTATTACGAATACGAAGGCGGCGATGCTTATCAGGTAAGGTTGTCCACCAGGTTTTAACGCTAATAGACCATAAAAACGCCAGCATCCGAGCTGGCTTTTTTATGGTTGGTTTAAGTCTCGTTACTTTCGGTGGGCGTCAGGTTTTTAGTTTTTCAATTGCGATGCAACTTATGATTGTCTTATGGGTCGTATGCACGGTGGCAAACTTGCCATTCGTACAATAAGAGTTATTTAGTAGCCATTGGATATTGGGGAGTAATCTTATCAAGGAGTTGAAATGCAATCTGAAATCGTTAAAAAACCCTTAGCCCTGCTCGCGTTTATCTCTATTCCCGCAGCCGCAGATCCCTATCAGTGGGAAGTCGGAGGCGACTACCAAAGTAAGGATTATGATTCCGTCGTTGTTGGCGATGGAGACGACTATAAACTGTGGGGCGCCTACTATTTAAGTCCAGTGACCACGGATAAAGGACCGCTCGCTGAGGCGGCGTTTTTATCGCGTGCCAGTAATATTTCAATTGACCTGACCAACGAGCAATACAGTTCGGATTATTCTTACGAGTACCGAGTGTGTACCTCGGGATCGAACTGCATGGCTACACACTACGGACGTTCCATGGAGAATAATAAAGCAACGCTCGGATTTGAGTATTATTTGCCCGCCTCTTGGTTGTATGTCGCGGGCAGCTATCAATACTTGGACCGGAGCTATGAGTCAAAAAGGTCTGTGGGTGGGCAGCCTGTTTTTTCGCAATCCTCCAGTACGCATGAATACTGGTCTGCTTCTGTCGGTGTGACGCCGTTAGCGGGCTGGTTGTTGGCGGCTCAGTTTGGTGAAGGCGGCGATGGCGAATTGTTCGAGGGCGATGCGGCGATTAGCAGTAAATATTTATGGCAGCTTGGTGGTGACCGAGCGCTAAATGTAGAAGGGACTTATTTTGTCGATAATGGCTACAACGACTGGCAAATTGGGGCTGATTTTTACTTCAGTAAAACTCTGAGCCTTGGTGCCAGCTATGCAGATAATCAATCTTCAGAAATTCGTTTGAAAAAGTTTGTAACTGATTCAATAGCGCTGGAGGCTAGCTATATTGAGTTTGAAGAAGATTATGGTTATCAAAGTGGCGATGGGTTTACGGTAGGTGTTAGTACGCGATTTTAAGCGTGATTAAGGTAAGTTAGATAAAAAAGAGGGTCAGTCCAGCTGGCCCTCTTTTTTAATCTTTTTAAAGTGACTTAAGCCTGACTGATGCGGGCAAACTCGTCAAAGTAAGTGGGGAAGGTTTTTGACGTGCACTTGGGATCATTGATAATAATATCCGCATCACCAAAGCTTGCCAGAGAAAAGCACATGGCCATGCGGTGGTCGTTGTAGGTATCAATCGCCGCCGAGGTTATTTTTTCCGGCGGTTCAATGTGAATATAGTCTTCACCTTCTTCAACCACGGCGCCAACTTTGCGCAGCTCGGTGGCCATGGCGGCCAGGCGATCGGTTTCTTTAACGCGCCAGTTGTAAATGTTGCGGATGCGTGTAGCGCCTTCGGCAAATAGCGCAGTGGTGGCGATGGTCATGGCGGCATCGGGAATGTGGTTTAAGTCGACATCCACACCGTGTAACTCACCTGTACCTTCCACTTCAATCCACATGTCCGAGTAGGTGACCTTGGCCCCCATTTGCTCAAGTACTTCGGCAAATTTCGCATCGCCCTGAATACTGGCGCTGCCGGTGCCGTGGACTTTCACAGGCCCCTTGCCAATGGCGGCGGCGGCCAAAAAGTAAGACGCGGAAGAGGCATCGCCCTCAACCATAATGTCGCCCGGTGTTTGGTATTGCTGGCCACCGGTAACGGTAAACGACTGGTAATTGTTGTTGGTGACCTGTACGCCGAATTTGGCCATGGTGTCCAGGGTGATATCGATGTAGGGCTTGGATACCAGTTCGCCTTCGACATTAATCTGGGTGTCACCGGTAAACAGCGGTGCCACCATCAGCAGCGCGGTAAGGTACTGGCTGGAAATATTGCCTTTGATGGAGACTTCTCCGCCCGCTAAGGGTTTGCCGTTAATTTCCAGCGGGGGAAAGCCGTCGTCTTTCAGGTAGGTCACGTCCGCGCCCAGAGGGGCGAGTGCATCAATCAAATCGCCGATGGGGCGCTCGTACATGCGTGGCTCGCCGGTGATGGTAAAGGTGCCGTCGCTAATGGCCAGCGCTGCGGTTAATGGGCGCACGGCGGTGCCAGCGTTGCCCAAAAACAGGGTTTGCGGTTCGCTGACGCTAAAAGCGCGCCCCAGGCCTGTCACCACACAGGTGCGGCGGTCGTCGGCCAGTTGATAGTCAACCCCCAAAGCGCTGAGCGCGGTGAGCATATGGCGCACGTCGTCGCTGTCGAGCAAGTTGGTGATGGTGGTTTGCCCTTTGGCCAGAGCCGCCAGCAGCAGTATGCGGTTCGACAGGCTTTTCGAGCCGGGTAGGGTCACTTCACCGCGAACGGTGCTGATGGGTTTAAGCGTCAGGGTTTCCATGAATCTTGCTCGCAACGGGAAAAAGCGGGCATTTTACCTAATGCTTGCCGGTGGTGCCATGGCAACAAAGATGCCGGGCGTCTGCTGGCGGACGCCCGGCGACACTTGGGCTATTCGAAATCGTAGCGAAGGGGGAGTTTGGCGCGTATCTGATCCAGGACTTTCATGATGGCCACGGATTCCTCCAGTGGAATAATAGGGCTCTCGCCGAGGCCTTTACGCAGGCAACGGGCGGCTTCTTCCACCTGATGGACAAAACCATTTTCGGCGTTCTCGGCGCCGACTGTACCGGTATGAGCGTATTCGCGGCCTTCAATCTGTTTCAGGGTGTATTCGCTTTGGCCCTGAAAATTTTCATAGGAAAGGGTACCGGCGTCGCCGTACAGTGTCATTTCCTGGCCCAGCATCAGGTTAAAGCTGGTGTTGACGGTGGCGAGTATGGGGCCGGGGAAGCGCAGCTGAAAACTGGTGATCTCATCCACCCCGGTGTCGGTAAACACGCACTGGGCGCTTACCACCTCGGGCAGCTTGCCTAATGCCGCGCACAGCATGCTCACCGGGTAAATACCCATGTCCAGCGTGACGCCACCGGCTACTGCCGGATCGTACAGCCGACCGCGGTAGTGATCGGGCGCAATACCGCCAAAGGTCACGTGGGCGGCTTTCACCTGGCCGATGGCGCCTTCGCTGATGTGCTCTTTCAGTGAGAGCATGCTGGGCAGAAAACGCGTCCAGATGGCTTCCATGACAAAGCATTTCGTGGCTCGCGCCTTGTCGACAATGGCTTGGGCTTCAGCGGCGTTGACGGTAAAGGGTTTTTCGATCACTAGATTCTTGCCGTGCTCTAAGGCCAGCAAGGCGTTGTCAGCGTGAAAGTTATGGGTGGTGGCGATGTAGACCACATCAATGTCATCCCGCGTTAGCAGGCTTTCATAGGTTTCGGCCGTAATATCGTATTCAGCCGCAAAGGCGTCGGCTTTACTGGGGGTGCGTGAGGCAACAGCTAATAATTGGTTGTCGCTGGCAAGGTTGATGGCGTCGGCCATTTTATGGGCGATAACGCCGGCGCCTAAGATACCCCAGCGGATAGTTTGATCGGTCACAGTTCGCTCTCCTATTCATTTTTTAGCAGTTTGCGGTAGAGCCTAATCTGCGGTCAAATAGCTGCATGAATTCTTATCATTTATTTACCGGAGCGGTGGTCAAAAGCTTATGGGCAAAATCACGCAGTTGAACTCCAAAGAGGTCTATAAGAATTACTGGATGCGGGTGCGCGAAGATAAAATTCGCCGCCCCAGTGGAGCCGAGGGCATTTACGGTGTGGTGGAAAAGCCCGACTTCGCGGTGATCGCCGCCATCGAAAAAGGGCAGATTTTCCTGGTACAGCAGTACCGATATACCGTAGGGGGGCGTTTTTGGGAGATGCCGCAGGGCGCCTGGGAGCAAAACCCGGATGCCGCCCCCGAAGACTTGGCCGCAGGTGAGTTAAAAGAAGAGACGGGGCTGGTGGCAGGTAAAATGACGCAGCTGGCTTATCAGTATTTAGCCTACGGGTTCTGCAATCAGGGCTATCATATTTATGTGGCAGAGGAGTTAACCCAGCGCGCCCGGGATTTAGATGCTGAGGAAGAAGATTTAATTGTTAAGCCGTTTGCTTTGAGCGATGTCGAGCGCATGATTGAAAACGGAGAAATTCGCGACGCCACCACCGTCAATGTTTGGGGTTGGTTGCACAGAAAAGGTTACCTGTCTGCATAAATTCGTGAGGTGAACAATGGCTATTCGCGCTGTGTTTTTCGATTTATCCGGAGTGCTTTACGATGGTGACAGCTTGATTGAGGGCGCGTTGGAAGCGGTAGCTTTGGCGCGTCGTCGCGAGCTGGCGCTGCGTTTTGTCACCAACACGGCCACCAAGTCGCGCCAGCAAATAGTGAAAAAACTACAAGGGCTCGGGATTGATCTTAAGCCCGACGAATTGTTTACCGCACCGGATGCAGCCCTTGCTTATATTCGCGAACATAAACTTCATCCTTTTACCTTGGTGCACCAGGCGATTGCGCCCATGTTTGCCGACCATGATGGCGAGCCAGATAGCGTAGTGCTGGGCGATGCCCGCGAGCAGTTAACCTACGCATCGCTTAACCGCGCCTTCGGGTTATTAATGCAGGGCAAGCCACTTATTGGTATTGGCGATAACCGCTATTTTAGCGACGGCGAGCATTTGTTGCTGGATGCCGGGCCTTTTATTCATGCCTTGAGTTACGCGGCGAGCGTTAAACCTATCATTATGGGTAAACCCAGCGCAGATTTTTTCGCTCAGGTCGTAGCTTCGGTAAATGTGCCTGCCACAGAGTGTTTGATGCTGGGCGACGATGTGTACGGCGATATAGAAGGCGCGCTTAACGCCGGCTTACAGGCGGCACTGGTACAGACGGGTAAGTATCAGGCCGGCGACGAAACAAAATTACCTCAACCTGTGAACACCCTCGCCAGCGTTGCCGCTCTTGCCTCTGTGCTTTAAACTTTGTGATTTGCGAGTTTTTCTATGCGCATAGGTTTAGTGGGATTGGGCGATATTGCGCAAAAGGCGTATCTGCCGCTCATCTGCCGGCACCCGGCTATTACTCCAGTCTTGTGCACCCGTGATCCCCAACGGCTAAAACAGTTGAGTGCTCAATATCGGGTTGGCAAAAGCTACACCGACTACGCTGCGCTACTGCAAAGCGCTCCGGATGCAGTGATGATTCACGCCAGCACCGAATCCCATTACCGTTTGGCGACCGCCGCGCTGGAGCGGGGTATTGCAGTGTTTGTGGACAAGCCCTTAAGTTATCAGTTGGAGGAGTGCGAGGGTGTAATCGAATTTGCTCTTGCGCGAGATCTACCCCTGTTTTGCGGTTTCAATCGTCGCTATGCACCGCTGTATCAAGAGGCGTTGGCAACTGCGCCGTTCAATATTCACTACCAGAAAAATCGCCACGCACTGCCCGCTGCGCCGCGCCAGTTTGTGTACGACGATTTTATTCACGTATTGGATTTTGTGCGTCACGCGGGTGTGGCTCCCGGCCAGAATTTTCACGTGCTGGCGAATCAGCAAAAGGGCTTGCTGGCGAATGTTCAGGTCAGCTGGCAGGGCGCGGGAGCGGTTTTTACCGCCGCGATGAATCGCCTATGCGGCCGCACCTTTGAACGCCTAGATTACAGCGGCGAGAATCAGAGCTGGCATATTGAAAATTTGCGCCAGGGTATTCATTGTCTGGGCGGCAAAAGTCACGAGCTCAATTTTGGCGACTGGCAAGACACGCTTTTTAAACGCGGCTTTGTCGATATGCTAGAGGCATTTCTCTTACAGGTGCGCGAGGGCGCGGCCAATCAGGACTATTTACAGGGCGTGCTCGATAGCCATCGGATGTGCGAACAAGTGCTGCGCGCTCTGCCAAAGTAAGTTAAGTCAAAAGCACGGGTGCACCCGTGCCCATATAGATCGGTTAATTTGGACTATAGTCACATCGACGCCTTGAGTGTTTGCAAGCCGAATTATTACCCCCCTAGCAATGGCAAAGGAGCCGCTATGACCGACCCATCTGCACAGCCGTCACAAACCGATGCGGAAAACAAACCCTGGATCAAAGTGAATCCACCGGTGTTTATCGGCGCCGGTGGTTTATGCCTGCTGTTTGTGCTGTTTACCGTGATAATGCCCAAAAGGGCGGAGGGTCTGTTTGCCGCGATCCAAAGCTGGGTCTTAACCTCGGCGGGCTGGTTTTACATTTTAGCCGTCGCGCTGTTTTTGATTTTTGTGGTGGGGCTTGCCATTTCAGGATTCGGTCGTATAAAGCTTGGTCCCGACCACAGCGAGCCAGATTACAGTTACACCTCGTGGTTTGCCATGCTCTTCTCTGCCGGTATGGGCATCGGCCTGATGTTTTTTGGTGTGGCGGAGCCTGTAATGCACACCATGACTCCGCCGGTGGCGGACCCGGCCAGTGCCGATGCGGCCCGCGAGGCGATGCGCATTACGTTTTTTCACTGGGGCGTGCACGCCTGGGCCATTTACGCGGTGGTTGCTTTGTCGCTGGCTTATTTTGCGTTTCGCCAGGGGTTGCCGCTGACGATTCGCTCGGCGTTTTACCCGCTTATTGGTGAGCGCATTTACGGCCCCATTGGTCACGCAGTGGATATTTTCGCGGTACTAGGCACTATTTTTGGTGTTGCCACCTCGCTGGGTTTTGGTGTGATGCAAGTCAACGCCGGGCTCAATTATTTATTCGATGTGCAAATCAGCACCTGGGTACAAATTGGCCTCATTGCCATTATCACCGTGTTTGCCACCATTTCGGTGGTAATGGGGCTGGATGGCGGTATTCGCCGGGTGTCAGAGTTAAATCTTATTTTGGCGGTGCTGTTGCTGGTGTTTGTTTTGATTGCCGGGCCCACTGAGTATTTGCTGCAAACCTACGTGCAAAACACCGGCTATTACCTGTCGGGCCTGATTGAAACCACATTCAATTTATACGCTTATGAGCCCTCCGGCTGGATTGGGGGATGGACGCTGTTTTACTGGGGCTGGTGGATCGCCTGGTCGCCGTTTGTGGGTATGTTTATCGCGCGGGTTTCTAAGGGGCGCACCATTCGCGAGTTTGTGGTGGGCGTGCTGCTGGTGCCGGTCGGTTTTACTTTTATGTGGATGACCTTTTTTGGCAATACCGGTATTCACATGATTCTCGATGAAGGTATCACCCAGCTGGCGGATGCGGTTGCGGCGGATACCTCACTGGCGCTGTTTCAGTTTTTTGAATACCTGCCTTTCAGCACGCTTGCGTCCCTGTTGGCGACCATACTCGTTGTGACCTTTTTTGTGACTTCGTCGGATTCCGGCTCTTTGGTGGTGGATATGCTGACCTCTGGCGGGGTGGATGATGATACGCCGGTTTGGCAGCGCATTTTCTGGTCGGTTACCGAGGGTGTTATTGCCGCCGCTTTGCTGCTGGCTGGCGGGTTAACGGCGTTGCAAACAGCCACCATTGCCAGCGCCTTGCCGTTTGCCATTATCATGCTGCTGATGTGCTGGGGCCTGTTAAAAGCCTTGCGCCTGGAGTTGGTAAAACGCACCAGTTTAAAAGAGGCCATGCTGGCACCTCGCGTGGCGACGAACCCGGTGCCGTGGGAAAAACGCTTAGCGCGTATTGTGCGTCAGCCCGGGCGAGAGGATGTGTTAGCGTTTATCGACTCCACAGTGCAGTCGGCATTGCAACGGGTGGCCGACCAGCTGGAAAAGGTGGGGGTAGAAGCCGCAGTGGGGCGGGATGAAAAAGACCGCTTGTGGCTTGAAGTGAATCACGGCACCGAGCAGGACTTTTTCTACTCGGTGCACGCCAAACCTTATTCGCCACCGGCGTTTATTATGCGCGATACCCGCGCCAATCGCGGTGAAAAATTACGGTACTACCACGCCGAGGTTTACCTAAAAGAAGGCGGGCAGGATTACGACATTATGGGCTGGAGCGAAGAGCAAGTCATTGCCGATGTGCTCGACCAGTACGAAAAGCACATGTATTTCCTATCGGCTGTGCGTTAATTTTTACATGGGGCGGCTACCAGCCGCCCATCACGCCAATAAAAAACTTAATTGCAGCGGCGTTAAGAATATCGATAAAAAACGCGCCGACTAAGGGAATCACCAAAAACGCTTTTTGTGAGGGGCCAAAGCGAGTGGTAATGGCATCCATATTAGCGATCGCTACAGGTGTCGCGCCCAACCCCAAACCCGCAAAACCCGAGGTAATAACCGCAGCGTCGTAATCACGCCCCATAAAGTGAAAGACCACATATAGCGCAAACAGAGTCATTACCAGTGTTTGTACCGCCAGCACTAATAAGATGGGGGTAAAGGCGCGCTCCAGTGACCACAACTGCAGGGCCATTAAACTCATGGCCAAAAACAAACTGAGCGAGACCTGCCCAAACTTGCTGATATTGACGGTGTTGAGGGGCACTTTACAGGCGTCAGCGGCATTGGTTAAAACAATGCCGGAAAACATCGCGGTTAAAAAGCCCGGCAATAAAATGTTGTAGCCCGCTAACAGGTCGTTCGCGAGCTGCCCCAGTTGAATGCACAAGGCCAATACAAAAATGGTGCGTAACAGGTGCGGCAGACTGTAAGGGTCGCTGGTTTCCGGGCTGGCGGCGTTAAAGGCAATTTCAGGGGCGGTTTCATCGCTGCTGTAAAGCTGGTTTTTCTGGATCAAGCGCCGGGCGATGGGGCCACCTATCATGCCGCCCATCACCAGGCCGAAAGTGGCAAAGGCAATGCCTAATTCGCCGGCGCGCATTAAACCTGCCGCTTCAGCCTCTTGCCCCCAGGCAATCGCGGTGCCGTGCCCACCGGCAAACGACACGCTGCCTGCCATTAAACCGTAACCCGGGTGCGCGCCCCACAGCCAGGCAATCAAAACGCCGATAATATCTTGTAACAGTAAAAACACGGCGGCAATGGCTACCAGCTTGGCCAGCGCTCGGCCGCCAGCGCTCAAGGTATTAAGCTTGGCCGAGAGGCCAATGGTGCTGAAAAACACCAATAGCAAAAAGTCGCGGATTTGCATGTCGAATAATAATTGCACGCCACCAATAAAATAGAGCGAGGCGGTAACCAGACTAAAAATAATGCCGCCGGTTACGGAAGGTGGGATATTGCTGCGCTCCAGCCAGGCAAAGCGGCGGTTGAGGTAAAGGCCTAAAAATAGCACCAGAATGCTTAGCGTAAGCGTGGGTAAGGGCGGTAGGGTTAGGCTTTGCATGCGGTTCCTTGCGCGGCATAGAGTGTAAAGCGTATGCCTTTGATTATAGCGGCGCCATCGCAGGTTATAAAAGTGCTGCCAGTATTTATTGTCTTGTCTATTGCACGGTAGAAGTAACGCGCAAGTGGGGAGTTGCCGGGCTTATCAGAACATAACCTGGTCAGTTGAATGCCCTGTAAATACCACGTTAGCCTTGTAAGTTATCTGCCCATTCAGAGGCAAAGCGGCGTCACTAGTGCAATGACGCCGCTTTTTATCATGCTATTAAGCGCGCTATATCAGCGCTTCACCGAGTTAAAACTGATACGCGACAGTGGCTTTCAAGTTGCGTCCAGGTTCGTAGTCGGTGAGGAACAGCTGACCAAAGCGCGGGTGAAAGCTGGTGCCGGTACGGGAGGACTGCGAGGCATAAAACTCATCAAACAGATTGTCTACCCCGGCGGTTAGTAACAGCCCTTGGGTCGGTTCCCAGCTCATGGAAACATTATGGACCGTATAGCCATCTTTAGAGTTTTCCAAAGTGGCACCGTCCAAATCCAGCGCCGCCGGCACATCACCCACTAACAGAACATCGTAGTGGAAGTTCATGTTTAGCGAGCCGAGGTCGTAGTCGAGGTTCAGGCTCCAGGTGTCCCCTTGCTGGCGGTCAAGTCGCGCGCCTTCGTACTCTTCGTAACCCTGGTAGGCCGAGAGATCGCTTTCGGCATCCGAGTAAGTCAGCAGGGTGCGCAAGCCACCAATGTCGTAGCCGATGTAGGCTTCGCCACCGGTAATTTCCATATCGCCGATATTGTCCATAACCGGGCTGGCGTATTGGTAGATATAACCTTCGATTTCGGTGCGGAACAAAGTGGCGCCCAGCGAAAAGTGACTGGCACCCAACACCGAGTCGCCGTAGGCGAATGAGATTTCATCGTTGCGTCCGGTTTCGGCTTCAAGCTCGGGGTTTGGATCTTCGAACAGGCCAGCGCCTGTGAATACTTCAGACAACTCCGGGCCTTTGAACAGCTCGGTTGACGATACTTTAAAAATCAACGCATCGGTGGGCTGAAATTCACCGGCCAGCGAGAAGGTGACATCGTCGTAGGTATTATCAACAACCGCTGAGTCGATGTCGTAATCGTTGTAGCGCGCCCCTGGAATGATCGCGAAAGCGCCAATTTCAATTCGGTCTTGAATAAACAGCGCCGCATCGGTCGCCTCTTCACCGGCCTCATCAACGCCGCCTTCTACGTAGGTGGCCTGGTAATCGGTTTCGTAGTTAATGACATCCAAACCATAGGTCAGGGTTTGCTGCACAGAACTGCCAAATACGGTTTCGGCTAACACATTAAAGCCGGTATTTTTCGCATCGCCATCGACAATGGCCGCCCAGGCGGCAAACCCCGGGTTTTGCGCGTAGCCCGATTCGTCCCGCCACAGATTACTCTCATTCATAAACGCGGCAGCTTTTACGGTGGTGCCGCCAAGCTGAAGGTCATAATTGGCGGTGTAGGTATCCCGTGAAAACTCGGTAGGCCACAGCAGGGGTACTTGCAGTGATTCGGTAATGGCAAGATCGGTCGCCAGTCCCATATCCGGGCGGTAACTGTAGTCGCCCTCATCGATGTAACGCTCGTAGCCAAACTCCAGACGTTGGTCGGGGGTCAGGTCAAAGCCGACCTTGATCAGTGCATCGTCCAGCTCGCCCGCCAGCCCTCGGACCATGCCGTCGGTGCCAGGCAGAACATTGCCATCGGCGCCCTTGATTTCGCCGCCGCCGACTTCGTAGTCGTCGCGATCCACATGGTTGTAGTAAGCCAGTAAATCGACGCTATCGCTCAACTGGGCAAAGGCGGCGATGGAGTAGTTGTAGCCGGAGTTGTCGCCATAGGTGGCAGAAACCCGGCCGCCAAAGCGCTCGCCATCGCTCAGCATGTCTTTCGCTTCTTTGGTTTCGAAACGTACGGCGCCGCCCAGACCGCCGTTAATGACCGAATTGGTACCCACGTCGATATCGACGGACTTGAGGATATCCGCGTGAATCTGCAGATTGCCCATATGGTGGTACATATAAGTGTTTTGGTTGGCGCCATCAATGCTGATACGCAGGTCTTTGTCGTCCATGCTGCGGATGGTGATGCGCTGGTTCATCGAATGCGCGCCGCCTACATCCACGCCGGGAATGGTACGCAACAGGTCACTGATGTGGTCTGCCTGACGCATTTCAATATCGGCAGTGCTCATATGAACTGATGAGGCACGAACTTCAGTGCCCCAAACGACCAGTTCTTCGATTTTCGGCTGTTCGGTGCTGTTTTGTGCCCAGCTGTTTGATGCCGCCGCCAGCAGTGCTGTTGCGGCGCAGAATGTCTTTTTCATGCCTTTCCCGTATCCGTTTGTTGTGAATATAAAAAAACCTCGGTTGCGAATGAATTTCGCCATCGAAGGTTTATCTTTATTAGAATCATTCTTATTTATGATACAGTGGACGACCGACCAAAACAGCCTGCAAAATCGTCAAGCTATTATGAGAAATAGTCACCATGGGTCTGCGGCCGCCCCACGGCTGAGCGCTAGCGAACTGCACCGGAGGGTCCGCCCCTGCAGCCCCGACCATAGTATCGACAGTGCGCCGGATGAGCCGCTTCTGGAGGGCCACCTGCGTTTCTATCGCATCGGTAACGACGTGTCCGTGCACTGCGTGGATGCCACCGAATTAAGCGACAGCCGCAGCAGTGGAGAATGCCCGGCAGGCCTCAGCGTTAATATTTTGCTAAAGGGGCAGGTGAGCTTTGCTCTGGGCACTAAGCACTACCGTTGCAGTGCTGCGCCCGGGCCGATGGGCGTGGTGCTTGCGTTGCCCAAGGCGGAACCCTTCACCCGCTTTCTAACGGCCGGAGCTCAGGTATGCAAAGTCAATGTCAGTGTGTCGCGGCAGTGGTTAAAAGAGCGCCTGGGGGCTGCGCAAACCGATCGTGTACTGCAAGGGGCCGTCCGGCTTTGGTCTGCGGATGCTGAACAGACTCGCCTTGCCCGAAAGCTGCGCGCTTTGAGTGAGACCCAAGAGAGCTCGACCATTGCGATTGAAGCTCTTGCACTGCAGTTAATCGGCCGGGTGTTGCGCGCTAGCGAGGATACCGTTCAGACGCTATCGCCCGAGTTGTCGGCGCATTCAGATGTGCAAATGCGTCAACTGGTGGCACCTTATTTGGAGGGGCAGTGCGATCTGGCTGGCATAGCCTGTAGCCTCGGTATGAGCGTTAGTACCCTGCAACGGCGCTTTAAGCAGCTGTGCGGTGTCACGGTTATGGAGTATGTGCGAAGTCAGCGTCTAGAACGGGCGCGCCGCGCTCTGTTATTAAAGGGAATGAGTTTACAGCAGGCGGCTTATCTTGCCGGGTACGATCATCCTTCAAACTTTGTCAGCGCTTTTAAGCGAGCCTACGGAACCACTCCCGCCGCTCTGGTGCGGGCACATCGCGAGCCGAGCTGAGGGCGCAAGCAGACTGTGGAGTTATTGCGTGCTAAGGGATAATAAAAGGCTGGCTATGAATAAAACCTGCGATTGCGCCATAGATATCGATGGAGTCGGAGCAGGGCAAGCTGCGACAAACTGATTTATTTCGCTGGATAGACACTGTCACATTCCCGTGATTAAACTGCGGCCAAAGCAACCGGCAAGGGAAAGACTATGCGTTTGGTGTTAGTGCGTTTTGTGGTCGCCGCTGTGGCGGCAATTGGTTCGCTGCCTACTTGGGCTCACTCGGATCATCAACATTCTCACGAGCAATCCCAGGGGATTATTATCGACGGCGCCGCTGCGGCGACCCCCTGGACGCATCTTAAATTTAACAATGATCCGCAGGCTTTTCAGTTTGCCATTGTCACTGACCGCACCGGTGGTTTGCGCCCCGGGGTCTTTTCTCAAGCCGTAGATAAGTTGAACTTATTACAGCCCGAGTTTGTGGTGAGCGTTGGCGATTTGATTGAAGGCTACACCGAAGAACGTGCCCAGCTTGAGTCCGAGTGGAACGAGTTTGATGCGATGGTAAAAAGGCTGGACATGCCGTTCTTTTACCTCGCCGGTAATCACGACTACACCAATAGTGTGATGGCAGAAGTATGGCAAGAGCGTTACGGTGACAGCTACTACCATTTTGTTTACCGCGATGTGCTGTTTGTTATGCTCAACTCTAACGATGGAGGCAAAACCCATACTTTTTCGCAGCAGCAAATCGACTGGCTGAGTAAAACGCTAAAGGATAATCCCGAGCCCAAGTGGACACTGATTTTTACCCACTCACCTCTGTGGGATCGGGATGATAAAGATCGGTGGGGCGACATAGAAGCATTGCTTAGCGATCGTAAGTACACGGTGTTTGCCGGCCATCATCATCGTTATGTCAAAGATAAACGCCACGGGCAAAAATATTTCACTCTCGCGACCACCGGCGGCATTACCAGTGGCCGCGGCACCCGTTTTGGCGAATTTGATCATGTAGTGTGGGTCACCATGGCCAACGACGGACCGATCATCGCCAATATGATGCTGGACGGAATCTGGGGTGAAGATGTGCGCACCGCCGAAATGCGAGACCTGCAAACGGATATGATCGACAAGGGGCGTTTGTCGCTGCCGGCCATATTGTATCGTGACAAATTTAAACAAGGCGAAGCCAGGCTGCGCCTTAAAAACGATTCCGACCTGCCTTACCAGTTTAGCGCTCGCTACCGCTCTTTGGGGGATGTGGCATTGACCGGTGAGAAAACGCTGAACATACAGGTGCCGCCCAATGAAATTGTCACCCCGGCTATCGCCATCGCGTCGCCGCGCACGCTTAGCGATGATCGCAATGTCGTGGTCGTTGATTGGACCCTGAGTTATCAGCTTGACGGGGAAGCCATTGAATATACAGGCGCAGAGCAGCTGGCAATCGCCCGTGAACGGCCATTGAAAAAGCTGCGCAAGCTTACTCTGGATGGCGATCTGAAAGAGTGGTCAAGCCGCAGTTTTCACGTTAATGCCGAGGGCGCCTTTTTTAATACCCAGGGGTTCAGTGGCGATGCCGACGCCAGCTTTCGCTGGGCAGCTGCTCGGTTTGATAACGGCCTGGCACTGGCGCTGGAGGTAACTGATGATCATCTGCAGCGCAGCGACGATGGCGTGATCCCTAAGCAGGACTTTGCCTTTTTTACCATTGATGCTCGCACCAAGGCGCGCCGCAGCATCAAACAAACCTATGATAACCGCGTGCCCGGTGAGCTGACCCTGGCGCTGTTGGCACCGTCAGACGCCATAGCGGCCGAGCTGCGCGGTGATCCTGAACTGCCGGCTGGGGTTGACTATGCCTCGAGCATTACGGCAAAGGGGTACAGCGCCGAAATATTTATTCCGCAGCAGGTGCTGGATGGCATTCACGGCGGCAGTTGGGATGGCGTACGGTTAAATGCTCAGCTACGCGACGCTGACCCGGGCGAACCTGGCCCCACTGGCCGCGAGTGGTTGCCCTCGTGGGGTACTGAATGGGCTATAGGCGGCGCAGGTAATTTTTACCGCTGACTGTTGTGGTAAGCCTTTCTACTAGCTACCCCGATACAGCGCCCGCTTTGCGCTGTATCGGCGGGGCTCTGCATCCGTAAACCCAACGTTTAATCCCGTCTCTTTAAACCGTAAAGTCTGGTAGTTATTGGCCGATAGGTTAGCAAGTAGCTGCAGATACGTTGTGCCGGTATCGTCGAGTTATTGGCAAAAAAAGTTCTCGGCCAGATCAGCGACTAATGGGTTTTGCTGTCTATACTGGATGAGCAGCTTATTCCAATGGAGCAGGAAGGGGCGCCTTTTGTTGGTGTGGGTGACCCAGCCCTAATAATTAGATCGAGAGTGGACCTTATGTTTTTCAAGAACAAAGAGCTTAGTGCCCGTATTGCGCAGCTAGAGCAAGAGCTACAGATATTCTCGGATATTCAAAACGACCTACAGCAAGAGATGATCAGCTTTTGGCTGGATGCCAGAGGAGTCATTGCCGGAGTGAATGAAAACTTTTGCGACTGCACGGGCTATGGCAAAAACGAACTGGTGGGCAGACAGTTTCAAGATTTGTTGGTGCCTTCATCTGTGGATAAAGAGCACTGCCGCCGCATGCTTGATTCCATTGCCCAGGGGCGGCACTGGCATGGCGCCGTCCAGCTGGTAAAGAAAAACGGCGCCGAGGCGTGGCTGCGCAGTATTTTCCAGCCTAGGGTGAAAACATCGGGTGAACCCACTGAACTTGTGACTTACTCCACCGAGTTGACTCGCACTATTTCTGAATCCCGAGAAACGCAGGACATGATGCAGGCGTTAACTCGTTCCTCAGCGGTGATCGAATTTACCCTGGACGGCATTATTCTTAATGCCAATGACAACTTTCTGCGCTGCGTTGGCTATAGCAAGGGCGATATTGTCGGTAAACACCATAGATTGTTTTGTACCCGAGAAACGGCTGAATCCCAAGAGTACAGAGATTTTTGGCAGCGACTGGGCCGTGGTGAATTCGTTTCGGATCGGTTTCAGCGGGTCGGGCGTGACGGCAATATTATCTGGTTGGAAGCAAGCTATAACCCCATTCGCGACGAGACCGGTAAATACTACAAGGTGGTCAAGTTTGCCACGGATATTACCGAGCAAATGAAGCGCGAAGCGGCCATTTCCGAAACCTCCAACATTGCCTATGAAATATCGCAGAAAACCGATGCTGATAGCACAGAGGGCCTCAAGGTTATCAACTCGACCGTCGAAACCATGAAGGGATTGTCTGCGCTGATGCAAGACGCCAGTCAAGGCATTAACGAGCTGGACACCCAATCGGAAAGGGTGTCGGCGCTGGTCGATAGCATCAAGGGCATTGCTGATCAAACCAACCTTCTGGCCCTGAACGCCGCCATTGAGGCGGCGCGCGCGGGCGAACAGGGGCGTGGGTTTTCGGTGGTGGCCGATGAAGTAAGGCAGCTGGCCTCAAGAACCAGTGCCGCCACCGAGCAGATTATTGAAGTGGTTTCAGAGAACAAGCAGCTCACCAAAAAATCAGTATCGTTAATCGAATCCAGTCTCGCCGATGCTGAGCGGGCTCTACAGCTTTCTAGTGAATCCGGCAGCATGATGAATGAAATTCAGTCCAGTGCGCGCCAGGTAGTAGATGCTGTAAGCGAGTTCAAACGGACGCTGTAATACTCTCAAAGGCCCGCTCGGGCCTTGTTTCTCTCACCGCCCTCGGTTAACGTTTAGCCCCACTATAATTCGATAATCACTGTAAAGCTGTTTCCTCTGTGGCGAGCCATTGGCTGTCGACCACGGGGGCTAGAGCCATCTGCAGCGCAGAGCCACTTAATTGATATTTACCCTATGTGGAACAGGAATACTCATGAGCACTAACTCGACTCAGTTAATTAAAGACGAAGCCAATGGCAATAGCTGGTTATCGCTGCCCGGCGAGACAGAGGTGACGATACACGACTGTGGTATTAAACCCACTGTGCTGGAAACGGAGGCCGACGTTGGCAAGGCAATGCTGAACGAACTGCTTGACACCGCCGCCAGCAAAGAAGGGGATATCAATATCGCCCTGTTGGGCGGGCGCGGCGCCCAGCAATTGCACCGGCTTTTGGGTAAGCTGGCGCGCTCGGGCGAGCGCGATGAGCTTTTGGCACGTCTCAATGTGTTTACCCAGGATGCACTGGCCCCCATGAGTATGGGCAACTGTTTTAGCTTTGTGCGAGATTTTGAGCGTATTCTGGGCGACGAATTTTTCCATAAAATTAAAAGTTTTACCCCTATGCGCACCGATGCCGCTGACCTTGAAGCCGGTTTGGTTGAGTACCTGCAAAAACTGGAATCTCTGGGTGGCCTGGATATTTTCTTTATTGGTCACGGGCCGGAAGAAAATCAAGCGTCGCATCTGGCTTATATTAAGCCTTACTCCGGCGCCCAGCAGCATCATGTAGCGGGAATAATTCCTATCTCCAGCAGTATTCTGGAGCATCACATCAGTAAATTTAAGGCCGGCGGAAGTGAAGTGAATGCCGCTGACGAGGCCGAGTGTCGCGCTGCTCAATATATTCTCACCCTGGGTCCCGCCGCCATTTTGCAGGCCAAAAAGGTGGTACAGTCGGTGGTCGATGCCGACTCGGCGCCGGCGAAAGTCAAAACCTACGCAAAGGTGCTCAACACACGCTTAAGCGATAACAAAAGTGAAGCCCTGCAGCAGCTAAACGAGAACCCTGGTTTGTGGATTCGCTTGCACCCCAATAGCAAATCGTTTGTTCTGCCAAACCTTGGCGTGTAACAACTATCTGCCGCTCTCGCGAGCTGCTTAAAGGCTCGCGAGAGCGGCAAAGGAACAAAATAGTGTCGCCAAGTTTACCTGCACAAATTGCGGCTGTTTTTAATGCTTACCCCCAAGCGGCCCGAACTCAGTTACTGGCTATTCGCTCACTTATATTTTCTCTGGCTGTTGAACATAAGCTTGCGGCGGTGGACGAATCGCTAAAATGGGGCGAAGCGAGTTATCTGGTAAAAGGCGGTACGGCCATTCGTATTGATTGGAAAGAACAAACGCCGCAGCAGGTCAAAGTGTTGTTCCATTGCCAAACAAAGTTGATAGAAACCTTCCGCGAAGTTTATCCCGGCGAATTTATTTATGAGGGTAACCGTGCAATGGGTATTGCCTTGAGTGCGGATATTCAAAAGTTGCCTCTAGCTCATTGCTTGCAGCTGGCAATGCACTACCAACGAGTAAAACACTTGCCGCTTTTGGGGCTTTAGCCGCTCTTATTAATCAGGAGTTATCTTTTGCCGGAGTTTAAAACTGTCGCTTTATTTGTGCTAACGGCCCTGGCCGAAATTCTTGGCTGCTATCTTCCCTACCTATGGCTACGGGAGGGAAAAACGATTTGGCTACTGTTGCCAGCGGCGCTTAGTTTGTCCCTGTTCGCCTGGCTGTTAACCTTACATCCAACGGCCTCTGGCCGCGTGTACGCAGCTTATGGCGGCGTCTATATCGTAATGGCTATTTTCTGGCTGTGGACAGTAGACGGCATTAAGCCTACCAGCTGGGACTTGCTCGGTTCTGCTGTAGCCCTGAGCGGTATGGCAATTATTATGTTCGCGCCGCGTGGTGCTTAATCAAATCTAGAGGGAAACATATGGCCTGGCTTTATTTAGCAGTGGCGATTATCTCCGAAGTAATAGGTACCTTAGCGTTAAAAGCCTCCGACGGCTTCAGCGAGTCCGGCCCCAGTACCATTTGTATAGTGGGCTACGCAATAGCTTTCTATGCACTGTCGCTGGTGGTCAAAACCATACCCTTGGGGATTGCCTATGCCATTTGGGCCGGAGCTGGAATTGTGTTAATTACCGCTGCAGGAGCGCTCTGGTACAAGCAGTTGCCCGACGCGCCAGCGCTGATTGGCATGGCATTAATTGTTGCCGGGGTGGTAATTATTAATGTCTTTTCAAGCAGTGTAAGTCATTGATTTGTAAAATCTGGAGGGCTGCATAGCATTCTCATCAGTACTGTTTGTAGCCGCGGTGTGCTCTTGTGTGTTGCTACCCAAATATAGGTATGACTTTGCACAGGCAGGTTTATACTTTTTAAGGTCAGCGTTGAAAATACCCGATATAATTCAAAGCTAAGCATTTTGATTGAGGGTTTTGGTATGGCGGGTGTAGCAACTGTGTGGATGAGGTGCGGTATGTTTGCCGCAGCGCTGTTAGTAGCCGGGTGTTTTGATGATGACGATTCAGATAATGGATTTTCGTCGTCGAACTCATCGCAAAGCAGCTCCAGCTCAGTTGTTTCTAGCTCATCCGAGTCCAGCTCTTCCCTCTCTAGCAGTGTAAGCTCCTCCTCCGACAGTAGCTCATCACAATCAAGCAGTGCCAGCTCACTCGCGACTGTTTATGTATCCGATACCGAGCGTTCAGTCACCGCCGGGCAGAAGGTGTCCGTACATTCCTACATTGAGGGGCTTGATACCGATGCAGCCACCTACACCTGGGAGCAAATCGCCGGGCCTAAATTAACCTGGTTGGTAAACGATGCCGCCGATGCCACCTTTATTGCCCCTCAGGTAGAAGGTTCGGAGTTGATCGCCGTTAAGGTATTGGCAGAGTTGGACGGTGCTTCAGTAGAGTCCACCAAGGTGAATTTTACTGTAGAGCCCGAGCAACACTTGATTGTTAAAAGCCTGACGCCCACGCAGCGTGTGAATGTTGGCGATACCGTGCGTTTGCACGCCCAAGGGTTCGGCGCGAGCAACCCCGAGTGGCTGTGGACTCAGGTGTCACCCAGCTATCCCCAAGTGTCGATTGTTGATGCCGATACGGCCTCGCCCCATTTTGTCGCACCCAATGTAAGTGGCCAGACTTTTCGCTTTGAATTGTTTTACCGCGATGGCGACAGCGGTGCCTCCGCCGTCGCGTTTACCGATGTGACCGTGCACAGGCCGCCAACGCACAGTTACACTACCGCCCTTAATTTAGTGCCAAGCCAAGCTATACCGGTCGCCATCCCAGTGCCCCCGGTCGTGCCCGCCAACGAAATCCCTCCCCAGGCCTTGGCGTTGTATCCGGCCCCCGACAGAACCATTATTGAAGGGACAAGCGGCAATATTGCGATGACAGTGACCGGCGGCACGCCGCCATATACTTATTTATGGGAGCAGGTCTCTGGCCCCGCGGCGAGTATTGCAGGCGAGCAGACTCAGCTTTTATCGGTAACCGCGCCCGATGTTGCTGCCGTAGAAACCTTAACTTTTAAACTGACAGTAACAGACGACAACGGGGCCGGCAGTAGTCTTACCGCCAGTGCACGGGTACAGGCCGTGCCTGCGCCGGATACCAGTGTTCCCCCGACGCCGGTGGCCGATATCGTGACTCCCATGCCGGTTCTCAGTGCCAACGTGGGTGTGCCATTAACCATCAGTACCGAATTGCAAACGCCTGTGTTTACCCAAACCGGCGGCAGCCTGGGCAGTTTATCTACCCCGGAGGTCCAAGGCGGGCGTACGCATGTAAATTTCACTCCAGCGGCGATAACCACCAACAGTGAGAGTGCGAAAATTACGATAACGGGTACCGATTCAAACGGCAACAGTGTGCATCAGATTATCCCGGTGACCGTTTTTCAGGCTCCCGGCACCGAAGTGGTGGTGGCGCCGCCTGTTGCTACCATGCCCGTGCCGGGTAAAAACCCGCCCTTGGCGGCTCAATCGTGCGGTGCGACTATCGCCGACGAAGGTCAGCAAGCGGTTGTGTTAGGAGTGTGCGCCAGTGGTGGTACTGGCACGTATCAGTATCAGTGGCAGCAGGAGGCACCTGTAAGCCCGGTGTTGGCCTTGAGTGACAGCAATGTGAGCCACCCGACGGTGGACGCTCCTATTCTGGAGGCGGGTAAAGGGCTTTATGTGTTCCAGGTGGCGGTAACCAGCGGCGCCGAGACGGTTCATGTACGAACGCATTTGGCGGTAGAGAATATTGCCTCTCAACTTTATGTGGGGGCTCAGTCCGATCTCACGGTAACGGGTGGCACTGGTGTCAGCTTGCACTTGCCAACGGTGACGGGGGGCGTGCCGCCTTATAGCTGGCAGGTAACCCAAAGCGCCGGGCCCAGCGTTATGCTAATTAATACAGCTGTTGCTACCAATAAAGCCTTCGCCGCGCCAGTGTTGCATGCCGGTGCTGCCGATGAAGTGTTGCAGTTTGATATCACCGTTAGCGATAGCTTTTTAAACAAAGTAGAGACAAGCCAGCGCGTTATCGTCAAAGCGCCGGTGGCTTTGGCCGCAAGCATTAGCGGCCCGGCATCGGCTAATCAAGGCGAGGCAATCCACTTAAACAGCAAAGTGAGCGGTGGCGTTGCGCCTTACACCTATGCTTACACCGTGGTTGGCGCATCGCTGACGGTACCGGCAACCGCTAACCCCGAGGTGACATTACCCAGCTTGAGCGCGGGTGACAGCGAGTTGCCACTGGATATCAGCCTGGAAGTTACGGATGCCCACGGCGATACCGTGGATGCCGGCACGGTGCATATTACGGTAACGCCACCGGCAGTCGCCGCTTCATCCGCCGTGGCTGATCACGCTCTGGCACAAGCGACGCAAACCCTTAGCCAAACTTTGGCCGCGCCGGGCGGGTCGGCAGACGATATGGCCGATGATTTGTTTCAGGCGATGGCCGATGCCGCCAAAGATATTCCCGAGAGCGAGTTGACCGCGACTATTGTTCCTCCGGAAAAAACTCAACTGTTGGCAGGTTGTGGTATGAGCACCGATGCTGTGGCGGCTGATGCTTGTAGGGATAGCTATGTGGGCGGTGCTGCGGGTGCGTGCGATGCCAGCTTTGGGGGTATGTACGAAGATCCTTCCATCGCGTGCTGGGTCTTGCCGTTATGCACTAAGTCCGCCGGTGCCTGCCAGGGCGTGACCCCGGAAATGAAAGCAAAAATGGATGACGCAATCAACCAAATGACGCAATGGTTTCAGGATCATCCCGGGTGCGGCACTTACTTAGATCCAAATTGCTAAATTTTTAAGCCTCCCGCTGAGTTGTCGTCTTGGCAACCCAGTGGGAAAGCTTCGTTTGTTTCAGTGGATATTTTGGTTGTTCAGTCTGGTACGGTTAATGGATTACGATCAGTTCAATGAGTATTGCCGTTCACTGCCCGCGACCACTCACGTAGTGCAGTGGGGCGGGGCGCAGGTGTGGAAAGTGGGTGGTAAAGTCTTCGCCATTGGCGGCTGGGCAAAAGCCAATAACGGAACGGGTAACCCGGCCTTTACCTTTAAAACATCCGAGCTGCACTATGAACTGTTAAAAGATGAGTCCGGCTATCGCCCGGCTCCTTATTTGGCATCGCGGGGCATGAAGTGGATACAGCAGGTGAGCACTGATAAATCTTTGGATGAGCCGTTAACTTATTATTTACGCGAGTCTCATCGATTAGTCTCGCTAAAACTAACCAAAAAATTGCAACGCGAGCTGGGTTTAAACCAGCCCGCCTGTGATGAATAAATTACAACCCAATCCGCTTTTTCTTATCTGACGACTCAATCGCCGCGCGCACAATGGCGATGTCTTTTAACCCCTCTTCACCTGGCACTTTTACAGGCGTGTTATTGATAATGGCCAGGGCGTCGTTATCCATCTGCGCCGCCTGCTGGTTGGCGATAAATTTATCCAGCTTTTTGCCGTCGCTGGTGACGCCTTGCACACCGTTATAGGACTGCATGGGGGCCAGCTCGTACCAGCCTTCGGCGCAATCAACACGCAGTTTGTTGCCGGGTTCAACCACCGACGTACGACACTTGGCAATAATCCCTTTTGGAAATTCCAGGGTCAGGCTGGTGGTGTTGTCCACCTCCTCGAATTTGGGGTGGCTAAAATCACGGGTGGCTGTGACGGCAACAGGCTCCAGGCCCGCCGCGTAGCGGGCGCCGTTAATAGCGTACACGCCCATATCGTAGAGTGCGCCGCCGCCTATATCCGCTTGCATACGCCAGTTGTCCGCCGGTAAACCGTTACCCGCGTAGGCGGCAGTGGCATTAATGGTTTGCAAGGCACCGTAGGGGCGGCTGTGGGCGTACTGCATAACGGTCTGGGTGTTGGGCTCGTGCTGCATGCGGTAGCCCACCGACAATTTCACCTTGTTTTTACGGCAGGCATCGATAATGGTTTGGCACTCTTGCACGCTCATGGCCATGGGTTTTTCGCACCACACATGCTTGCCAGCATTGGCGGCGATAATCGAGTACTTCATGTGCAGCCCGGTGGGCACCACAATATAAATAACATCAATATCAGGGTTATTGGCCAAGCGGTGCATATTGCCGTAGTTGTACACATTGGCGTCTTTAATGCCGTATTTCTGCTGCCATACCGGAATTTTCTCGGGGCTACCGGTCACAATACCGCGCAACTCGCAGTGTTCGGTTAACTGTAGCGCCGGTGCCAATAAGTCGCGGCTGTAGTAACCCAGCCCCACCAGGGCCACACCCAGTTTGCGTTTGGGTGTGGCAGCCCAAACCTGCCTGCCGGCCCCCGTGCTTAAAAGCGCGGCGCCGATACCGGCGCGTTTGATTAGCTGGCGGCGAGAAGTGTTTAACTTGTCCATGGCAAATCCCTCTTGGTGATCACAATTTGTTCATTGCAGCAAGGCGCAGAGGTGAGCGCAACGGGATTTACACTTTCTTGCTGAACGCTGAACGCTGAACGCTGAACGCTGAACGTACCGCGTCTTGCGTGCGGCGTTCCGCGGAGCCTAGGCTCCGTAAATTGACAAAACCCCCGCCACGCCTTACATTGCGCGCCACGATAGCAGGTGCCTGCTGCGTTTAGGGTCACTGACTCTAGGCGCTGAGTAGGTTAAACGGGAAGTCCGGTCAATCCGGCGCTGCCCCCGCAACGGTGATCAAGCTCCAGGCTTGTCAGCCCGATACCGGCCTGTATCGCAACGCGATGGAGCGGAGGGCTACCATCAGCAAGTATCACGCGCCTTAGCTGGCGGGTGCCGCATGCTATTCCTCCCCTCGATCCCACTTTACGTTTGTTAGGGATTGAACTGTGAAAAAGACTATTCTTGCTGCAGCGATAGTCGCTGCCGCGCCCGCTGTGGCGCAAACCGAAAACACGCAAAAAGACCTGTTACCCAACCTGGAAACCATTGTGGTGGTTAGCTCGCGCCAGCCCGAAGCTATGCGCCAAGTAGCCACCTCGGTATCGGTGCTTGATGAAACTCAAATCAAGGCGCGCGGTTTTACCGCCTTGCAGGACGTACTTCGCGCTATGCCTTCGGTCTCGGTGACCAACTCGGGTGGCATGGGTAAAGCCAGCTCCATTCGCGTGCGCGGCGAGTCCGGCTACCGCACCATGGTGCGAGTGGATGGGGTTGATGTCACCGACCCCACAGGCACCCAGGCCAGCGCTCAAATTCAGCATATTATGAGCGCCGATGTTGGCAAGGTAGAGCTGCTGCGCGGCCCCCAGGGTTTGATGTACGGCGCTGATGCCGGCGGTGTGTTGAATATCGATACCGTAACACCAACGGGCGAGACCCAGATTAAGTTGTCCGCCGAGGGCGGCAGCTTCGACAGCCAGCGCTATAACGCCAGTGTCGGTGGTGGTAGCGATGTGGTGGATTATTTTGTCGGTGCTTCATACGCCGACACCGAAGGTTTTAACACTAGCCTGAACGATACCGAGCTGCAGGATGATGATGGCTACGAAAATACCACCTTGCATGGCCGTGTCGGCTGGAACCTGACCGAAGCGCTGCGCTTGGAAGCGGTTGCGCGCGATACTGAGGCGACCAATGAGTTCGATCAATGCGGTTGGCCTTATGTTGACGCCTGCGTGGGTGACTTTGAACAAACCAATGCCCGCGTAAGTGCAGCCTATAATACCGGCGACTTCAATAACGAATTGGCGTATTCAACCACTGATGTTACCCGCAAAAATTACGCTGAGGGCGCCGTCTCTTACGACACTGAAGGCGAAATCCAAAAGCTGGAGTGGTTGGGCAGCGCTAAACTGAACGATATTCACACCATTGCTTACGGATTAGAGCAGCGCGAAGACACCGTTAAGGAAATGAGTCGCGATCAGTGGGGCGCCTACGCCGAGTATCAGGGTCATTATGGTGAAGGCCTGTACGTTACCGCCGGTATGCGCCACGACGACAGCGACGACTTTGGCGATTACGATACCTACCGGGTAAGCGGCGCCTATGTATTCGATCTGGCGGCCGGTTCGCTCAAGTTTAAATCCAGCTATGGCACCGGGTTTCGCGCCCCCAGCCTGTTTGAAATTGACTACAATCGCCAGCAAAACAATCCTGATTTGGCGCCGCTCACGCCCGAAGAAAGCGAAGGTTGGGACGCCGGGGTAGAGTATTACGCAAACTCCGGCCTGCACTTGGAACTGGTGTATTTTGATCAGAGCGTTGAGCGTGAAATTGACTGGGATGGCGGCTATGTACAAAGCGCGGGCGAGAGCACATCCGAAGGTGTTGAGGTGATTGCCGATTTCCCCGTCGCCGACTGGCTGGTGGTAAACGCCAACTACACCTACACCGATGCCAAAACCGCCGAGGATGCCGTGCGCGCCCGCCAACCCGAAAATATGGCAAACCTGGGTTTCACCTTTATACCGGTCAGCGCTCTGCAGGCATCGGTTAACCTACGCACTGCCGAGGGTACTTATGACCGCGTCGGTGATCCGATCGGCAGCTATCAGGTACTCGATGCCAGCATCCGCTATGCATTGAGTCCGGCGCTGACTTTTTATGTGCGCGGCGAAAACTTAACCGATGAAGATTATGTTGAGGTGCCTGATTATCGCACCGCAGGCGCCTCGGGTTATGCGGGCGTGGAAGTCACGTTTTAACCCGGTGCCGATCTGAGAGGGCTCGGGGTGGCCGCGCTTGAAACGCGCTGTAAACCCATCCCTGGGAGCTCGGCGCCCGAATCCCTCGGGCGACGGTTTTAAGCACGACCACCCCAAGCCCTTTGTGCCATTTACAACCTAAAAGGTTAGACACCATGAGCGACGAGCAGAGCAAAAACGAACGCCATAAAAAGGCGATGGAAAAACAAAAAGCCAAAGTGGATGCACGCATAGAAGCGGCGGATACCGAACGCGGTGTGGCGATACTGCTCACCGGTAACGGCAAAGGAAAGTCCAGCTCGGCCTTTGGTATGGTGATGCGCGCCCTGGGTTACGACCATAAAGTGGGAGTGGTCCAGTTTATTAAGGGTGAGCAGTTATCCGGCGAAGAGCTGTACGTAAAAAACCACTGCCCGCAAGTTGAACTTTACCAAATGGGTACCGGCTTTACCTGGAACACCCAGGATCGTACGGGCGATATTCGCGAGGCGGAAAACACCTGGGCGGTCGCCGAAAAAATGTTAGCCGATAGTAGTCTGGATTTAGTAATACTGGACGAGCTGACCTATATGATTGCCTATAAATATTTAGATGAAGAAAAAGTCTTGCAGGCTATTGCCGATCGCCCCCGCGAGCAAAGCGTGGTGGTTACCGGTCGCGGTGGCGGCAGTGCTTTGCAAGAGCTGGTGGATACCGTCTCCGAAGTGAAAGATATCAAACACGCGTTTAAGTCGGGCATTAAAGCGCGCAAAGGTGTGGATTACTAAGTGACCTGTTTAATGGTGCAGGGGACCACCTCCGATGCCGGTAAAAGCACACTGGTAGCGGGCCTGGCACGCCTATTAAAGCGCCGGGGCGTTAAGGTCGCACCATTTAAACCGCAAAACATGGCACTAAACAGCGCCGTCACCGCCAACGGCGGTGAGATAGGCCGCGCCCAGGCACTGCAGGCTCAGGCGGCTGGGTTACAGCCACACTCGGATATGAACCCGGTTTTGCTAAAGCCCTCATCCGATACCGGCGCCCAAGTGATTATTCACGGCAAAGCCATAGGCAATATGCAGGCGCTGGATTATCACGCCTACAAAGCCACCGCCAAGCAGGCAGTAATGGATTCTTTTAACCGGCTGAAAGAACAATACGACTGTGTATTGGTGGAGGGCGCCGGAAGCCCCGCCGAGATTAACCTGCGCGAAAACGATATTGCCAATATGGGTTTTGCCCAGGCGGCGGACTGCCCGGTCATTCTGATTGCCGATATCGACAGGGGCGGGGTGTTCGCTCATTTGGTGGGAACTCTCGCGTTGTTATCGCCTGAAGAGCAGGCGCGGGTTAAAGGCTTTGTCATAAACCGTTTTCGCGGCGATATTGCTCTGTTGCAATCCGGACTCGACTGGTTAGAAGATTACACCGGCAAACCCGTGCTGGGAGTGTTGCCTTACTTACACGACTTTTACCTGGATGCGGAAGACGCGATTAGCACCGCGCAAGCGTTAACGAATAAAAAGTTTACGGTGGTAGTGCCGGTGCTGCCGCGCATCAGTAACCACACAGACTTTGATGCTCTGCGACTGCACCCGCAGGTAGATTTGCGCTATGTGTCGGTCGCGGATGAATTGCCTCCCTGCGATTTGGTTATTCTGCCCGGCAGCAAAAATGTGCGCGCCGATTGCGCGTCGCTTAAAAACAATCAATGGCAGAAAAAACTCAACCGCCACCTGCGTTACGGCGGCAAACTCGTGGGTATTTGTGGCGGCCTGCAAATGTTGGGGAACAGTATTGGCGACCCCGACGGCATTGAAGACATTCCGGGCGAGATTTCCGGCTTCGGTTTTTTGCAATTAACCACCCGCTTAACGGATTCTAAAACGCTCACCAATGTTAGCGGACAGCTAGTTTTAAACGATGAACAGGCTGACTTTAATGGCTACGAAATCCACTGCGGTATCAGCGAGGGGCCAGCGCTCGAATTGGCGCCAGTTGTGTTTAGAAAAGGCAGTCGCAATTGCACCGACGGCGCCCTTAGCGCAGACAACCAAATACTCGCCACATATTGTCATGGCATTTTTGATACCCCCAGTGCCTTGCAATTAATCCTGCAGTGGGCGGGACTTAGTGACGCGCCTAGCTTTGATTTACAAAGCTATCGTGAAACACAGCTCAACAGGTTGGCCGATACTTTAGAGACGCACTTAAATGCCCGGTGGCTGACCGAGTTGGAGTCCTGCCAGTGACGCCCGCCTCCAATCGCAAGCGCCGCATAAAAGTGGCGGCCGTCATTTTGGCGGCTTTGTTGCTCGTCAGTTTTTTACTGGCGCTGGGCCTGGGCGCTGTGGCCATTGCACCGGTGGATGTGTTGCGCGCACTGCTGGGCAGCGATTTTAGTGATTACAGCGGAGAGATTATTACCAGTATTCGTTTGCCGCGCGCGCTTTTGGCTGCGGGCGTCGGCGCCTTGCTTGCCGTATGCGGCGCTTACCTACAGGGATTGTTTCGCAACCCCCTGGCAGATCCGTCGCTGATTGGCGTAACGGCCGGTGCCTCGGTGGGCGCCAGCCTGGCTATTGTGCTGGGCGGGGGGGCTATGCTGGGCAGCGCCTGGGGCGGTTTGTCACTGGTTTCTATGGGCGCTTTTGTCGGCGGGCTTTTATGCGTTTGGCTGGTGTACCGGGTGGCAACGGGCATTAACGGCACCTCGGTGGCTACCATGTTGTTAATGGGTATAGCCGTTACGGCTTTGGCCGCCAGTTTAACCGGGCTTATGGATTACTTTGCCGATAACGAACAGTTAAGACGCATGAGTCTGTGGCGCATGGGCGGCTTGGATGGTGCCAGCGGTGCCCGCGCGACGATTATGCTGTTAGTGCTTGGTGTGTTGTTACTTAGCATGGGCCAGTGCGCACGTCAGCTAAATACTCTGTTGCTGGGCGAGTCTCAGGCGCGGCATTTGGGAGTCGATGTTGAAGCGTTAAAAACCCGTTTGATTGTTCTGGTGGCTTTGGGCGTGGGGGTGTCTGTGGCCATGGCGGGCAGCATCGCGTTTGTCGGTTTGGTGGTGCCACATATGGTGCGTTTGTGGGTTGGGCCGGATCATCGCGCGCTGGTGCCTTTATGCGCTTTGGGCGGCGCCAGCTTATTACTGCTGGCCGATACCCTGGCTCGCACCGCGCTTGCGCCCACCGAATTACCTGTTGGCCTTGTGACCGCCCTGGTGGGGGCACCTTTTTTTATTGTTCTGCTCAGACGTCAGCGAGGCTGGGTGCAATGAGTTTGCTTGAAGTGCAACAACTGCGTGTCAGTGCAGACGATAAACTCTTACTGCGCGATGTTGATGTAAGTTTGAGCGCTGGCCAGGTAGCCGCCGTTATTGGGCCCAATGGTGCGGGTAAAACCACCTTGCTCAAAGGTATTTGTAACGACATTCCCGCCAGTGGCCAAGTGGTGTTTGCGGGCCAGCCATTATTGCAGTGGGCCGCAGCTGAACGCGCGCGCAAAATGGCGGTGCTCAGTCAACAGAACTCGCTCGCCTTTGCTTTTACTGGCGCCGAGGTAGTATCGCTGGCACGTGGGCCTCACAGCACCGGGGCGAGTATTGATTCGCAAATTTGCATTGAAGCCATGGCCGCCATGGACGTGTTGCATTTATCTGCCCGCCTATACCCAACGCTGTCCGGTGGTGAGCAGCAGCGCTTGCAGCTGGCGCGGGTGCTGGCGCAAATTTGGCGCGCCGAGGATGCCGGCGAACGCTTGCTCTTGCTGGATGAGCCGGTAACCAGTTTGGATATTGGGCATCAGCATCAACTGATGCGCGCGGTGCGTGAGTTTGCCGCGAGCGGTGTGGCGGTGTTAATGACCGTGCACGACATCACCCTGGCTGCGGCACACTGCGACCATATGCTGGTACTGCACGAAGGAAAGTGCGTTGCCAGTGGCACGCCTGAACAGGTGGTTACCGAAGCGCTTCTGGCTGAGGTGTTTGCCACCGACGTGCGCGTTATCGCGCATCCGGATACGGGCAAGCCTATAGTGGTTGCGCAATAAATAAAAAGAATACGGAGCAAACACAAAATTATGCAGCTTATTTTAGGTGGTGCACGCAGCGGTAAAAGCCGCTTTGCACAACAACAGGCCGAGGCTTGGCAAGATCAAACCGGCGGCCAACTGCTTTATTTGGCCACCGCCGAGCCCGGCGATGACGAAATGCAAGCTCGCATTCAAATGCATCAGGGCGACCGGGGCGAGCGCTGGCAAAGTTTGGAAGAGCCACTGCAGTTGGCCAATGCATTGCGACAAAACAGTGGTTCTGATACTTGTGTGGTGATTGACTGCTTAACCCTGTGGGTAAACAACTGCCTGCATCACGCACAATGGGAGGCGCAAAAAAATCAGCTCCTGCGCACTATTGATGACGTATGTCGCGATGGCCCCGCGCCGCACTGGATATTTGTCAGTAACGAAGTGGGCTCGGGCATTGTGCCTCTGGGGCAGTTATCTCGCGAGTTTGTCGACGCCAGCGGCTGGTTGCACCAGGCGCTGGCCGCTCGGGCCGAGTCGGTTACCCTGGTGGTGGCGGGCCTGCCACTTGCCCTCAAGACTGCAGCGCAACAATTGTAGACACGTTAAGCAAAAAATATGAATAAATATCCTCAGTGGCTAAACGACGCCATTTCACCGCCCGACAGTCAGGCCATGAGTGCCGCACGCGCAAGACAAAACCAGCTGACTAAACCGCCTGGTTCCCTGGGCCAGCTGGAGTCGATCGCCGTGCGCTTTGCCGGGTTTCAAGGGCGTGAAAAGCCCTCTTTAAATAAAGTGTTAGTGCGGGTGTTTGCCGCCGATCACGGTATTGCGGCAAAAGGTGTATCGGCATTTCCGCAGGCGGTAACCGCGCAAATGCTGCAAAACTTTGCCCGCGGGGGCGCCGCTGTGTGTGTGCTGGCGCAGAGTCTCAACGCCGATTTTCGCGCGGTCAATGTCGGTTGTATTCATGAAATAGACCCGCAAATATCCGTGGTACACAACCCCATTGCCTCAGGCACTGCCGATTTTTCTCGCCAGTGCGCTATGAGTCAGGCGCAGCTCATCCAGGCGCTTGAGGTCGGTGCCCAGCAAACAAGCAGCGCTGATTTATTTATTGGCGGTGAAATGGGCATAGGCAATACCACTTCTGCCGCGGCGATTTTTGCCGCTGTGTATCAACTTGCCCCCGAGGCAATCACCGGGCGCGGCACGGGGGTGGATGATCAAACACTGGCTCGTAAAACTGCGCTGATTGCGCAGGCCCTAGAGTTACACGCGGCGCAATTACATCAGCCGCTATCAATACTGCAGTGCCTGGGTGGTTTTGAAATTGCGGCTTTGGTGGGGGCGTTTATTGCCAGCGCCCAGGCGCAAACCCCTGTGCTGGTGGATGGTTTTATTGCTACCTCGGCCGCAGCGCTGGCGCTGGCTATTAATCCGAGCATTGAGCCCTGGTTGCTATACGCCCACCGCTCGGATGAACAGGGCCATGCCCTGGCGTTGCAGCAGGTACAGGCCGAGCCATTACTGCAGCTGAACATGCGGTTGGGGGAGGGCAGTGGCGCGGTGTTGGCTAGCAATATCATTCGCCAGGCTCTGTTGCTGCATTCTCATATGGCCACGTTTGCCGAGGCTGGAGTGTCCGATGCAGATTGATCTTCTGCGCCATGGCGAATGTGAGGGCGGCCGTATTTTTCGCGGCCATACCGATGTCGCACTCACTGACACTGGCTGGCAGCAGATGTTGGCGGGCTTGCAATCGCTAGAAGATAATTGGCAGGCAATAGTCAGTTCGCCTCTTCAGCGCTGCCGCCGTTTTGCGCAAGTGTTGAGCGAGAATAGACAGCTTCCCTTAACCGTTATGCCGGGTATTAAAGAAATAAATTACGGCATATGGGAAGGCCAACAAGTGGCGGATGTTTGGCGCGAGCAAGAACAGCAAGTGCTGGCCTGGAGTCGCGACCCTGAGCAATATGGCCCGCCAGAAGGTGAAGCGTTTAGCCAATTTCGTGAGCGTGTTTTGCAAACGGTGCTGAGTTTGGCTGAGACGGGTGATAACAAATTGTTGCTGATTACCCACGGCGGAGTCATTAAACTTCTGCTTAGTATTGCCAACAATAAACCCCCGCCATGGATGATGCAGCTTAATATTGGTTATGGTTTTACCGCTTCGCTGCAGCTACAGGCGGGGCAATTATCAGTGTTATATCCGGAAGCTAGCCATTATGTTTACCCAAGCTAAACAGGCATTTTTATTTGCCTTGGTGTTTTTAACCCGCCTACCGGTGGCCCGCTGGATGCAAAAGCCAGAAGCCAATACTTCTACCAATGCGGTCTACTGTTACCCGCTGGTGGGGCTAGTGATTGGTGTGATCTTAGCGGCAGTGGCCATTGCCTTATCTGGCTTGGGTGATTTGCTTGGCGCAGCCTTGGTGCTGGCGCTATGGGTCGCTGTTACCGGCGCTTTACATCTGGACGGCTTGGCCGATTGCATGGATGCCTACTACGCCGGCCATAAATGCACGGATGCCGAGCAAAGGCGCGAGCGTATCTTAAAGGTGATGCACGATCCGGCCTGCGGTGCGGTAGCGCTGGTGTCACTGGTGCTACTGTTGCTGGTTAAATTCTCCGCTCTGGCGAGCCTGACGTCCGCCTGGCAGATGGTGGCGGGATTGATATTGGCCCCGGTGTTGGCCAGAACAGCCATTCTGCCGTTTGTTGCACTGTCGGAATACGCCCGTTACCAAGGCAAGGTGCCGGATAATTTAGTCACCAACAGCCAACGCCTGTGGTTGATTACCCTGTTGGTGGCGGCGTTGTGCGTGGCAACGGTGGGGCTGGTGACCAGCGCGATTTTAGTGGCTGCTGTGGCAGCTCTGCTGGTGTATTGGCGCTCGCTGTGGCAACAGCAAATAGGCGGCTACACCGGCGATTGCCTGGGCGCCTTGGTGGAACTCACTGAGACACTGGTGCTGATAATTCTGGTAGCGGTGTGGTAGTTGCCCTGGCGCTATTGCTGGGGTTTGCACTGGACGCCAGCTTTGCCGAACCGCGCCGCTGGCATCCACTGGTGGGTTTTGGTTATCTGGCGGGGCGGTTGGATTTGGCATTCAATAGGGGTCGGTTTTTACGCTTGCGAGGTGCTCTGGCTGTGGTTGTTTTACTTCTGCCTCTCACTTCGCTGGCGGCATTGCTGTGGTCGTGGTTAATCGCGCAATCTGCCTTTGCCGCTGTTATCACGGGCGCGCTGGGGCTGTACTTGGCGTTGGGCGGTAAAAGCCTGATTCTACATATTCAGCCAATTATTAACGCGTTAAGTGCCGCTGATACGGCGGCGGCCAGAGCGGCTGTACAAAAAATTGTCAGCCGCGATTGCGCCGAGCTTGAGTCAACCCAAGTGGCACGCGCGGCGACGGAATCTTTACTGGAGAACACCTCTGATGCGGTGGTAGCGCCGCTTTTTTGGTTTGCCCTTGCGGGTTTACCGGGCGTAATCGTGTATCGCCTTGCCAATACGTTGGATGCCATGTGGGGCTATCGCTCAGAAAAATATTATTACTTTGGCTGGGCGGCGGCGCGCCTGGACGATCTGTTGAACTTTATTCCCGCGCGCTTATGCGCCCTGGCTTTTGTCGCCTGCGGTGATGCCTCAGGTGCTATCAAAACCTGGCGGCTGTGCGCCAAAGCCTGGGCTAGCCCCAACGCGGGGCCGGTTATTGCCAGTGGCGCTGGTGCTCTGGGCATCAGTGTGGGAGGCGGCGCATCTTATCATGGTAAATGGTGCGATAAGCCGATAACACCCGGCCGCGCGGCGAGCGCAGAAGGTTTGCAGCAGGGGCTGAGTTTGGTGCGCCGCGCGAGTACATGTGTGCTGATAGTGTTCGCGCTTTTTTGTTGGGGTGTTTATTTGTGAGCGATGCCAGTGAGCACGGCGGAAACCTGCAAGCCGCGACAAAGTGCTTTGGGTTGCCGCACAACGGCTGGCAGGATTTATCCACGGGAATCAGTCCGTGGGGTTATCCGGTTAACAATGTCCCTGACGATGTGTGGCAGAACTTGCCCGTTAATTCTGAACCCTTACTTCATGCGGCACAAAAATTTTACGGGGTAGACAAGAATTATATTCTTCCCTTACCCGGTAGCCAGGCTGCAATTTCCTCTTTGCCGCGCTTATTGCCAGCGGCGCGCGTGGCGCTGCCAAGCTGCGGTTATCACGAGCACGAATACCATTGGACAAACGCTGGCCATATCCCGGTTTTTTATACAACCATGGATGAGCTACTGCGGTTAACCGAAAATGGCGCGGTTGAACATGCGGTGGTTATCAACCCCAATAATCCGACCGGTCAGATCTTTGGCTGTGACATACTGCAAAAGGTTTATCACAAAATTGCCGGTGTGCTATTGGTAGACGAAGCTTTTATGGATTGGCAGCCAGAGAACACTATGGCCGCGTTTGTGGCGACGCTCCCACGTTTGATTGTGTTGCGCTCGGTAGGAAAGTTTTTCGGTCTTGCCGGCATTCGCTTGGGTTTTGTTTTAAGTGCTAATGGGAAAGTTGAGCAAATAAAAGCAGCGTTTGAGCCCTGGGCCGTTAATGGCCCAGCGATGTGGGTGGCTGAGCGAGCCTTAACAGATTTCGCCTGGCAGAAAATGCAAAGGCGACGAATCGACAAGGTATATCAGACCCTTAAACATATTTTGCAAAATTTCATTCGACCTTTAGAACGCTCGGTGACGCTAGTGGGTACCGGGCTATTTGTGTCTTTGGCCGGCGATTCGAACCTCTTGGGTGCATTACATAAAGCCCTGGCCCTGCGGGGAATTTACACCCGCTGGGGTTATCAATGCGCCCCTTCCGCTACTGCCTATTTACGTATCGGCTTGCCCCCTGACGATGGTGTACGCTTGCAAGCTGCCCTGCACGGGATACGAGAGCAGTGGGAGCAACAGTATTGAAAAAACAGGAGTGGAAACAATGAGATTTGCCTTGCTTATAACCGCGATGTTTGCAGTGTTTTCCGTGCATGCAAAGGTTATTGAAGTTGTGGACGCGCGCGGTAAAACGCTTCGCTTGCAGCAACCGGCCGAGCGTATTGTGGCTTTAGCTCCACACATTGTGGAAAACGTATACAGCGCCGGAGCGGGGCCTAAGCTGGTGGCGGCAGTGAGCTATAGTGATTACCCGGCCGAGGCCCAGGCGTTGCCGCAAGTAGGCAGTTATAAAGCCGTCAATTACGAAGCGATACTTGCGCTCAAGCCCGATCTAGTGCTGGGCTGGGCCTCGGGTAATGGCCCCGAGGTTGCGCGCCAGCTGGAGCGTTTGGGGTTGACGGTTTATGTAGATGAGCTGCGCACCATGGATGATATTGCCGCCGAGGTGCGCACCATTGGTCAATTGGCCGGAACTTCATCGGTGGCTGAACCAAAGGTCTCGCAATGGCAGCAGAGACTGGAGCAATTAAAACAAGCGTACCACGGCGCCGAAGCTGTCACAGTGTTTTATCAGGTGTGGAATGATCCGCTGCAAACTCTAAACGGCGAGCACTTGGTCAGCGATGTGATTCGCCTGTGTGGTGGCGAAAACATTTTTGCTGATGCTATCTCGCTGGCGCCAAAAATTAATATTGAATCAGTATTGGCCCGCGACCCCGATACCATTATTGCCAGTGGTATGGGGGAGCAGCGCCCCGAATGGCTGGAAGAATGGAAGCAGTACACGGCGCTTTCAGCGGTAAAAAACCAGCACTTGTATTTTGTTCCGCCGGATATAATTCAGCGCCATACCCTGCGTATTCTCGATGGCGCCGATACCATGTGCCGTCAGCTGGACAAAGTGCGCGCCAAGAGCAAATAATAGTGCCGCACAAACAAATAAAAGTGACCGAATAACCTGATATAGGTTAATGGGTTTTGCGGCATACCCACACAGATAGCGCGATAACAGCGCCGCCTATTAACAGTCGCCCCCACTCGGCGTCGCGGCTCCAGAACATCACATTGACGAGAATGCCCGCCGGTATTAACAAATTGTTCATGGTTGCGAGCTGGCCGGTATTGACGCGCTTACTGGCCATGGCCCAGGCCAAGTAACCAAAACCCGAGGCCCCCAGCCCCAGCCAAATCAGCACCGACCATTGAATGGCGGTAGTGGGCACCAGACTCCAATCGGTAAACAGCAGCGTGCCCAGCCCCGATACCAAAGTCGCGCCCAGGAAAAAGCAGGCAAAGGTTTGTACCTGAGCCCTGCTACTGCCAAGCTCTAAGCGCTTATAGCCAACCTGACCTGCGGCAAAGCACAGGTTGGCGGCCTGAATCAGTAAAAAGCCTGTGATAGCATCGGCGCTGATATCTTCGTAGCGAATAATAGCGGCACCGGCAACCGCCAGCGCCGAGCCCACCCACCAGCGAAAAGGTAGATGCTGCCGACGCAAAATCAGCTCATCGATTAAGGTAATCCACAGCGGTGTAAAAATTGTGAACAGCAATACCTCGGCGACGCTGATATAGCTAAAGGCATGGTAGAGAAACTGATAGGTAACCCCCACTTGCAAAGCGCCGATAGCGGTTAAGGCCAACAGGGTTTTAGGGGGCACTTGTGCCGGGCGAAAAAAGGGCAGAAAAATTGCCAGAGCCAGCGAGACACGAATCAGCACGGCCAAATAACTGTCAACATGGCCGCTCAGGTAAACGCCTATAAGGGAAAAGCTAAACGCCCAAATTACAGTGACCAGGCACAATACGACAATAGCGGGAAATTGTTTAAACAGCATTTAAGGTATTCAGGCTATAGTGGGGCGCGCAGTTTAACACAGCGGGGATTTGGAGCATGCAACAGCCTATTGTCGGATATCACAAAGACGATGAAGACCACTGGGTGGCCGAGCTGGCCTGTGGCCACAATCAACATGTACGCCACAATCCGCCTTGGGTGGTGAGGGACTGGGTAACCACGCCGATGGGGCGCGCCGCGATGTTAGGGCATAAGCTTGAATGCAAACTGTGTGACGATACGCGGCGGGGGCAAAATCGGCCGCCCGCCGCTGAAGGCTTAGACTCTCTGCAGTGATTTTTCCAGGTCGGCGGTTTTGCGCCGTGCCAGTGCCAAGTTGGAGGTTTTTCGATCTAACACCAGATAAATAAACAGCCCCTCGTTGGATGTGCTGGGGCGAATAATATGCAGCTGGTTTTCGAGAGTAATCAAAATATCCTCAATGCCGCCTTCAATGCCGAGGCTTTTCATGGTTTTCATTTTTGCTTTAACCACCTCACTGTTGCCCGCCGCTGCGAGTTCGAGATCAACCCCGGAGCCTTCGGACGCTAATAGCATACCGGTAGTGAAATCGACAATGGCACAACCCAGTGCGCCATCAATTTCCATCAAACCCTGGGTGGTTTCTTTTAAGTTGCTCATCGTTATCTCCTGTGTATGAACAATACTGCCTATACCGAGGCAATCGCGGGTGAAGTTGAATGTTCGTGAAGCTCTTTGGCTAGGCGAGTAATCAGAAGCCGCAGACTGGCGATATTCAGTGTTTGCGCGGCGGACATGACCAGTACAAAGTTTTTGCCGCTCAGCTCAAGGTCGACAAACGCCACATTGCCTTGCTGCGCTTCGATAAAAGTAACCTTAAAGTTTTTACCCAAAATCTGGCGGGTGACGGCGTTGCTAACCGAGTGTAAGGTGCTGGCGGCAGCGGCGAGGTTATCCTGCTCTATTGGTACGGCCGCACAATTGTTCGTATAGACGGGAAATCCGTCTGTAGTGGCCAAAGAAATGACTTCTATAGCCTCGTTATCCGCGTAACGATTTATCAGTTGGATGGCTCGCTCTTTTAACGCGTCGTCAAATGGCATCTTGTTGCTCCTCTGGGTAGAGGTTATTGTTCGCTTGGTTTATCGAATCAAACAGCTGCAGTAAGCTCAGCGATGATTCGACGTCGCGTGCGTCCAAACACACGACGGGCGCGGTCAGGTTAAATTCGTTTAGCGCAAATTGGAGAATGTCGAGAAACAGGTCCAGCTGCTCGTCGTCTTCGGCCTGGTCGCCGTGCGTTAAGCCGACCACCAAGGGCACCTCCGATTGCGCCGGCTGAAAATGATCGAGAATATCGGCGATGGAGTTGACGTTCAGTTCGTCGTTGTATTTGACCAGTAACAGCAGGCCCCATAGCTCTTTGTTTACCATGTCCCACAGCATGCTAAAGCGCTTTTGTCCGGGCAAACCGTAAAGGCCCAGCGCAATGTCTTCGCCGAGCGAGAGGCGTCCATAATCTATGCCCACGGTGGTGAACTCCTTGCCTATGTCCACAGTGGATTTGGCCTCGGTCATAAAAGGTGATATTTCGCTGATGGTATGAATCAGCTGTGTTTTACCCGCGCCAACTTCGCCCACGATAGCCAGCTTTTTATAGATTTTAGTCATTGGTGGCTTCCCCCTTTGGCGCGATGTTGCGAGATAAACTGGCGCAACGCCTGGCTGAAGGAGTGACTGCTTTTGGGAGCCTCAGGCTTGCTGGCGGTTTTCAGTCGGTGTGGTTCACCCGGGGACTTTTGCTGGGTCACTTGTAGCGCATTGATTTTGTGCAGTTGCAATAAGCGCCTGTCTAGCTCATCGTTCTGCGCGAATATCTGTAGCTCTTTGAGGCGGTCGTAGGCCACCGTTTTATGAATCAGTAGAGGGCATATTTTCATCAGTCCAGCATCCATTCTCAGGGCCGTGGGGCGCGGCCAGGACTTCATCGACAGTAAGGTATTGCTAAAGCTGGGCGGGGTGTCAGAGAACTTTTCGTTTTGCTCTGTGTTATCCCGGGCAATGAGTTTTTCGTAGCGAATTTTGTCTAGGGTGGAGGAGAGCCGGAGGTTTGGTTGTAACAGCCGATTAATTTTGTCCAAATACTCACTGTGGGCGGCGCTGGTGTCGTGAATGAGTTTTAGATTCCAGCGCGTAAACTTTAAGGTGGTAATTTCCTGGTTGGCAATGACACTGATTTGGGTCAGGCGCGGATCGCGATTGGTGCGGTAGATTACCTGGGCTAACTCATTGCCATCACCTTCAAAAATTTGCAGCAGGGTATCCTGGTACACCAGAAAAATACCCACAATCGCATGCTCTTTGTTATAGCGCCGAGCACTGTCGAATATCTGGTACACCTGTTCGGAATAACTGATGACCTTCTCGGGCGATAAGATACTGCTTAAACAAGCAATGCGTTTTGCCAAAACAAGATTCCTTCTAATGGATATCCGTCTAATAATTTATGCGGCAGTAGGAATCTTAGTAGAGTTATAACAGCTAACAACAAGGAATTTATTCTAATTTTAAATAAAAAGAGAGAGGTTGTTAAAAAAGACTTTTATCGAAGGCGGGAATGTGGTTATAGGCGTCAGGTTGCCGCCCGTAAAATGTACGGGCGGCAATTTTGCTTAAGATTGCAGCGCTTGGGTGGTATCCACCAACCAGGCGGCGGCGCCAATTAGAGCCGCTTTATCATTGGTAACCATACGCACGGGAATATCTTCAACGTAGCCGCGCATAACGCCTTTGTTTAAATAGCGTTTAATAAAATCCGTTTGCGGCAGATAGTGAGCAATTTTAGGAACAATACCACCGCCTAAGTAAATGCCACCCATGGCGCCCCAGCTTAAGGCTTTATCGCCGGCCACCGAGCCTAAGATAGCGCAGAAGGTTTGTACCGCTTCTTCGCACAGTGCTTCTTTATGTTTGATGCCGCGCTCGCTGACATCGGCAGGGGACAAGTCTTCCGCGTCTACCCCTTTAAGGGCGGCCAAGGATTTATAAATAGAAACCAAACCCTGACCTGACAGCATATGCTCAATGGAAACATGCGGATGATGTTTGCGCATTTGCTGCAAAATACCTATTTCGGTATCGGTGGTGGGTGCAAAGCTGCAGTGGCCGCCCTCGGTGGGAATGATTTTCCAGCCGGTGGAGATCGGGGCCAAGAGCGCTGCGCCAAAACCGGTGCCGGGGCCCATAACGCCGATGGGGGCGTAGGGGTTGGCATCGGTGCAATACAGGCTAGCCGTATCGCCTTTTTGTAAATGCGGCACGGCGTAGGCGAGGGCAGAGAAGTCGTTGATTACATCCAGCGCCTGCATGTTCAGCTCATCGCGCAGACGCGAAATAGAAAACTCCCAGTTCAGGTTGGTGACTTTTACATGGCCGTCTTGAATCGGCCCCGCGATGGCCAGGCAGGCAAACTTGGGCATGGCTACGCCAGCTTGCTTAACGTAATCGCGAATCATGTCGGCGAGAGTTTCGTAGTTGGCGCTCGGCAGGCTGATTTGCTGCTCGGCGTTGTAGCCTTTGTTATGACTACAGGCATTAACCAGACCGAAGCGGCCATTGGTGCCGCCGATATCGGCAACCAGAATAATACTCATGGGGTGATTCTCCTCGCGCAGACGTGATTGTTTTATCTTACTTATCAGACGGACAAATGCCCAGAGGGGGCCATGTTATCGATATAAATTTGTGCGCAGTCTAGTTTGAATTGACAGCGCTGTCAATAATGGTGTAGTTTGCGCCGCAATTCGCTATGCTAGTGCGCCTAATATAAGGCGTCTGCCCATAAAAATGCCCAACATAAAAATAGCGACGACAAAACCCTGACAGATACCTTCGGAGGTAAATTGTGCCTTGGCCCAAAGTCACCAGTGTGGTTGCGCCCGACCCCGCTATAGAAGAAAAAGTTGAAGCAATACTCGCGCAAATGAGCGTAGAGGAAAAAGTTGGGCAAATGATTCAGCCCGAAATCAAGCAGGTAACCCCGCAAGATATTAAAGACTTTCACATCGGCTCGGTACTGAACGGTGGTGGCTCTGTGCCCAACAACGACCGTTACGCCAAAGCCTCGGACTGGGTTGCCCTGGCCGACAGCTTTTTTGATGCCGCCGCCGATTGCTCTGACGGCAAGGTGTACGTTCCTATGATGTGGGGCACAGATGCGGTACACGGCGTGGGCAATGTAGTCGGTGCGACCTTGTTTCCCCACAATATCGCTCTGGGGGCGACGGGTAATCCAGAATTAATTCGCCAAATTGGTGAAGTAACCGCGCGCGAAATTGCCGCTATTGGTATCGACTGGGATTTCTCGCCCACCGTTGCCGTGGTGCGCGACGACCGCTGGGGGCGCACTTACGAATCCTACTCGGAAGATCCGAAAATCGTTTACGACTATGCCGCCAAAATGGTTGAGGGCTTGCAGGGGGCGGGCGATGGCGATGAGTTTTTAAACACCGAGCATGTGATTGCCACGGCCAAGCACTTTATCGGCGACGGCGGCACCATCAACGGCATTGACCGCGGCGACTGTGTGGATGATGAGCAAGTGCTGTGCGACATTCACGGCGCCGGTTACATCAGCGCTATTGAGGCGGGCGTGCAAAGTGTAATGGCCTCATTCAACAGCTGGCACGGTGAAAAGCTGCACGGTCACAAGCATCTGTTAACCACTGTACTCAAAGACACCATGGGCTTTGATGGTCTGGTGGTGGGCGACTGGAACGGCCACGGCTTTATTGAGGGCGCCAGCGTGCTGGATTGCCCCCAGGCCATTAATGCCGGGCTGGACATTTTTATGGTGCCGGACCCGGACTGGAAAACGTTGTTCAATAACACGGTGGAGCAAATTAACAGCGGTGTGATTCCTATGGAGCGCGCCGACGATGCAGTGCGTCGTATTTTACGCGTGAAACTGCGGGCCGGTTTGTTCGAGCGTGAAAAGCCTTCCAAACGCCCATTGGCCGGTCGCGATGAGATTATTGGCTCTCCCGAGCACCGCGCCGTGGCCCGTCAGGCGGTGCGTGAATCTTTGGTGATGCTAAAAAACAAAAATCAGTTGTTACCGCTTAACCCCAAACAAAAAATACTGGTGGCCGGCGACGGCGCCGACAATTTATCCAAACAGGCCGGTGGCTGGTCGGTTACCTGGCAGGGTACAGGCACCACCCGTAAAGACTTTCCCGGCGCCAGCAGCGTGCTGGACGGCATTCGCGATGCCGTAACCAGCGCTGGCGGCAATGTGGAATTTAATCAAGACGGCGCTTACAGCGAAAAGCCCGACGTCGCCATTGTGGTATGGGGCGAGTCGCCCTATGCCGAAATGCAGGGCGATGTACAGAACTTGTTGTACAAAGAATCAGCCGGCCGCGATTGGGCGCTGTTGCAAAAGCTAAAAGCCGAGGGTATTCCGGTAGTCTCATTGTTTATCACCGGGCGGCCTTTATGGATAAACCGCGAGCTGAATGCCTCCGATGCCTTTGTGGTGATTTGGCAGCCGGGCACCGAAGGCGCCGGTGTTGGCGATGTGCTTTTTACCACGGCAAGTGGCGACATCGCGCACCCGATAAAAGGCAAGCTGACTTTCTCCTGGCCGCGCACGCCAGATCAGGGCCCGCTAAATGTGGGCGATGCCGACTATGACCCGCTGTTCCCCTACGGTTTTGGTCTGACTTACGGTGAGGCAGACACCCTTGGCGACGATTTGCCCGAGGAATATGACGCGAGCTTTGAAGCCAGCGATGAAATGCCCGTATTTAATCGGCGCCCCATGGAGCCCTTTGGCATCATCCTGGAAGGCTGCAAAAACGACCGAGTAGCTTTAACGGGCAACGCCGCGGAAACCACCAGCGTTAGTGTGAGTTGCGTAGACCGCGAGGTGCAGGAAGACGCCCGCCGTGTGCTCTGGAATGGCGCGGGCGAGGGGTTTGTCGCCCTGTCGACCCGCGACCGCCAGGTAATGGTGGATTACCTCGAAAACGACGGCGCGCTGGTGTTCGAGGTAAAAGTCGATAGCGCCCCCACCGCACCGGTTACATTGCGCTTAGGCTGTGGCCCCAATAGCAACTCAGACCTGGATATCACCGAAACGGTTAAAAACCTTGTGGACCAAGGCTGGGCAAGGGTGACGGTACCCCTGCACCTGTTCCCCGATGTAGGCTCGGACTTTGGCTTGGTGCTGCCGCCGGAAGAGTTTTTCTACCGTGTTCTGGAGCCTTTTACTCTGGTTACCAGCGGCGAGTTGGATTTGCGCTTTTCCTTTGTCGAGGTGCAAAAACATAAGGCCGGTAAAGCGATACAGGTAAGCGCTTGTTAACCTTCTGCCATTAACTTGGCTCGAGAAGCCCGCTCTTGCGAAAGAGCGGGCTTGATTAACCCCCACAAATGACTACCATAGCGGCCTTACGGAAGTAGGCGCCCAGAGAATCTCTGCGAACTTTTGTCGTCCACGCGTGTCATACGCGCGTTACGGATCTCCCTGTGCACGGGAGGACAAAAAATAAGCGCCAGACGCAGCGCAAGCGAAAAATACTATGGTTAAAGTCCGCCAAGACCACCCCATTGCCGCAGACGGCAGTGTCGATATCGATGCCTGGCTGCAGCGCCTGGAAGGCATCGAGCAGCAAAGCTCACCTACGTTGGCCGAAATTAAGCGCGCCTGCGAACTCTGCCAAAGTGTCGATATTCTACCCAGTACCGACCCCCACAGCTGGGGCGAGGGCACCAGTTGCTTTCGTATCGGTCTGGAAATGGCCGAAATTCTCGCCGACTTACAGCTGGACCAAGACACCCTGGTCGCCGCCGTGCTCTACCGCGCGGTACGAGAGGGCAAGCTCGCACTCACCGGGGTAGAGGCGCAGTTCGGTGAAACCGTCGCCAAGCTGATTAAGGGCGTACTGCGTATGGCGGCCATTAGCTACCAGCGCAATGAGTCCGATGAAAAAGTATTCGGTAAACAGTCCGAAGAGCAGGCCGACAACATTCGCAAAATGCTGGTGGCCATGGTGGATGATGTACGTGTCGCACTGATCAAACTGGCCGAGCGCACCTGCGCCATTCGGGCGGTAAAAACCGCAAGCCCCGCGCGCCGTCGCCAGGTGTCGCGCGAGGTGTCCGATGTGTACGCACCCCTGGCGCACCGCTTGGGTATCGGCCACATTAAGTGGGAGTTGGAAGACCTTTCTTTTCGCTACCTGGAGCCCGCCGATTACAAACGCATTGCCTCGCTGTTGGACGAGCGTCGTATCGCCCGACAAGAATACATCGACAATGTGCTGGAGCTTTTGCGTGGCGAACTGAAAACCGCCAATATCGACGGCGAAGTGAACGGTCGTGCCAAGCATATCTACAGCATCTGGCGCAAAATGCGCCGCAAGGGCATCGGCTTTTCTCAGGTGTACGACATTCGCGCCGTGCGTATTCTGGTACCCTCGGTGCGCGACTGTTATACCGTGCTGGGTATTGTGCACAGCCTGTGGCGCAACATCCCCCACGAGTTTGACGACTACATCGCCTCGCCCAAAGAAAACGGCTACCGCTCGCTGCACACCGCGGTAATCGGCCCGGAAAACAAAGTGTTGGAAATTCAGGTGCGCACCTACGCCATGCACGATGAAGCTGAGCTGGGTGTGTGCGCCCACTGGCGTTACAAAGGCACAGATACCGATGCCGCGCAGGACGGTTACGAACAAAAAATCTCCTGGCTACGCCAAGTGCTTGAATGGCACGACGAGCTGGGCGGCAGCAGCGAGCAGCAGCTGCAGGATGATCTGAAAGCTTTCGATCAAGACCGCATTTATGTGTTTACCCCCGAAGGCCATGTGGTGGATTTACCGAAAACCGCCACGCCTTTGGATTTTGCCTACCGCATTCATACCGATGTTGGCCACCGCTGTCGCGGCGCCAAGGTGAACGGGCGCATTGTGCCGCTTAACTACCACCTGAATACCGCCGATCAGGTAGAAATTCTAACCGGCAAGCGCGAAGCGCCCAGCCGCGACTGGTTATCGCCGGCGCTCGGCTACGTCAACACCGCCCGCGCCCGCGCCAAAGTGCAACACTGGTTTAAAGTGCAGGCCCGCGATGACAATATCGCCGAAGGGCAGGCGCTGCTGGATCGCGAATTTAAACGCCTGGCGCTGCTGGATTTAGATTTTGAAGCGCTGGCGAAAAAGCTCAATATGCAGACTCTGGACGATCTGTACGCTGCGGTAGGGGCCAGCGATATCGGCGTGGGCCAGGTGCTTAATGCCGCCCAGCGTTTGATTGATAAAGAGCATCCCAAAGAGCCGGTTATTCCGTTTAAAGCCCGCTCACCGAAAACGAAAAAAGATTCGGATGTGTACATCGAGGGTGTGGGTAACCTGCTGACGCAAATCGCCAGCTGCTGTAACCCGGTACCGGGCGATGCCATTACCGGCTACATAACCCTGGGCCGGGGTGTCTCCATTCACCGCGCCGATTGCAGTAATATTTTGCAACTGCAGGCGGATGAACCCGAGCGCATTATCAAAGTGGACTGGGGTCGCAAGCCCCAGAGCAGTTACTCGGTGGATATTATGGTCGAGGCCTACGACCGCTCGGGCCTGCTGCGCGATATTACCTCACTGCTGGATCACGAGCGCATCAACATCAGCGCCATGCAAACCCTGTCCGACAAACAGAAAAACTCGGTGGATATGCTGATTACCGTAGAAATTCGCGGCTTTGATGAACTCAGTCGCGTGCTAACGCGGTTAAATCAATTGCCGAATATTGCGTCGGCGAGAAGGAAGTTGTGATTAATGTCAGACGTCTGATGCCGGACGTCTGACGTTTCAGTCTTGCCAACTTCCAAGCTTTTGCGTCTGACCTCAGACGTCCGACATCCGACGTTTCAAGACATAGGATACAAATTCATGCCCACTCCAACCTACACCCTCGACGATTTAATCTACTTAATGCAACGCCTGCGCGATCCGCGCGATGGTTGCCCGTGGGATTTAAAACAAACCTACGAGACGATAGTGCCGTCGACGATTGAAGAAGCCTACGAAGTGGCGGATGCGATTGAGCGCGGTGATTTGGATCACTTAAAAGAAGAGTTGGGCGATTTACTGTTTCAAGTAATTTTTTACAGTCAATTCGGCACTGAAGAGAAACGATTTGATTTTTATCAGGTGGTGGATACCTTAGTGGCCAAGCTGGTGCGGCGCCACCCGCATGTATTCCCCAACGAAAATTTGCGCGAGCGCTACGGCGATCAGCCCGCCGACGAAGCCGCTATTAAGCAGCGTTGGGAAGACATCAAGCAGGAAGAGCGCGAGGCCAAAGGCGTGCGCGGTACGCTTGACGATATTCCGCTGAATCTAGCCGCACTCAGCCGCGCGGCTAAGCTGCAAAAACGTGCGGCGCGCACCGGGTTTGATTGGGACGACATCAAAGGCCCCATTGCCAAGGTACGCGAAGAGCTGGAAGAAGTAGAGCAGGCGCTGGCCTCGGGCGATATGGAGGCCGTAGAGGCCGAGATGGGCGACTTATATTTTGCCGCAGTGAATATCAGCCGTTATTTAAAGCAAGACCCCGAGGCATCGTTGCGCCGCGCGAACCGCAAATTTGAGTCGCGGTTTCGCTACATTGAAGCCAATGCGCCTAAACCACTGGAGCACATGAGCCTGGAGGAAATGGACGCCCTGTGGGACAAAGCAAAACAAGAGGGCTTGTGACATGAACAACGCCGCACAGCAAAAAGCCATCGCCGCTATTGAGCAAGGTGATTGGCATGGCGCACACGAGCTGGTGCAGGATGGCAACGACTCGCTGTCGTGCTTATTGCATGGTTACCTGCACAGAGAAGAGGGCGACCTGGCCAATGCCGCTTACTGGTACCGCCGTGCGCGCCAATCTATGCCTGATAATTCTTTGGCTGATGAGCTAGAGCGTATTAAGACGTTGGCCGGTGAATAATAATAGCTTGAGTTTTGATACGGTCGCATCTGCCTATGCGCGCTTTAGACCGGGGCCACCTCAAGGGTTATCGCCGTGGATTATTGATCACGCACAGTTACAGCCCGGGGCTAAAGTACTGGAAATCGGCTGTGGTACGGGCCAGGCGACGCTTCTGTTTAAGGCACTCAACCCCGATCAAACCAGTATTGATCCCGGTGAGCGTTTACTTGAAATTTGTCAGTCAGTTTGTCGTGCTCACGCGGGCTACCAGTTTGAGTGCGCCACCTTTGAAAACTATAACTCTTCGTTCGAAGCGTTTGATTTAATTTACGCTGCCACCAGTTTCCATTGGGTAGAAGCCGCTGTCGGCTACCGGAAGGTCGCAAGCCTTCTAAAACCGGGTGCGCACTTTGCGGTAATAGTTGATCGTCCGGCAGCGCGGACGGGCTTTTTCACGGATGTTCAGAGCGTGTATCAGCGCCACGCTCCTGAACTTAAAAAGAGCAGTCTTGGCCCACAATTATCTGAGCCTGAAGCAGACGTTGGCTTAGAACTTGTCGCGCGGACAAGCTTTTCTCGTGTTATTCACTATACAGCCGATGAATATGTCGGGTTGCTGGGAACCTTCTCTGACCACATTGCTCTGGGCGACAATCGACTCGCTGCTCTACAAAAAAGTGTGCGCAATTTGATCAATAAAAAATACAGTGGTCGAGTTGAAAAACCTCTATTAACAGACGTTTCTCTGTATCGTCGTATAACCTGATGTGAAAGTATTTTTTCAGGTTTGGCTAAGGCTGAATAAAGTGGGCGCCTTCCGTTGGTGCACTTTCTTTATTTTTGCTCCAGAAAAGATCCCGGTTTATCGATAATTCCGCCAGTATCCGGTGCGCGCCCTAGTGTTTACTGGGCCATTTTAGTCCATAGGGCCTGAGTGCTTGCCCTGCTAATCACCGCATGATGGTCCGTACAATTGCTAGTGAAGAAGTTGGCCTGTGCCTTGCTCTAGCTAGCCTAACGCAAATTGAAACCGTTAGGAGTTTTTATGGATAAGCAAGCAATGACCGATGCACTGGTAAGCGCTAAAGCCGCGAAAGGGTTAACCTGGGAAACTATGGCCGCTGATATTGGCGTCTCGCCGGTGTGGTTGACTTCGGCCTGCTTGGGTATGAACAGCTCGCCCGCCGATACCGCCAAAAAAATAGCCGACTATCTTGAGTTGGGCGACGATGTTGCCAAAGCCTTAGAAGCCTTCCCCACGAAAATATGGGATCAAGCCGTACCCACAGATCCGCTGATTTATCGCCTGTACGAAGTGGTTGGCGTTTACGGCGAAACGCTGAAAGAAGTGATTCAGGAAAAGTTCGGCGACGGCATTATGAGTGCGATTGATTTTTCTATGGAAGTGGACAAAATTGAAGACCCGAAAGGCGACCGCGTACTGCTGACCTTAAACGGTAAATTCTTGCCTTACAAAACCTGGTAAGCGGGAGCAGCTTGCTGTTGTACTTACTGTTAGTAAGTCGCGCGAGCGCAAACTGAGGTTCGCGCTAAGCCCATAGCTGGTGCGCTTGCTTTACCACCAAAGCGTGCCGCTTGGCCAAGGCTTTGCGGTCATCGTCATACCCACCGCCAATAACCGTGGCGGTGGGTATGTTGCGGGCCTGACAAATACTCAGCACCAAGTGATCACGCTCGGCAATACCCGCTTCGCTGACTTTTAATAAACCGAGCGGATCTTCACGGTAAATATCAACGCCGGCATCGTATAAAACCAGCTCGGGTTGCTCTTGGTTTATCACTTCTGCAAGGGTTTTCTCAACCGCCTCTAAATAGTCATTATCCGTAGTGCCGGGGGGTAGGGCGACATCAATATCGCTGATCGCCTTGCGCGCGGGAAAGTTTTTTTCGCAATGAATCGAACAGGTAATCGCGCGGGGTTCGTCGGCTAAAATGGCGGCGGTGCCGTCCCCTTGGTGGACATCGCAATCGAAAATCAGCAGCTTTTTAACTTTTCCCTGAGCGAGCAGCGTACGTGCGGTAACCGCTAAGTCGTTAATAATGCAGAAGCCTGAAGCAAAATCGTAATGCGCGTGGTGGGTGCCACCGGCAAGGTGACAGGCAATGCCGTAACTTAGGGCAAGGTGGGCGGTAAGCAAGGTGCCGTTAGGAGAGATCAGTGTGCGTTTGCGCAGGCCTTCACTCCAGGGCAGGCCCATGCGCCTTACTTCGCTGGCAGACTGTTCGTTGCGACAAAAACGCTCTATGTATTCGGGGCAGTGGGCACCGTAAAGTACGGCTTTGCTCGCAGGGCCAGGGCGAAAGGTATTGTTAGGCGTCAGTATGCCTTGTTCGCTCAGGTAGTCGTTAAGCAGGCCAAACTTTTCCATGGGAAAGCGGTGGCGCCCGGGAAAGGCAAATGAATAGGCGGGGTGAGTGACCAGTGGAATTGTCATTCGGTTGGCTCAATAGCGAGAGGCGAGCTTAAACTCGAAAGGTGGGTTTAGGCTTCATAGTCAATCGCACTGATGTAATAAACCTTTTCGCCTTCTTCGTTGCGCAGCACCACCTCGTCGTCCAGCTGCTTTTTTAACATGGCGCGGGCCAGCGGTGAATCCATACTAATCAGACCTTCGCGCACGTTAAACTCGTCCGGCCCCACAATGCGGTAGCGCGATTCTTTGCCATCGTCATCTTCCAGTGTTACCCAGGCGCCAAAAAATACCCGGTCGCGGTCATCGGGCAAACGGTCAACAATGGTTAATGCTTCCAGTCGTTTGGTTAAAAAGCGCACGCGCGAGTCAATTTCGCGCAGGCGCTTTTTGCCGTAAATGTAATCGCCGTTTTCCGAGCGGTCGCCGTTTTTGGCGGCCTCGTGCACTACGTCGGTTACCTTGGGGCGCTCTTCTTTCCATAGGTAGCGAAGTTCGGCGCGCAGTTTTTCCGCGCCTTCAGCGGTAATGTAAGCCGAGCCTTTGGGGCGCGGTGGTCGCCAGCGGCCCATTAAGCGCTGCCTAAATTTAATTGCTGTTGGTAAAACGCCAGCTCTTCGCGCGCGGCGGTTTGGATCGCCTCGGCGCTTCTAAAACCGTGGGCTTCATCGGCGAAGGTTACGTAACGGTTGGCTATGCCTTTTTGCTCCAGTGCGGCGACCATTGCTTCGGCCTGCTCGGGTGGCACGACTTTGTCTTTTAAGCCTTGCAAAAAAATCACCGGGCAGCTGAGCTGCTCAATGTGGTGAATAGGCGAGCGCTCGGTGTACACGGCTTTGGCCTCGGGGTAGGGGCCGACCAGTGTGTCTAAATAACGGGATTCAAACTTGTGGGTGTGCTCGGCCAGCGCCGATAAATCGCCAATGCCGTATAAGCTTGCGCCTACGCTGAAGGTATCAGTAAAAGTAAGGGCGGCCAGCACGGTGTAGCCACCGGCGCTTGAGCCGCGAATAATCAATTTGCGTGAATCCGCCAAACCTTGATCCGCCAAGTACTGGGCGCCAGCGGCGACATCGGCGACATCGGCGACACCCCAGTTACCTTTTAAGCTGTCGCGATAGTGACGGCCGTAGCCGGTGCTACCGCGATAATTAACATCTAAAACCGCAAACCCGCGGCTTGTCCAAAATTGCAGCTTTTCGTTTAGGGCGCTGCTGGTGGCGCCCGTCGGGCCGCCATGGCACATCACAATCAATGGCGGTTTGTCTCCTTCTGGCGCGGTAAATTTTGCGTTGGTTGGGGCGTAGTAAAAACCGTGGCAGCTTGCATTGCCTGAGGTTGCAAAACTAACCGCCTGGGGTTTGGCTAAATCTTCCGGCTCAAAGCTTGCGGGCTTTGAGCGGCGCAGCTGCTGCATGGGGGGCGCGGCTTTGTGGCCAATAGATTGGCTGAGAAAGTGAAATAATGTGCTGGAGCGCTCGGCGTTGCCGCCGGTAAATACAATGTGGTCCGCGTTTGCCTGAATATTGCTGATATCGGTGAGCGGGCTTGCCAAGGCGCTGAACTGATAACCGCGCGCGGTCTTTTTGCGGGTGATTAACCCCAGTGACCACAGGCCATGTTCGCTGTAACAGCAGATGATTTTATCGTCGCTTATAAAACCATAGGTAGACATGCCAAACACCCACTGGGGGGTGGCAAATTCGGCTTCGCGGGCCACCACGCACTGATGCTTGCCGCCATCGTAGCGATATAAGTTCCACCAGTTACTGCGGTCACTCACATAGTACAAGTCGCCTGCAGGACTCCAGCTGGGCTGAAAAATGGATTCGGTGGCGCCACCGGCGATCACCTCGTGGTTCTCTATCTCGCCTTTTTCGCTCAGCTTGGCCAGGTTCAGCTCGGTGCCGTCCCAGGGCATATTGGGGTGCTGCCAGCTCAGCCATAGCAGCTCGCGGCCATCGGGTGACAGGCGCGGGTTGCTGTAAAAATCGGCGCCCTCGGCGAGCGTTGTCACCTTGTCGTTGGCGTTGATGTCTATGGCCACCAGTTGGGCAACTTCCTCGCCTTCACCGGTATGATCTTCACGCACCGCAATTAAGCGTTCGCGCTTGGCATCAAAACAAAAATCCGCGTAGCGATAGTCGCCTTCCGGCGTAATGGCAACGGGGGTAAGGGAGTGGCCCTGGCGCAGGGGGATTTTATAGATGCGCTGGTCGGCGTCGAACACGGCAAAAACGGCATTTTCTGTGGCCAGGTAGGCGCCGCCGCCATATTCGTTGGCGCGGGTGCGTACGCTCACGCTGGCGTCCAGCAGCTCGCGCGGGTCTTTGCCCAGCTCCTGGCGCATTAACACATTGCGTCCGCCCTCATCGGGGCGCGACTCTAGCCAATACACAATGTCGCCGCACAGTTGCGGGGCATCCAAACGCAGAGAGTTGGCGGTGAGTGCTTCCGGGGTAATGGGGGAGTCCCAAGTGCCGAAAGGGGCGATGTGTTTGGTGTTTTTTGCGCTCATAGGCTCGACAGGGTTGTGAATTTCAGGGCTCTGAACACTACCCATTGTGGCTTCTAATCGCAAGAGTTGTTGCCCGCTACCCGCGCCTGGGGTTAAATGCCGCCATGACTCATCCCGTCGTTCGCACACTGCAAGATCTTGCCTTCCAGCACCACGCCAGCCGGTGGCTGGTGGGCTTTAGTGGTGGCTTGGATTCAACCGTACTCTTGCATAGTTTAAGTGCTGCCCAGCTGAGCACGCCGGTAGTTGCGGTGCACGTTCACCACGGTCTGTCGCCCAATGCCGATAGCTGGCAGCGCCATTGTAAGGCGGTGTGCGACAGCCTTGAGGTGCCGCTACTGACTCAGCGGCTAGGTTTGCATTCGCCTACAGGCAACCTTGAAGAGCGCGCCCGCCAGGCTCGTTATCAGGCGATCAAAGAGTTAACCCAGCCCGGCGATGTGGTGCTGTTGGGGCACCATCGCGACGATCAGGCCGAGACGTTACTGTACCGATTGATGCGCGGCGCCGGGGTCAAAGGCCTGGCGGCGATGGGTGAGCATCGCCGTCTGGGCAATGCCAACCTTTGGCGGCCGCTGCTCCATTACAGCCGGGCCGAGCTGCTCGCCTACGCTCGCGAGCACGGCTTGCAGTGGATAGAAGACGAGTCCAACCAGCAACTGCATTTTGATCGCAATTATTTGCGCCAGCAGGTGTTGCCCGCACTAACCGAGCGCTGGCCCGAGGCCAGCAAAGCCATGACGCAAAGTGCTGAGCACTGCCGTGAGGCGCAATCACTGCTTACCGATTTAGCCATTCTGGATAGCCAACAACTGGCCGAGCGCCCCGAGCCCGGCGGTTGCAGTGTTGATCTTGCGCATCTGCGTGCATTACCCCCAAGGCGGCAGAAAAACTACCTGCGCTACTGGCTCGATGAACGTTTCGGGGTCAGCATCAGTCGTCAGGCGCAAGTGGATATCGAGCAGCAGCTGCTGGGAGAGGGCACCAGCGTGGCCGCCAGAATCTTTGTGGCACAGGTGCAACTGTGCTGCTTTGCCGACCGGCTTTACGCGCTCGATGCCCGCGCCCAGTGGGCGCCGGGCGCGGATGAGCCGAGCTTGCCTTGGCAGACGGTTACCAAGCCACTGGCCCTACCGGGCGGCGATTGCCTCAGTCTTAAACCTGCCACCTGCAAGGGCATCCACCCCGATTACTTAACGGGCAAGCTCGAGGTGCGCTGGCGCCAGGGCGGCGAGCGCTGCCAGCCTGCCGGGCGCGGGCATTCACAAACCCTTAAAAAACTGCTGCAAGAATACCAAGTGCCCACTTGGCTGCGCCCACGGGTGCCGCTGTTATTTATTGACGGCGAGCTGGCGGCCGTGGGCGATTACTGGGTTAACCAGGCTTTTACTGGCGAGGGGGCTCGTGTAATGGCGTTGCAATGGAGTTTCGAACCCCGACAAAGCCCAACTTCTGATTGAGCATCAGGGGGCTTTCTGGTATTCTGGCGCCCCATCTGAAAGCACTTCTTGAGCCATGGATGCGGTCCGCACTGATCGCTGCAAAGCCTTTGATGTGCACCGAATGAGCCCGCGCTCATTCTCCCCAATTTCTCTTAACGCTAAGCTCTACAAGGCTATACATGACGCGCTATATATTCGTAACCGGTGGTGTTGTTTCGTCGCTGGGCAAGGGCATTGCTTCTGCCTCGCTGGCTGCAATTTTGGAATCCCGCGGCCTGGCGGTAACCATTATGAAGCTGGACCCTTACATTAACGTCGATCCCGGTACCATGAGTCCCTTCCAGCACGGTGAGGTATTCGTAACTCAAGATGGCGCCGAAACCGATCTGGATCTGGGCCATTACGAGCGGTACATCCGCAACAAAATGACCCGTCGCAACAACTTTACCACCGGCCGTGTGTACGAAACCGTATTGCGCAAAGAGCGCCGTGGTGACTACCTAGGTGGCACCGTTCAGGTTATTCCCCACATTACCGACGAAATTAAGCGCCGCATTCTTGAAGGCGGCCGCGACGTTGACGTAGCGCTGGTAGAAATCGGCGGCACCGTGGGTGATATTGAGTCCCAGCCTTTCCTTGAAGCGGTGCGTCAGCTCAAAGTCGAGCTGGGCCCGCAACACGCCATGCTGGTGCACTTAACACTTGTGCCCTACATTGCCACCGCCGGTGAAACCAAAACCAAACCTACCCAGCACTCGGTAAAAGAGCTGCGCTCCATCGGCCTGCAGCCCGAAGTACTGTTGTGCCGCTCGGAAGTGGCTATCGATGACGACTCGCGTCGCAAAATCGCGCTGTTCACCAACGTGCCCGAAAAAGCCGTGGTACCTGTGCCGGATGCCAACACCATTTACGCCATTCCGCGCCTGTTGCACGAATACGGCCTGGACCAAATTGTGGTGGACTACCTTAACCTTGAGTGCGGCCCGGCGGATTTGTCCGAGTGGGACGCCGTAGTCGATGGCAAGCTCAACCCCGAGCACGAAATCACCATCGCCATGGTGGGCAAGTACATGGACTTGCTGGATGCCTATAAATCATTAAACGAAGCCCTGAGCCACGCCGGTATTCACACCCGCACCAAAGTGAATATTGACTACATCGACGCCGAGCGCATCGAGGAAGAGGGTATTCAAATTCTGCAAAACGCCGATGCCATTCTGGTGCCCGGTGGTTTCGGCAACCGCGGCGTTGAAGGCAAGCTGGCGGCGGTGCGTTATGCCCGTGAAAACAAAGTGCCCTACCTGGGTATTTGCCTGGGCATGCAATCGGTAGTGATTGAATTTGCGCGCAACGTGCTGGGCTTAAAAGACGCCAACAGCACCGAGTTTGACCGCCACTGCAAAGACCCGGTGATCGGCCTGATTACCGAGTGGGTGACCGCCGATGGCGACGTAGAAACCCGCGATGAAAAATCCGACTTGGGCGGCACCATGCGCCTGGGTGCGCAAGAGTGTCGTTTGGTTAAAGACTCAAAAAGCCGCGACATTTACGGCCAAGACGTCATTGTCGAGCGCCATCGCCACCGCTACGAAGTGAACAACAATTATGTTGATCAACTGCAGCAGGCGGGTTTAAAAATTGGCGGCTGGTCCAGCGACGACACCCTGGTTGAGGTGGTGGAAATCTCCGATCATCCCTGGTTTGTGGCCTGTCAGTTCCACCCGGAGTTTACCTCCACCCCGCGCGATGGTCACCCACTGTTCACCAGTTTTGTGGACGCCGCGTTAAAAAATCGCACCTAACCTTACAATGCCCGGTACGCCGGGCATTTTCGTGACAGCGACAAGTGAGCCAAATAGTGACTGATAAAATTGTTAGCGTCGGCGGTATAGAAATCGCCAACAATCGCCCCTTTGTATTGTTCGGTGGTATGAATGTGTTGGAGTCTCGCGACCTGGCCATGAAAACCGCCGAAGCCTACAAAGCCGTGACCGATAAGCTGAACATTCCTTACGTGTTTAAAGCGTCTTTCGACAAAGCCAACCGCTCTTCCATTCACTCCTTTCGTGGGCCGGGAATGGAAGAGGGCTTAAAAATTTTTCAGGAAATTAAAGAGACCTTTAACGTTCCGGTGATTACCGATGTGCACGAAACCTTTCAGTGCGCGCCTGTGGCCGAAGTGGCCGATATTATTCAACTGCCCGCGTTTTTGGCCCGCCAAACCGATTTGGTTGAAGCTATGGCCAAAACCGACAGCGTTATTAATATCAAAAAGCCGCAGTTTTTAAGCCCGGGGCAGATGAAAAACATCTGCGAGAAATTCCGCGAGTGCGGCAACGACAAACTGATTCTATGCGATCGCGGCAGCAACTTTGGCTACGACAATTTAGTGGTGGATATGCTGGGCTTTTCCACTATGCGTGAAGTGAGCGGCGGAGCGCCGGTTATTTTCGACGTTACCCACTCGCTGCAGTGCCGCGACCCCATGGGCGCCGCCTCGGGCGGTCGTCGCCATCAGGTGGCAGAGCTGGGCCGCGCCGGTATGGCCGTGGGCCTCGCCGGTTTGTTCCTGGAAGCGCACCCAGACCCGGATAACGCCAAGTGCGACGGGCCAAGCGCACTGCCATTAGACAAATTAGAGCCCTTTTTAACCCAAATGAAAGCAATTGATGACACAGTAAAAGCGCTACCGCCTTTACACATTGATTGATCATTAATTTTATTGAAACGACAACTGGAGCACATAGATCGATGAGCAAAATTGCCGATATTAAAGCCTTTGAGGTACTGGACAGCCGCGGTAACCCCACCGTAAGCGCTGAAGTGATTCTGGAATCCGGTGCGGTAGGTTCTGCCTGCGCCCCATCTGGCGCTTCTACCGGTTCGCGCGAAGCTCTGGAGCTGCGCGACGGCGATAAATCCCGCTACCTGGGTAAAGGCGTGCTGAAAGCCGTTGCCAACATTAACGACACCATCAAGCCAATTCTGGTGGGTATGGATGCTGCCGATCAGCGCGCGCTGGATAACGCCATGCTGGAAGCCGACGGCACCGACAACAAATCCAAGCTGGGCGCCAACGCTATTTTGGCCGTATCTCTGGCCGCCGCTAAAGCCGCCGCTGCGGACAAAAACATTCCGCTGTACCAGCACATTGCTGAAGTGAACGGCACCGCTGGCAAGTACACCATGCCAGTACCGATGATGAACATCCTGAACGGTGGTGAGCACGCCGACAACAACGTTGATATTCAGGAGTTTATGGTGCAGCCTGTTGGCGCTAAGTCATTTGCTGAAGCACTGCAAGTAGGCGCTGAAATTTTCCACGCGCTGAAAAAAGTACTGAACGAAAAAGGCCTGAACACCGCCGTAGGTGACGAAGGTGGCTTTGCCCCTAACCTGCCGTCTAACGAAGAAGCCCTGTCTGTTATCGGCACCGCCGTAGCCAACGCCGGTTACAAGCTGGGTGAAGACGTAACTCTGGCTCTGGATTGCGCCGCCTCAGAATTTTACAAAAACGGCGAGTACAACCTGTCTGGCGAAGGCAAAACCTTCAACTCCGAAGGCTTCTCTGACTACCTGGCCGATCTGACCGCCAAGTACCCCATCATCTCTATCGAAGATGGCCTGGACGAAAGCGACTGGGACGGCTGGGCTTACCTGACCAAAATTCTGGGCGACAAGGTTCAGTTGGTAGGTGACGACCTGTTCGTAACCAACACCAAAATCTTGAAAGAAGGTATCGAGAAAAGCATCGGTAACTCTATCCTGATTAAGTTCAACCAAATCGGTTCGCTGTCTGAAACTCTGGACGCCATCAAAATGGCGCAAGACGCTGGCTACACCGCGGTTATCTCACACCGCTCTGGTGAAACCGAAGACACCACCATCGCCGATCTTGCCGTTGCTACCTCAGCCGGTCAAATCAAAACCGGTTCACTGTGCCGTTCAGACCGCGTAGCTAAGTACAACCGTCTGCTGCGCATTGAAGCCGAGTTGAACGGCAGCGCGCCTTATAAAGGTCGTGCGGAATTTAAGGCGTAAGTTTTTGACGCTAATATCGCTTTAAGTTTTGGTGGTGCGCCTTTGGGTGCACCGCCTTTAAGAAAGCCCCGCTTTGGTTGCAGAGTGGGGCTTTTTTGATTTTTGGGGCCGCTAAAGCGGGCTTTTTTATATGCCCGGGTCGCCGGGCGTGCGAGTTACTTTTTTCGGCAAAAAGTAACCAAAAACCTCGCCCAACAACTGGCCCCTGCGGGGTTCCCTCGCTCCAGCCAATTTTAGCGGTCGATCTAAACCGCACATCCATGTGCGCTTAGACCTTTCGCGCTCGTCCAGAGCGCTCAACCCCTAAAATCGGCTTCCACTCGGCTCAGTCGTAAACGGGCGAAAACCCCACGCGAGCTCGTTGCTTTATAGCTCTGAAATTACTTTTCTGCATCAGGCGCAGAGTGGGTGGGCTACTTCTTTGTGGGGCAAATAAGTAGTCAAGAGGCTCAACCCGAAGATCTAAGCCTTCGGCGCGAAGCGTCCGGCCAGTAAGCGTAGCTGGCTGTAATTTTTAGCGCCGGTGTCGGATTATTAGCACTGCACCCCGTGCTCAAGGGAAACCTTTGAATACTGGGGGTGAAGGGGAGGTCGGAGAATAATATTTTTCTCGATAATTCAATAAGTTGCTGGATCTTGCACGGTAGAATAAAAAAGATTAAATTAAACCCTCAATAAATACGAGTCGCACTTTCCCCAGACAAGGAGCTGTCAAAATATGTCTTTTCCCCTCTATTTTCAACGGCTTCCATACTTAACTTCATCCAGTCTCTATAGGGGATAGGGTGATAGGTGAAAGTACGACTGAGTCGCATGAATTAGCTGTTATGGCTTGAAGAGATGAAGACACTTTCGATTGCAATCATTCTTTTCGTTGTCGGATGCAGTTCTACCAACGAACAGTGGGCAACCGTAGAGCGGGATTGTCAATTCACTTCAGCAGAGCGCGAAGCTGCTTGGGGCAACGTTGTATCCCATGTTCGCTCTGAACATGAAGATCATGCTAAGTTTTGCGAACTTGAAGAGTCCTCTGAACAGCAAAGTTTTTTGGTAGTGCAGGGCGAATGCCGTGTATACCTTGGTTGCTCAAAGACTGTTGATGGTGAATTTCTCACGCATGGGGACATGCTTGTGGTAGTTGATGAAAAGACCCAAGAAGTTGTAAGAGCATACGGTGTGAAATGGTAGGCCGCAGCCATAACAAACGCGTCAAACGCGACGCTCGTACCTCGCGCGCTTTACGCGGGCGTTAAGTGTCTACATGAATAAAATGCAATCAACAAAAGAGTTTTGGGTTTCATTTTTGGCGGCATCCTTATTAATGTTTGGGCTTGGTATAGTTCTACACAATTGGCTGGCTGCTATCTTGGTAATATTTGTATGTATGGCTTTCTCAATTAGCGTAGCGTTTAATAAAAACAAGCCTCTTATTGCAGGCACTTATGGCGGGGTTGTTACTGGAATGGGCTTGTCACTTTTATTTCTGCTTTTCGGCCCTATTCAATTTTATGGCTAAGAACTTAACAAGTTTATTAAAAATCGTTACGGCCAAAAAAAGCGGCCTTCACTGGACAGCCTACGCTACGCTTCGGCTGCTGTTTATAAAGGCGTTAGGAGCAATCGATGCTGAGACCCTTGCTAATTTTGTGCACTCTGGCAGCAAACTTTGCTTATGCCGAAGATGTCTTCACGTACCGTATTGCGCCCGAGTGCATTGTTGACATCGAAATCGTTGAAAACGCCAACATCTATCCTCCCGAAAAGAGAAAGTACCAGATCAATATTCGCCTCGAAGACAGCGAAGGAGAAAAGTTCGAGAAATTCACGAGAGAAATAATCGGATCGAAACTAGAAATCACAAACGGCTTCGGTGAATCGTTGAACTTTCCATCCAGTAAGGTGGTTACAGAAATCGGTAGCACATTTCGCCTCTCGCCATACGCAACGCTATTAAAATCGGAAGAAGCCGTTAAAATACTTAAAGTAAAGGGAGGGCGCTGTGGCAGAGACCGAAGCTCCTAACAAACGCGTCAAATGCGACGCTCGTACCTCGCGCGCTTTACACGGGCGTTATGCGAAATGAGAGCGTCATGAATCTAAGTCGCCTAGAGTATTTGGCAATGGCCCTTGGTGGGTTGGTAGCAATTATGGCTATCCTATAGGTGCTAAGCGGCCTCCAGCAGCCCGAAATAGTACTCGAAACAAGAAAGTTGATCTTTTGCTTTAGTGGGTATGTTAAATATGTGATGAGCATATCAGTTATAGTTTTCTTTCTGACATTGGCTTATACAGTTTACTCCGGGCGAAAATTGCTAGAATCTAGCAATAAAAAAATAGTCACGGTAGGGGGCAGGTCATCTTTCGCGGTCAGTATCTTTCTATTATCTATGGCTAGTATTGTTATTTGCCTCATCATGGCGAGCCGCAGTTGTGCTTAGCTCACATAACAAGTTTGTCAACGAACGCACTTCGTGCTGGACAGCTAAAAGCGTGGCTTCGCCACAACGCTGCCCGCTACAAAGGCATTACGTGTGAATGGAAAGTATGAATTTAACTCAAGAAGAAAAAGCGGTTGTAGAACAATATCTACATGACGACCTAAGTTTCCGATACGCATTGATGGCGTATTGGCCTTATTTGATCCCATCTGTTTTTATGGCTGGCTACGGCCTTTTAAATAAAGAATATGTCGCTTTGTCTATTGCATTTGCTCTGTTATTCTCAATGGCAATTTGGTTTTTGTATAACTCTGGCAAAGCTGGCAGAACGTTACAAAGCGCTCTAAAAAAATATCACCAAGCGTCCACGATATCGAATGAAGAGTAAACACGTAACAAACGCGTGCAATTCGCCGCAAAAACGCGGCCCGACTCGCTACCGCTCAGAGGTTGAGGGTCAAGTCTCTGAGTTTTGATCTTTACAGGCATCTGCCTGCCAAGGTAATCAAGATGAAAACCCTTTCTGATTACTATGAAAACGCTACAACCACCCCTTCTGCTGTGCTATTCGTGCGGCGTCTATGCGGTTGGTGGCGTTGAGTTTGGCGATCGCTTCCGATAAATAATTGCGCACGGTGCCTTCCGATAAAAACAGTAATTTGGCTATTTCTGCCGTGGATTTTCCTTCGCCCGCCAGGCGCAGGGCTTTTCTTTCTTTGTCGGATAGTGGGTCGGTGTCATCCAGTGCGGCTATGGCAAGCTCGGGGTCGATGACCTTTTTGCCGGACATGACTTTGCGTATGGCCTCGGCTAGCTGTTCTGAAGGGGCGTCTTTTAGTAGGAAGCCATCAACCCCAGCGCCAAGGGCTCTTTTGATGTAGCCCGCACGGCCGAAGGTGGTGACGATTACCGTTTTGAGTTGAGGAAAGTGCTGGTGTGCGTATTCGATCAGTTCAATGCCGCTGATAAGCGGCATTTCTATATCGGTTAGGAGTAGGTCCGCTTCAGCCTCTTGTAGCAGCTCTTGAGCGCGCTTGCCGTTTTCGGCTTGGGCTACTACTTCTAAATCGTTTTCCAGCTGTAGAAGTGCGCATAAGGCGCCCCTTACGAGGCTTTGGTCTTCTGCGAGTAAGATCTTTATATTATTCGGCATGGGGGATAATAACCCTGATCTGAAAACCGTTAGTGTTGCTTATTTCTGCGCCGCCTCCAAGTTCTTCGGCGCGCTCTTTTATACCGCGCAAACCATGGCCGTAGGCAAATTGACCCGTGCTGCCATCATCGGAAACGATAAGCTGAATATCTTTGTCGGATTCAGATAAGTGAATGGACGCGGCGCTGCCCGAGCTGTGGCGAACAATATTGGTGACGGATTCGGTGATGATTAACATCAAGGTCGCTTCAATAACGGGGGCAGGTTTTGTTAGTTGTTGGCTAACCCTAGTGGTAAAGCCTGCGGCTTTGAGCTTTTCCTTTAGGTTGGCGAGTTGTTCGCCGAGGCCGGTTTTGCGATAGCCGCTGATGGCTTGGCGCACTTCGGATAATGATTCGCTGGCAAGTGTGGCAACCTCGTTAATTTCGCGCAGCGCTTGCTGGGTGTCGCCCTTATCGCCCAGCTTTTTTGCCAGCTGTGCCTTTAGTGCAATGCTTGATAACGTGTGGCCCAGTGTGTCGTGAAGGTCGCGGGCGATGCGTTCGCGTTCGGCGACTTTAATTAACTGGCGTTTTTCTTCGGCGTTTTCTTCTTCGCGGATGGCAAAGCGAGTGGTTGTTTGTATATAAAGCCCCATAAACGCCATGCAGACCGTCGGAATGATTGATGGCAATATAAAGTAGCTGTGCCACAGGTTATGCACGTGTGCAGCAAAGAATATAGAACTACAGATAACGCCTAGGGCAACCAATGCTTGCCAGCGGTTGAGATAAAAGCCGGCGAAAAAGGCGGTGTAGCCAAATATTACCCCCGCCGAAGGGTTGTAGCGCGTGGAGATGATGGCCAGCGTGAGCATAACCAACAGCATAGGAAGTACCCAGGGCAGGGGGCAGTCGGTCAGGCGCGCGTAGCACAGCGTAAAAAGCCCATAAAAGAACAGTGATGTCAGCACAAAGTGGCTGGTAAGCGGCATGGAAAAAAAGGAAAAAAAGTAAAACGCACTGAACATAAACGATAGCCAGCTCCAGGGCCGACTGATTCTTAATCTGTCAGGTGCTGCATTGCTCTCGGCGTACATAGTCTCTCCGACTGGCTGGCACGTCCTTGTGCCGAATCATAAGATGGGTGGGCTTTATTGAGAGTTGCTGCTTAGTAAATGTTGGGCCCAGCTGTTGTTGGGCTCCAGCTCAGTCGCCGTTTGAAAGTGCTCCAGCGCTTCGTTTTTGTCACCCTGTTCCATTAGCGTTAGGCCTAACCAAATATGCGCTTCAGCGTGGCCCCAATAGATTCCGGAGTTTACATCATCCTGGTAGTATTTTACGGCTTTGGTCAGTGATTGACGGGCGTTTTCTTTGCTGCCGCCATAGGCCACCGGGGTATTAAATTCAATAATGCCTTTGATCATGTTGACTCTGGGGCTAGCAGGCGCCAGGGCTTGGGCTTTTGCCAGGGCGTCGTACGACTTTTGCCCGTAGCTTGCGGCTTTGCCCGGCTCTAAAGTGATGGTGTACCCATGCACATTAGCCAGCAGGGCGAGTGCTTCGGCATCGTCGGGGTGCTCGGCAAGGTGTGACTCGAGCTTTTCGATCAGGTTATTAAAAGTGTGTTTAGCTCTTTCGGCCTGTTGTGAAAAGCTATAGAGCATACCCAGGCGGTATTCCGCCAAGAGCTGGTCATAGCCCCGCGTCTCATCGACTAGCGATGCCAGGGTATCTGTCTGAGCCTTTTGGTAGGCGTTTTCGATCGCATCAATGTCAGCTTGTCCGGCTAATGCCGATGTGGTTGTGGCGAGTAAAACGGTTGCGATAAATCTACTGAATCTGTTCATTGTGTTTCTCCTTGAGTAAACCGCTGTGTTGTGAGGTGTTTCCGTTGCTGCGGTGAAGCCAGTTTCTGCGATTTGTTAGTGCTGCGTAATAGAGGTTTGTCATCTCTTGGTATGACTTTTGTCATAAATAGAACTCAAGGCGTTTAATGGCGTGGTTGGGTAAGGGTAGAGAACTGGGGAGTGCTGTATCTTTCTTATTCTGGCCTGCTTTAGAGGTGTCGCATTGCTAGGGTTATTGCAAGTAAAGCTAAATGGTTATGTTCATTTTATCGATAACATTAGGGCTGTCTTAAGCGTCAATTTTTTCCCTTAATTAAGAAAAGTTCTGTCAAAAAATTCGGTATCGATAACAATAAAATAAAGCTGATCTGGCGCTAAAAAAACAAAAATGATTCTTAAGCCAAAATCCGCTTTCACTGCGGCAAGGTTCTCAAAAATCCCAGTTAAAAATTGATTTTCACGCGGCAAAAGCTCTCAATAAACGGCGATTGATGCCGGGCTGCGAGTGTGTCGCAGTAATGGCAAAAATCCTTTAACGAGTCATTCATAAAGTTGGCGCGATTCTGTAGCCCATAAAAATCTGAATCGCGTCGCTACACAATAATCGTTTTGGAGCCCATGTATGCGTAAGTCATTAATGCTTTGCAGTTCTCTCGCCTTGTTGGCCTCGGCCAATGTTTATTCACACGGTTTGATGTCCGATCCCGCATCCCGTAACTGGACATGTGGGGCCGTGACTAAACCCGATCAGGCCCAGCCGGGTACGGCGTGCGCCGAAGCCTTTGCCGACGATTTTAACGGCGGTTATCAGTTTATGAGTGTACTGACCCACGACGTAGGTCGCGCCGGGGTCGAGCCCTTGCCGGATAACGTCTGTGGTTTTGACAGTGAAACCTGGAGCGGTGGTGCCACCCCTTGGGATAAACCCATTGACTGGCCTACCAACCCCATGAGTGCCGGGGAGCAGACTATTACCTGGAACATCTCCTGGGGGCCACACTATGATGACACCGAAGAGTTCCGCTACTGGATTACCAAGCCCGGCTTTCAGTATACGGTGGGCGAGGCGTTAACCTGGGATGACTTCGAAAGTGAAGCCTTCTGTGTACTGGAGTACGACGATTCCAATCCCAACGCTAGTCCACTGGTGGTACCCGATAAAGGTAACTCACTGTTTCACACCACCTGTACGGTGCCCGAGCGCGATGGCCGCCATGTAATCTACGGCGAGTGGGGGCGCAATTATTTTACCTACGAGCGTTTCCACGGCTGTATTGATGTGGAGTTTAACGGCGGAGGCGGACCGGTTCCGGTGGTAGCGGATATTCAGATGTCCCCCGAGGTTTCCACCGTCACCGGCGCCGGCCAAGTGTCGCTGAGCGCGGCTAACTCGCAAGGCGATGATCTTAGCTATCAGTGGAGTGTGTCGCCCCAAAGCGCGGCCTATAGCCTGAGTGATAGCACAGGTGTAGACACCGTACTAACCCTGAGTGACACCGACAGCGAGCAAACCGTCACTGTGTCGCTAGAGGCTAGCAATGCCGACAGCAGCAGTATTACCTCGGTGACTATCGATCACCTGCCCGAAGCGGCCTCGAACTGGGATAGCTTGGGCGCATTAACCGATACCGCACAAACCTTAAATGCCGGTGATACCGTACAGCTTCGTCTGGTAACCGATGGCGGTACCGATGTGTACCTGCCCGACAACGCATTGGAGCTAAGTGAAGAAACCGCTGCAGCAAGCGCGTGGACATTGGCATTAGCCGAAGCGGTTAACGAGCTCAATACTGATGTTCGTATTGGCGTGGTGGACAGCGACGGTGATGTAGCGCCGGTAGCAAGTGCTACTGAAAACCGTGTCTATGCCCAGGCGCCAACGCAGTATGTCAGTGCGTTTGTAGTGGTAGACGGTGGTTCGTCGTCATCCTCTTCTTCATCGTCTACCCCGACGGGCAGCTACTGTAATTGGTATGGGACCGCAACGCCTTTGTGTGAAAACACGCAAAGCGGTTGGGGTTATGAGAATGGCGCCAGCTGTGTGTCGGTAACCACCTGTGAATCTCAGCCCGAGCCTTATGGTGTGGTTGAGGGCGGTGCTTCCAGCTCCAGCTCTTCTTCCAGTAGTTCTTCGGTTTCCAGCAGCTCCAGCTCTTCGGTTCCCGCCAGCGCTAACTGCGCTCATACCGTTAGCAACTCGTGGGGTAACGGATTTATCGGTGAAGTGACAATTACCAACGACAGCGACACTGATATTAACGGTTGGAATGTGCAGTGGGAGTACGACGAAAACGTTGCCATTACCAATAGCTGGTCGGCGGATATTACCGGTAATAACCCCTACCAGGCATCGGCCGCTGGGTATAACCAAACCATTGCCGCTGGGGAGTCGATTACCTTTGGCTTCCAGGCCAGCGGATCGCCCGGTGAGGTTCAGGTAACCGGCGATATCTGCGACTAAGTCAGTATTCCAACGGGCGCTTAAGGCGCCCGTTTGGTTTGCCCGCTGTGTTCATGTGGTGGGACAGTGGCTGTAATCACAATAACTATGTTCGAGAGACCAAAATCCATAATGGAGGATTCCACCTTGCAACGGATAAAACTTATAACCTTAGGTGCGTGCGCCGCCGGTGTGCTGATGTCGGCATCGGCCAATGCCCAACAACAAAATTACGGCGAAGCGCTGCAAAAATCTCTGTACTTTTACGAAGCCCAACAGGCGGGCCCGCTGCCCGAATGGAACCGCGTACCCTGGCGCGGTGATTCGACCCCCAATGACGGCGATGATGTAGGCCTGGATTTGCGCGGTGGTTGGTTCGATGCGGGCGACCACGTTAAATTTGGTTTTCCTATGGCTGCCACTACCACATTACTGGCGTGGGGCGGGGTCGATTATCGCCAGGCCTATGAAGATTCTGGCCAGATGGAGCACCTGTTAAACAACCTGCGTTTTGTGAACGATTATTTTATTAACGCCCACCCCGAGCCCAATGTGCTTTATGGCCAGGTAGGTATAGGCGGGCAAGACCATACCTTCTGGGGCCCGGCGGAAGTCGTGCACCATAAAATTCCCGACTCCCGGGTATCAATGAAAATTGATATGAACTGCCCCGGCCCGGATTTGGCGGCCGAGACGGCTGCCGCCATGGCGTCGTCTTCCATGGTATTTAGCCCCACCGATTCGGCTTACGCCAGCGAGCTGTTAACCCACGCCGAACAATTGTTTGCCTTTGCGGAAGCGACCACCGGGACCGACGGCGTGGACAACGCGTATTCCAACTGCATTACCGATGCGCAGCAGTTTTATAACTCTACTTATGGTGTCTACTGGGACGAAATGGCTTGGGGTGCGGTCTGGCTGTGGCGCGCCACAGGCGATGACGCCTACCTGGATAAAGCGCTGGCCTATTACGATCAAATGGGCACCGAGAATCAATCCACTACGCCGGTTTATACCTGGTCATTGGGTTGGAACGACAAAGCCTATGGCGTTTACGTAATGCTGGCTTCCCTGCTGGATGAAGAGCGTTTTCACACTGATGCCCAGCGCTACTTAGACCACTGGAGTGTGGGCGATGGCAATCGCACGCCGGGCGGAATTGTGGTGGTGGATAGCTCGGGTTGGGGCGTCAACCGCTACGCGGCCAATATCGCCTACCTGGCTTTGTACTATGCCGATTCGCTCGATAGCAGCGACCCATTGAAGTCGCGTTACCAAGACTTTGGTGTGACGCAAATCGATTATATTTTGGGGGAAAACCCGGCTAACCGAAGCTTTTTAATCGGCTATGGCAACGACTACCCCACCAACGTTCACCACCGTGGCTCCCACGGCAGCTGGGCCGACAGTTTGCAAACGCCTGATCAGCAGCGTCATGTTTTATACGGCGCTGTGGTGGCGGGCCCGGATGCGGACACCAACTATGTCGAAGATCGCGGCGACTACATCATGAACGAGGTGGCCGTGGATTATAACTCGGGCTTTACCAGTGCGGCGGCGGCCATGTTTGCCGATTACGGCGGCAGCGCCTTGCCCGACTCGCAGTTCCCACCTAGCGAGGAGCGCGGCGACGATGAATTCATCATTGGCGCTAAGGTGAACAGCTCGGGGCCACGTCATGTGGAAATTCGCGCGGTACTGCAAAACCGCAGCACCACGCCGGCCGAGGGGCGCGATGATTTCTCGTTCCGCTATTTCTACGATTTAAGTGAAGCCTACGCCGCCGGATATACCGTGGACGATATCACCATGACCTCGGGCTATTCTCAGGCGACCTCCATCAGCCCGCTGCAAAGCTGGGGTGATCCGGTCGATCATATTTACTACACCGAAGTCAGCTTTGCCGGTGATATGATTTTCCCCGGCGGCCAGTCGGCGCATCGCCGCGAGGTACAGTTCCGCGCGTCTCTGCCCACCAATACCAATGAAAACGTGTGGGACAGCAGCAACGACCCGTCCTTTGATCCGGCCTATCAAAATACTTCAGAGCAATACGGCCACCCCTCTACGGTGATTCCGATTTACACCTCGGAAGGATTGATCAGCGGTGAAGAGCCCGGTGGTGGCTGCGGTGGCGATACCGGTGTTAACTGCGTGCCCAGCGCCTCGGATGTGTCTGTTAGCACCGAGTTTGAAACGGCCGTAGACGTTACCCTGCAGGGCAGTGACGATGACGGCAGCGTGCAGAGCTATAACATTCTTGAAGCGCCACTTAATGGCAGCTTAAGCGGCTCGGGTGCGAATTTGGTCTACACCCCCGATGTGGGCTTTAGCGGCAGCGATTCGTTTACCTACAGTGTTACGGATAACGCCGGTGCCGAATCCGACCCGGCTACCGTGTCTATTGCGGTAGAGGCCGAAGCCGTGCCGTCAGTGGCAATCACTTCGCCGGCCAGCGGCGCCGAGGTAACACCCGGCAGCGATGTGCAGGTGCAGTTCGCTTTGGATAACGCCAGCGGGGTCAGGGTGCGCGTTAACGACCTGGTAGTGACCGACGTTACCGATGGCAATATGGTGACGGTGACTGCGCCATCCGCTGAGGGCAGCTTTACCATCAGCGTGACCGCCTTGGATGACGGCGGTGCGGAAACTCAGGCCAGCTCGTCTATCACCCTGAATGCGGTGAGCGAGCCGACCAATACCGCCCCTGTGGCTTGTCTGAGCCCGCTCAATGCCGAGGTAAATACCGGAGAGGCGGTCAACTTTGACGCCAGCTGCTCTTCCGACCCCGACGGCGATGCGCTGAGCTTCAGCTGGGACTTTGGCAATGGCCAGAGTGCCCAGGGCAGCACCGCCTCGGTTAGCTACGCTCAGGCGGGTACTTACACCGTAAGCTTAACCGCTGACGATGGCACCGACAGCGACACCGCCTCAACCACAGTAACCGTGGGTGAAACCGGCGGTGGCGAAGGCGCTCTGTGTGAATTTGTGGTCAGCAACGAGTGGAACAGCGGTTACATCGGCCTGATTCGCATCACTAACCAGGGCGACAGCGTCATTAATGGTTGGAATGTGAACTGGCAGTTTACCGATGGGTCCACCATGACCAACAGCTGGAATGCGGTTATTTCTGGTAGCTCGCCCTACAGCGCTAGCGATATGGGCTGGAACAGTCAGATTCAGCCGGGCCAGACCGTAGAGTTTGGTATGCAGGTACAAAAAGGCGGTAGCAATGCTGTAGTGCCAAATGTAACAGGTTCTATTTGCCAGTAATCTGAACCGGTACAGGGAGGTACCACCGAGTAAAGGGCCGCGTAAGCGGCCCTTTTTTATTCCGGGATAAACATTTGAAAGGTCTTGTCGGCGATCAGCTCGCCGTCAATAGCGAGGGTAATACGCCAGGGGCCGGCTTTGTTTTCAATGGGCTCCCAAATGGTATCGCCAATAAAAAAGTTCCAGTCGTTCTGGCGAATGTATTCCTCACCGGCAAAGGGCGCGAGCGGTTTGCCGTCGTCATCGGGAATATTGGGGTGGTAAATACAGTACTGCAGCTTGCGGTTCTTGGCTTTTTTAATATTGACGATATAACCAAACTCAATCCCCACTTCACAGGGGATGTCGTGGGTCACTTTAATCAGTTCGGGCAGATGTTTGGATTGATGATCCCAGGGAGTGTAAATCCCCCAGTTGTTAATCCGCACTTCGGGTTTCTTTTTGGCCATAAGGTAAGACGGGTAAAAAACGGCCTATTATACCAGTCGGCAGGGTTTGCTTATAGTCAGTGGTTGGGCTCTGCGCTAAACTGCCGCCTATGAAATGGTTGCTGGCAGTTCTTATCGCGGTTTTTCTAACCCTACAGTATCGGCTGTGGGTAGGAGAGGGGAGCTACGCCCATCGTGCGCGTCTGGTTCAGGAAATTGAGCGCCAGCAAATAGAAAACGAACGCTTGCGTGATCGTAACAGGGTGTTGGCGGTTGAGGTGGAAAACCTTAAAAACGGCCTGGATGTTATTGAAGAGCGCGCCCGCAGCGATATGGGGATGATTAAAGAAGGCGAGACCTTTTTTATGACCCAGAAAGAACAGTGAGCCCCCATGAGTTGTGATCTTTTTTACGCGGTTGTGCCAGCCGCAGGCATAGGTAGCCGCATGGCCGCCGACATGCCCAAGCAGTATCTGCCTCTTGCTGGCAGCACCGTCATTGAGCAGACCCTGAAAAAACTATTATCTATTCCTAATATTGCCACGATTGTGGTGGCCATTTCGGCGCACGACACTTTCTGGCGCAACCTCAGTCTCTCCCAGCATCCGCGAATCCAAACGGTGACCGGCGGCGCCGAGCGGGCGCACTCGGTGTTGGCAGCGCTGAGCCATTTACAGGGTCAAGGTCTGCGAGGCCGGGTACTGGTGCATGATGCGGCGCGCCCGTGTGTACGCGTGGCCGATATTGAGCGTCTTATGGCTTGTGCCCAAGGTGGGATTTTGGCAGCGCCTGTGAGCGATACCCTAAAAAAATCTGGTGCTAACGGCGCAATAGAGAACACAGTGTCGCGCCAGGATTTATGGTCCGCTTTCACGCCGCAGATGTTTGAACTGGATGGCTTGCTACAGGCTTTGCAGGGGGCGCTTGATGCCGGTTTTGAGATTACCGACGAAGCCAGTGCGATGGAATGGGCGGGTCAGCGGCCAGAGTTGGTGGAGGGACATCGCGACAATATTAAAATTACCCGGCCAGAGGATTTACTGCTGGCCAATCTTATTTTGAGTCAACAGCTAAACAAAGGGTGAATATGCGCATAGGTCAGGGCTTTGATGTCCATAAGTTTGGCCCGGGTGAAAAAATAGTCATTGGCGGGGTGGTTATTCCATACAGCCAAGGGCTGGTGGCTCATTCCGATGGCGATGTGCTTTTGCACGCGCTGTGCGATGCATTGTTAGGCGCCTGCGGTTTAGGCGATATCGGCCAACATTTTCCCGATACCGACCCGCAGTACAAAGGCGCCAACAGTCGCGAGCTGTTGCGTTTGGTGTATCAGAAAATTCGCGCCGCCGGCTGGCAGCTGGGTAATGCGGATATGACTGTTATCGCCCAGGCGCCAAAAATGGCGCCGCATATTCCCGCCATGCGCCAGGCGATTGCCGATGATCTAAACAGCGCGGTATCGCAGGTGAATGTTAAGGCCACCACCACCGAAAAACTCGGCTTTACCGGCCGCGGCGAGGGTATTGCCGCCGAGGCTGTTGTGTTGCTGAGTCCACTGTAATGCAAACTTATTCACTGGATTTTCCGCGTGCTCATGGTGACCCTTTGGGCGAGGCCGGGTTTCGCGAGCAGTTGGAAGATTTCTACGTTAACGAAGACCTGGGCTTTACCTGCGATGGTAGCGGCGAGCATGTATACCTTCAGGTGGAAAAGCGCGGCGATAACACCGAGTGGCTGGCCCGAACCATCGCCCGGTTGGCAGGGGTCGAACCACGCGATGTGGGTTATTGCGGGCTTAAAGACCGCCACGGCGTTACGCGGCAGTGGTTCAGCGTGTATTTTCCCAAAGGCGACGAACCGGATTGGCAGGCTCTCAATAGTGAGTCGGTCACGCTGTTGCAGGTGTGCAGACACAGGCAAAAACTCAGACGCGGCCAGCATCGCAGTAATTGTTTTGTGATTTTATTGCGCAATTTTACGGCCGATAAAGCGGCTGTCGAAGCTCGCTTACAGCGTATCGCTCGGCACGGGGTGCCCAACTATTTTGGTGTGCAGCGCTTTGGTATCGATGGCGGCAATTTGGAGGCGGCCAACCGTATGCTGGTGGATGGCATTAAGGTGAAAAATCGCCACAAGCGTTCTTTATACCTCTCCGCTGCTCGCAGTTACCTGTTTAATCAGGTGCTGGCAAAGCGCATAGAAATGAATATTTGGCACAGCGAGATAGATGGCGACATCAAGCTCGACAACATTATTACCGGCCCTCTGTGGGGTAGGGGCAGGCTGGCGACCACGGCCGAGGCCGGGGCATTGGAAGAGGCCGCGCTGCGGCCCTGGCAGCATTGGCTGGAGCCTTTGGAGTTTACAGGCCTAAAGCAGGAGAGGCGCCTATTGATAAGTCAGCCCCAGGCCCTGAACTGGGATTGGCAGGGGCAGCATTTGCAGCTGGCGTTCTCGCTGGGCGTTGGGGCCTATGCTACGTCGCTGCTGCGTGAATTAATCGTCTAGCCCTTGCTGGTCTCTGGCAGCTGAGCAGGGGCGGATTTATGCTATAGTGGCGCCAGAAAAAATCCGACCGGTTTTGGGTAAAAGCCCGCTAAGTCGGCACTACGGGGTGAATATAGGCGTGAGTAACTTAATTTTAGAAGGCGTGGGTATGACCTCCCTGCGCACTCGCGAGCGGCTGGTGCAGCGCTTAATGGACCAGGGGGTCAGTGATTATAAAGTGCTGGATGTTATTCGCAGCACCCCCCGCCACTTGTTTCTCGACGAGGCTCTGTCCCACCGCGCTTACGAAGATTCCGCGCTACCGATCGGTTATGGGCAAACCCTGTCCCAGCCCTACATCGTTGCTCGCATGACAGAAATTTTGCTTGCCGCCAGTGGTACCAAGTTAAAACGAGTCTTGGAGGTTGGCACCGGCTCTGGCTATCAAACCGCTGTGTTGGCGCAGTTGGTCGAGCAGGTGTTCAGTGTCGAACGCATAAAACCCCTGCAGGATAGAGCGCGCCAAAGGCTTCGCGACTTGGGACTGCGTAACGTGCAACTTAGTCATGCCGATGGCGGCTTCGGTTGGCCATCCATGGGGCCTTTCGATGGCATACTCAGCACCGCTGCGCCACAGTTTGTCCCTGAAGAACTAAAACAGCAGTTGGCTCCCAATGGCGTGCTGGTGATTCCGGTAGGAGGGCAAGCGCAAAGCCTACATCTCGTTATTCGCGATGGCGACTCAGAAAAATTTATAACCCAAGAGCTGGAACCGGTGAAGTTTGTTCCGCTGTTATCGGGGACTACGCGTTAATGCTGTTGGAGGTGCTTAAGCGTTACGCCCCCACCTTTTTAAAAGGCATGGCGATGGGGGCGGCCGATGTGGTACCCGGTGTCTCCGGCGGTACCATCGCTTTTATCACGGGTATTTACGAGCGCTTACTCAAGGCTCTCAAATCTTTTACCCCGCAGGTGTTGCTGATATTAAAACGCGAAGGTCTGGCTGCCGCCTGGCGTCACGTGGATGGCAGCTTCTTAGTCGCCTTGTTTGGCGGGGTTTTGTTTAGCATTGCCACCTTATCTCACTTTATTGCTCAGGCGCTAAGTCATTATCCGTTGCAGGTGTGGGGCTTTTTCTGTGGGCTGATTGTCGCCTCTACGGTGTATTTGGCCCGCAGCTTGGATTTACTTCACCCGAAAACTCTTATCGCAGTAGTCTTGGGGATACTCGCAGCAATGGCCGTTGCGGTATTAAAGCCTGTGGCGGTGCCGGTAAATTCACTGACCGTGCTGGGCGCCGGTGCCGTAGCCATCTGCGCGATGATTCTACCCGGTGTTTCGGGCAGTTTTTTGCTGCTGGTTATGGGCATGTATCCTGTGTTTGTACGCGCCGTGACCGAGTTGGATTTTAAAATTCTGGTGCTATTTGGCAGCGGCTGTGTGCTTGGTTTGCTGTTGTTCTCTCATGTTTTGTACTGGTTATTACAGCACTGGCGACGCGTCACACTCGGGGTGCTAACAGGTTTTCTCGCCGGCTCGCTGGTGATTGTCTGGCCCTGGAAGCAAGTGTTGGTTGAGCGGGTCAACCGTCACGGTGAGACCGTGCCGGTCGTGCAAGAAAATATTTCACCCTGGTTGTATGAAGCGGCTACCGGCGTTTCCCCAGATCTTGGGTCGGTATCTCTGTGCGCAGCGCTGGGGTTTGCTTTGGTGCTGGTATTAGAAGTGGTGGGACGTAAGCGCAAAGATAGTATTTAACATATGGTTGTTGTGACTATCTGGCTTTGGCGCTTTTGCAAGATTTTTTTCTGAAATTTAAGATAAATTTCTAATAACCCCATATTGCTAATCGCAATTGTAAATAAGGTGGGGTGTGATTGGAGCCAAGACCGGGAGCCCGGAATGCTAACAGTGCGGTGGAGGACAAGGTGGCACCCAATTAGGCTGTTCATTATATTGAACATGCTGTTTTTGGCGGCTTGTTCCTCAGCGCCGCCTGCGCAAGTGGCAGACCGACAGCAGCCGCCCACGCGCAAGATTCTCGTGCATACAGTCGCCCCCAACGAAACCCTCTACAGCATTGCCTGGCGCTATGGCCTGGATTTTCGTCAGTTGGCCAGGCACAACGGCATAGGCCCACCTTATACCATTTACGCTTCGCAGCAGCTGCGCCTGGATGTAGATGACGCCTCGAAACGCAAACCACCACCGGCTATTGCAGTGCGCCAGCCCGCGCCTGAACCGGTGCGCACAACCGCGGTTAAATCGCCCAGTAGGCCGGCTCCGGCAACACCTGCCAAAGCGCCGCGTTCTGAAAATAAAACACCGAGCGTTAGCGATAACACGCCGCCGCCCATGCTTACCGGTCCGGTGAAGTGGCAGTGGCCTGCTCGTGGCAGAGTGATAGCGGGGTTTAGTTCTTCGAGCGGCCTGAATAAAGGTATTGATATTGGCGGCAAATTGGGGGAGCCTGTAGTGGCAGCCGCTGACGGGCATGTGGTTTACGCCGGTACGGGGCTGCGCGGGTACGGTAAGCTGGTTATCGTTAAGCATAATGAAACCTTTCTCAGTGCCTACGCCCACAACCGGGCGCTTCAGGTGAAAGAGGGAGAAAGTGTGAAAGGTGGCCAGCAGATTGCCGAACTAGGTTCTAGTGGTACCGATAAAGAGAAATTGCATTTTGAAATCAGGCGCGAGGGCAAGCCAGTAAATCCGCTAACGTATTTGCCCAAACGTTAGCAGAAAAGTTTATTGAACTTGCACGGCCTGTCTTAAAAATGAAACCTACAGGAAGTAGCTATACGAGTACCACTTGAGTTGACAAAGGTCGGCAAGAGGTATTTGCCGGAGAGGACCAATAAGGGGACCTTGCCATGCCAGTAGAAAACAGGGAAACAAGTAGTAACGAACGGGACGATATCTTGATTGCTCAGTCTGTAGAGTCTGACGTTGAAGAGGTCGTATTAGAAGAACCCAAAACCACCCCAAACCGTACCAAACGAAAACGACCGGACGATCAGTTCGCCGCCGATAACTCCAATCTCGATGCCACCCAGCTTTATTTAAATGAAATAGGCTTTTCGCCGCTGTTGACCGCCGAAGAAGAAGTGTACTTTTCTCGCAAGGCGCTCAAGGGTTGTGAGGCCTCGCGCAAGCGCATGATTGAAAGCAATTTGCGCTTGGTGGTTAAGATTTCGCGCCGCTATGTCAATCGAGGACTGGCCTTGCTGGACTTAATCGAAGAGGGCAACCTGGGTCTGATTCGCGCGGTAGAAAAGTTCGACCCCGAGCGGGGCTTTCGCTTCTCTACCTATGCAACCTGGTGGATTCGCCAGACCATCGAGCGGGCGATTATGAACCAGACCCGCACTATTCGGCTGCCGATTCATGTAGTCAAAGAATTAAACGTCTATTTGCGTGCCGCGCGTGAGCTGACTCAAAAACTCGATCATGAGCCTTCGGCGGATGAAATCGCTACCATGCTGGATAAGCCAGTGAGCGATGTAGAAAAAATGCTGGGGTTGAATGAGCGAGTCACCTCTGTGGATGTGCCCATCGGCAACTCATCGGATCGCACAATTGTCGATACTATCGCCGACGCGCAGGACACTGATCCGGCGTCGCTGATGCAAGACGACAATATGAACACCAGCCTGGACTTATGGCTCGACGATTTAAGCGAAAAGCAGCGCGAAGTTTTGGCGCGCCGCTTCGGCTTGCGCGGCCATGAGGTTAGCACCTTGGAAGAAGTGGGCAAGGCGATTGGTCTTACCCGCGAACGGGTGCGGCAAATTCAGGTTGAGGCACTGCGTCGGCTGCGGGATATTCTGGAAAAGCAGGGACTGAGCAGCGAGAATTTATTTGGTGCCTGAGCTTTGTTAAAACTCCAGCCCTAAAAAAACCGCGCCAGGCGCGGTTTTTTTAGGGCTGCTGCTTGAACGGTTTTAGCGCTCTAAGTATTGCAGTTTATTCTCAACACCATCCCATTCTTCGGCGTCTTCTGGCGCGTCTTTTTTCTCGGTGATATTGGGCCACACTTCTGCCAGCTCAGCGTTTAGCTCCAGATAAACTTCTTGCCCCTCTGGCAGCTCGTCTTCCGAGAAAATGGCGTCTACGGGGCATTCTGGTTCACACAGGGCGCAGTCGATACACTCGTCTGGGTGAATCACCAAAAAATTGGGGCCTTCGTAAAAGCAGTCGACCGGACAAACTTCCACACAGTCGGTGTGTTTACATTTAATGCAGTTATCCCCAACTACGAATGTCATTGTGTGACTCCACGGTTACCAGTAGTTTTAAAAGTGGGGCATTTTACCAGCATTTGCAAGTTTTGGTAGGGGCACAGAGGCCCCTAATTCCTTGTTTGTACAGGTATTTTGCGCGATTGAAAATCGTTTTTATTTACAGTGATTTCAATTGATAAAGTGCTTCCAATGCTTGTCTGGGTGTCAGCTCATCCGGGTCGAGTTTATCCAGTGCTTCTACCGCCGGATGGGGTGCGCTATCGAACAGGCTGGTTTGCATTGGCGAGTCGCTGCTCTTTTGGCTGGTAACCGGCACTGAGCTATCGCTTGGCGCTGAAGTTTGCTCGGGTAGCTGGTGGTGGTTTTGCTCCAAATTCGCCAGCTGCTGTTGAGCCTGAGTCAAGACGTCGGCGGGAATGCCAGCCAGCTTTGCCACCTGAATACCATAGCTTTTGCTGGCTGGCCCTTCTTGTACCTTGTGCATAAACACAATGGAGTCTTTGTGCTCGGTAGCGTTTAGGTGCACATTGGCGATTCCCGGCAAGGTGTCGGGCAGCTCGGTCAGCTCAAAATAATGGGTGGCAAACAGGGTAAACGCGCGCAGATTCTCGGCCAGATGCCGGGCGCAGGCCCACGCCAGCGCCAGCCCGTCAAAGGTGCTGGTGCCCCGGCCGATTTCGTCCATCAGCACCAGGCTTCGGTCGGTGGCGTTGTGCAGAATATTAGCCGTTTCGGTCATCTCTACCATAAAGGTAGAACGGCCACCGGCGAGATCGTCCGAGGAACCTATGCGGGTAAAAATACGATCGACCATACCAATGTGGGCGGCGGCCGCAGGCACGAAGCTGCCCACATGAGCTAGCAGCACAATCAAAGCCGTTTGCCGCATATAGGTCGATTTACCCCCCATGTTGGGGCCGGTGACGATCAGCATATGACGCTCGCGGCTGAAGTCTAAATCGTTGGGAACGAAAGGGCCGTCCAAAACATCTTCGACCACCAGGTGTCGGCCGCCGTCTATTTTTATGCCGGGCGCTTCATTGAGGGTCGGCTTGGCTAAGTCCAGCGCCTGGGCGCGTTCGGCAAAATTACACAGTACGTCCAGCTCGGACACCGCAGCGGCGGAATCTTGTAAGGGCAGTAGTTGCTGGTTGAGCAGCTCCAGTAGCTCCTCGTAGAGTGCTTTTTCGCGCGCCAGCGCGCGGCTTTTGGCAGACAGCGCTTTGTCTTCAAACTCTTTCAGTTCGGGAGTGATAAAGCGTTCGGCGTTTTTAAGTGTTTGCCGGCGAATATAATCCGCTGGCGCCTGGTCTGACTGGGCGCGAGTCAGCTCAATGTAGTACCCGTGCACGCGGTTGTAACCCACCTTCAGGGTGGAAATGCCTGTGCGCTCGCGCTCGCGGGTTTCCAAATCGACCAGGTATTGGCCGGCGTTTTCGCTGATGCCGCGCAGCTCGTCCAGCTCGCTATCGTAGCCCTCGGCAATCACACCGCCGTCACGAATGACCACCGGCGGATTCTCCACAATGGCGCGATCGAGCAGGTCAACTAAATCTGGAAAGGTGCTGATAGTGGCGGCCAGCTCCTGCAGACGCGGCGTCTGGCAATCATTCAGTGCCGACTGTAATTCGGGGTAGGTGGCAAGAGAAATAAACAGGCGCGACAAATCCCGTGGGCGGGTCGAGCGCAGAGCCAGGCGGCCGAGAATCCGCTCCATATCTCCGATGCGTTTTAACTTATCGCGTACCGGTTCAAAGCGATAATTGTCCGCGAGGGTTTCCACCGCATCCTGCCGGGCTAACAGTGTGTGCATATCCCGAAGCGGGCGATTGAGCCAGCGGCGCAGCAGCCGCGAGCCCATGGCGGTGGCGGTTTTATTTAGCACCGAGAAAAGTGTATTGTCGTCGCCACCGGTTAAGTTGAGGTCGATTTCCAAGTTGCGGCGTGTGGCTGAGTCCATGGCCACGGCTTCATCGCGATTTTCATGGCCTAGCGTGCGCACATGGGGCAGGGCGGTGCGCTGGGTTTCGCGGGCGTAGCTGAGCAGGCAGCCTGCGGCGGCGATGGCGGTCTGCAAATGGTCGCAGCCAAAGCCGGATAGGTCTTGGGTGCCAAACTGCTGCGTGAGCAGGCGCTCGGCGGTTTCCAGTTCAAATTCCCAGGGGCCGCGGCGACGCACACCTTTGCGGTTTTCGGTAATCTCGGGCAAATCCAGCTCGTCGCTGATTAATAGCTCCGCCGGGTTTAAGCGCTGCAGCTCGCCACTGGCGGCGTCTAGCCCGTCGACTTGCAACACCAAAAAGCGGCCACTGGCGATATCCAGTGAGGCGATGCCATAGGTTTCATCATCGCGGTGAACGGCGACCAATAAATTGTCGCGCCGTTCGTCCAGCAGCGCCTCATCGCTTACCGTACCGGGAGTGACCACGCGCACCACTTTGCGCTCGACCGGTCCTTTGCAGGTGGCCGGATCGCCAATCTGCTCGCAAATAGCCACCGACACCCCAGCGCGCACCAACCGCGCCAAATAGCTCTCGGCGGCGTGGTAAGGTACACCGGCCATGGGGATAGGCTCGCCAGCGGATTTACCGCGCGCGGTAAGAGTTACGTCCAGCAACTCGGCGGCTCTTTTGGCATCGTCAAAGAATAACTCGTAAAAGTCGCCCATGCGGTAGAACACCAGTTCGTGGGGATGCTCAGCCTTAATTTTTAAGTACTGCTGCATCATGGGTGTGTGCTGGGCTGATTTTGCGTTGCTCATAATTTGCTATCGGGTCGCTTTTCGCTGCTCTTAAGATGGACGCGCTAGGATACTTGGATGCCCCAGACAAGGCCAGTCCTGTGCACTGACGGGCTCCTAGAGGCAAGCGCTGAAGATCCGGTTTTCCGTTGGAGTGAACTGGCCGGTATAATCGCCGCAGTCGAGCCGCTTAGGCGGTTATTTGGGATGCAAATTGGAGTGTCTATGTCTGAACACGCGGTGGTGCTGGTCACTGGTGGTGCCGGTTATATCGGAAGCCATGTGTGCGTTGAGTTGCTGCAGGCGGGTTTTACGCCTGTGGTGGTGGATAATTTATGCAATAGCAATCGCGAGGTGATGGAGCGAGTTGAGTCCATCACCGGCACACGCCCCGAGCTTTACGTAGCTGATATTCGCGATCGGGCGGCACTGGATAAGATTTTTGCCGCGCACAATGTGACCGCGGTAATGCACTTTGCCGGCCTTAAAGCTGTGGGGGAGTCCACCACAATTCCTCTGTCTTACTATCAAAATAATGTCGCAGGCTCTTTGACGTTATTTGAAGCTATGGCCGCACACGAGGTATGGAATCTGATTTTCAGCTCCTCGGCCACTGTGTACGGTGATCCGGCTAGCGTGCCCATCGATGAAACCTTTCCCATTAGCGCTACTAACCCCTATGGCCGTACCAAGTTGATGGTGGAGGAAATATTGCGGGATATGTCGCGCGCGCCAGAGGCCCAGTGGAACACTACTTTGCTGCGTTATTTTAACCCTGTGGGGGCCCACGAATCCGGTTTGATCGGCGAAGACCCGCTGGGTATTCCCAACAATCTGGTGCCTTATATTGCTCAAGTGGCAGTGGGTAAGCTGCCCGCGCTGCAGGTGTTCGGCGATGACTATGACACCTCCGATGGCACCGGGGTACGCGATTATATTCATGTAGTGGATTTGGCTCGCGGCCATGTGGCGGCGCTGCAAAAACAACAGCAGCAACAGGCTGGTTGTCGTGTCTACAACTTGGGTACGGGCATTGGCTATTCGGTATTGCAGGTTATAGATGCCTTTGCCAAAGCCTGCGACAAGCAAATACCCTACAAAATTGCACCGCGCCGCGCCGGCGATATAGCCCGTTGCTATGCCAAAACTGATTTGGCAGCGCAGGAGTTAGGTTGGCAGGCTGAGTTTGGTATCGAGCGGATGATGCTAGATACATGGCGCTGGCAAAGTAATAACCCCAATGGCTATCGGCAAAACTGATAGCAGCTGTGAGAGAGACCATGACCGTATTAGAAGATAAAAGTCATCGCCGCTATAACCCCTTGCTGGGTGAATGGGTGTTGGTATCACCACACCGCGGCAAGCGCCCCTGGCAGGGGCAGCAAGAAGCGCCGCAGCCCGCAGGCGCCGCCAGCTACGATGAGAATTGCTATCTGTGCCCAAGCAATACCCGTATTACCGGCGATGTGAATCCAGATTATCGCGGCACCTTTGTATTTCAGAATGATTTTCCTGCGTTGCAAGCTGACAATGACCACGAACACTCAGACGATGAGTTGTTCCGGTATCACGCGGCCAGAGGTGAGGCCCGGGTGATTTGTTTTTCACCGGATCACAGTAAAAGTCTGCCGCAGCTGTCGCAATCCGAGCTGTGCGGGGTAATCGACACCTGGAGTGAACAGATGGCCGAGCTTGGTGCTCGCTACCCCTGGGTGCAGATTTTTGAAAACAAAGGCGCCGTAATGGGCTGCTCTAATCCGCACCCGCACGGTCAGGTCTGGGCGCAAGATTGTCTGCCCACCGAAGCTGAGAAAATCGATCGTAACTTAAAAGAGTATTATCAGCGCAACAACACAAATCTTTTGCTGGATTATGTCGAGCGCGAAATCGACAACAACCAGCGGGTGGTAGAGGTCAATCAACATTGGGCGGTGGTGGTGCCGTTCTGGGCCTGCTGGCCGTTTGAAGTCATCTTGTTGCCGCGCTTTACGGCATTGAGTTTTGCCGATTTAGACGCTGCACAGCGGCAGTCGCTGGCGAGTATTCTCAAGCTTTTTTTAACCCGCTACGACAATTTATTTCAGTGCAGCTTTCCCTATTCGATGGGGTGGCGGGCAGCTCCTTTTAACGGTGCAGACAATCGCCACTGGCAGCTCCACGCGAGCTTCTTTCCTCCGCTTTTGCGTAGCGCCAGTGTGAAAAAGTTTATGGTGGGTTACGAAATGCTGGCTGAAGCCCAGCGCGATATTACGCCAGAACAAGCCGCCCAACGTTTGCGTGCCCTGAGCACTGTCCATTATTCAGAGAGTTAAATGATGCGAGAAAAAATTGCCGACCGCTTTGCGTCGGTCTATAAAAACAATGCCCGCAATATCTACTTTGCCCCGGGGCGAGTCAATTTGATTGGTGAGCATACCGATTATAACGATGGTTTTGTATTTCCCTGCGCACTTAAGTTTGGTACTTACATTGCCACTTCTGGGCGCGATGATCGCTGCATCAGGGTGTGCGCGGGTAATTTTAACGACGAATTTAACCAGTGGACGCTGGACCAAAGCATCGAGCCCGACCCCAATTGCCTGTGGTCAAATTACCTGCGCGGTGTGTGTGCGCTGCTGTTGGCTCAGGGGCATCGTCTTACCGGGTTGGATGTCTATATCGAAGGCGATGTGCCCCGCGGCGCCGGACTCAGTTCTTCCGCCTCTTTGTCGGTCGCTTTCGCCAAGGCTTTAAGCGATATTAATGGGCTAAATCTGGGGGTGAGTGATCTGGCGCGTGTTGCCCAGGCGGCAGAAAATGATTTTGCCGGATGTAGCTGCGGCATAATGGACCAGCTGGCCTCTGCAGGGGGGAGAGCGGGGCATGCGCTTTTATTGGACTGCGAGGATCTCGGCTTCGAGCTGGTCAGTATTCCGGATGACCTTACTATCTTGATTATCGATTCGCGCGTCGAACGCAATCTGGTGGGTAGCGAGTATAACGATCGCCGCAGCGACTGCGAACGCGCGGCAAAAGCCCTGGGTGTTACAACACTGCGGCATACCAACTTGAGTGCGCTTGAGCAAGGCCGCAGCCAGCTTGATGAGCTTGCCTATCGCCGCGCTCGACATGTGTTGAGTGAAAACGAGCGCACTTTACGTTGTGCTGCTGCGCTCAAAGCGAACGATATGGCCGTGGTTTATCAAACCATGCGTGACTCGCACATTTCAATGCGTGATGACTTTGAAATTACCGTGCCTGCCATCGATTTTCTTGTCGCAACTGTGGATGCGCAGCTGAACAACGACGGCGGCGTGCGAATGACCGGTGGCGGATTTGGCGGTTGCGTGGTGGCCCTGGTGCCTAAAACCAAAGCGTCTGAAATTGAGACGATTGTCAAGACAGCATACTGCGAGGCTTATGGCATAGAGCCTAATATCTATCACTGCGAGGCAGAAGATGGGGCGCGAACTTTACTTGAGTAAGTTTTTGTTTGCATCAGTAGGCAAGAAAGCCGGTTTGGGTTAGCCTAAACCGGCTTTTTTATAAGGTGAATTCTAATGATAAAAATACCCTCGTTGTGCGCCTTTTGCGCATGGTTTTTCTTAATATTCAGTCCAGTGGCTAGCGCTGCCAAAGAGTCGCTAAATATAGGCCGCGATGCCAGCTTATGGATGAACGTGTCCAGCTTTGGCGAGGCCCACTGGCTGGGCAATGAAATTCACTTATTATCCACCGCCAATTGGTTTTTTCTAACCAAGAAACGCTACCGCGACTTTGAGCTGGAGCTGGAAGTCTTAGTGCCTCAGCTGGATGATGAATATGTCAACTCCGGCATTATTTTCCGCGCCCAAACCAAGTACTCAGACGATATTAACAGTCAATACGCCTTTGGCTATCAGGCCGAAGTAGACCCCAGCGATCGGCGCTGGAGCGGCGGTTTGTACGAACAGGCCACCGAGCGGCAATGGTTGTTTCCGCTGCACGATGAGCGCTCAAATCCGGGCGAGCATTTTAAAGAAAATTACTCGCCCCAGTGGAGCGATGAGAAATCCGCGGCGTTTAAAAACGGCCAGTGGAACCACTATAAAATTCGCGCCCAAGGGCCCGAGATAAAAATTTGGGTGAATGATGTACTAACCACTCACGTAAAAGACACGCACTTGTCTGAGGGGCATATTGGTATTCAGCATCATGGGAGTACCAGCTTTGCCGAGCGGGGCGATACCCGCAATACGGTTAAATTCCGCAATATTTATGTGCGTGAGCTTTAACCATGAAAAGACTGCTGTTTCCTGCTTTGCTGTTAAGCCTCGCCACTGTGGCCCACGCGCAGACCTTTCAAGGGGATCGCGACGGTCATCAAATGGAAGATGTAATTCCCAAAAGTGAAATCCCGCCGGCGCCCGTGTTAAATCCCGAGCAGGCCCTGAAAAGCTTACAGGTTCAACCAGGTTTTTCGGTGCAGTTGGTTGCCAGCGAACCTCAGGTGTTCAGTCCGGTGGCGCTGGCCTTTGATGCGGCGGGCCGGATTTGGGTGGCCGAAATGACCACCTATATGCCGGATATTCAAGGCAAGGGCGAGATGAAACCAGAGGGGAATATCGCCGTTTTGCAAGACACCGATGGCGATGGTCGGGTGGATAGTCGTCAGGTGCTCATTGATAATGTAATGCTGCCGCGCACCATCAGTGTGGCGGAGGGCGGACTCTTCTACGCCGATCATCAATCGCTGTATTTTGCCGAGATAAAGCATAAAGATGGCGAGATTGCGCTGGGCGTCCACGACATGGTGGATGCCACCTACGCGGCAAAAGGCAGTGTTGAGCACAAGCCCAATGGCATGCTCTATGGTATGGATGGCTGGTACTACAACGCCAAAAGTGATCAGCGCTACCTGACGCTTGCCCATGATGCGGCCATCCCCGACGGCGCCCACGAGATTTACCGCAACCAATACTGGAAACTGGTACGAAGCAATACCGACTACCGCGGCCAGTGGGGGGTTACCCAGGATGATTTTGGTCGGCTTTATCACAATGGCAACAGCTCGCCCATTCACGGCGAATACTTAAGGCCGGGCGCTCTGTTGCAAAATCCCGGTTTCTGGCCCGATATGCCCGCTCACAGTATTGGTGATAATCGCGTTTATCCCGCGCGTATGACACCAGGGGTCAATCGTGGCTATATGGAAGGCGTGTTGGTTCGCGAGGGTAAAGACCGGGGCAAGCTGGTTAATTTTACCGCCGCCAGTGCCAGTTTGGTGTATCGCGGCGATAATTTTCCGGCGCAATTTTATGGGCTGGGTTTAACCCCCGAGCCCGCGGCCAACTTAATCAGCGCCCGCACTATTATTGAAGGCGAGGGCAAGCTTAGTGGTAAAGCGCTGTTTGCCCCTGGTGAGCTGTTAACCAGTACCGATGAGCGTTTTCGCCCCGTCAGTTTATACAACGCGCCCGACGGTAGTGTTTATATTGTGGATATGTACCAGGGTATTTTGCAGCACAAAGACTTTTTAACCAGTTATTTGGCCGAGCAAATTAAAAGCCGCGAGTTGGATAAGCACAACAATACCATGGGCCGCATTTATCGCCTGCATTGGCCCGAAGCACCGCTGAATAAAACACCTGATTTAAACTCGCTAAGTGCCGAGCAATTGGTGCCTTTTATAAAACACCCCAACGCCTGGCACCGGGATACCGCCCGGCGGTTGTTGGTGCAACGCGGGGCCCAAGACATTGCACCTGCCGTGCGCAAGCAGCTACGGCAAAGTGACACGGTCTACGCCCAGGCCAATGGCTTGTGGACCTTGTACGGATTGCACGCCGTTGATCTGCAAACAGTGAAGCATTTTATTCGCTCGACGGATGATCGGATTGCTATGTTGGCCGCCGCCGTGGGGGAACGTTTGCCTAAGTCAGACCACAAGGCTTACTTAAAACTGCTGACGTCTATGGCGCAACAGGGATATCCGCGCGCATTGCAAGCGGCGGTCTCGGTTGCGGCTATCGACGGCGGCCACGAGCTCTCTCAGCGGATACTGGAAAACTATGCAGACCAACCCTATGTACGCGAGGCAGTGATCAGCGGATTGGGCAGTGAGTCTGCCGAGTTTATAAAACAATTGGATGGAGATTATCCCGACAAACAAAGCCAGGCACTTTTGGCCAACTTGGGCAAAAAACGCCAAGATGCCAACAATCGCGATTCGCTGAGTGCGGCCGCGCAAATGTTGTTCGACCAGGGTAAGCAGCTGTATCACGGCAAAGGCGCCTGTGCCGGCTGCCATGGTGAATACGGTAAAGGTATGCCGGGCCTTGGGCCCACATTCTGGGACAGTCAGTGGCTTCACAATAAGCAAACCTTGGCTAAGGTATTACTGCACGGTTTAACCGGCCCTATTTGGGTCGGGCCAGATTACTACAACCCTGCGGCGGTTATGCCGGGCTTTGCCGCGCGCGAAGACATCTCGGACAATGACTTGGCCGCTATCGCCGTGTTTATCCGCAACAGCTGGGGCAATAGCGTAAAAGCCGACGACAGCTTTACCCCCGAGGAAATCGCCCAGGTGCGCCGGGAAACCGCCGAGCGAAGTCAGCCCTACACCGCCAACGAGTTTTAGGGTATTTAACGGATGTTGCCTGCAATAAATTGGGCGTAGACTGAGGGTTTTCGTTATTTACGCCGTTTAGAGAGGTTAGAGTGAAAGCAGAGCAGCCGGTTAAAATCGTTGGCGGCGGTCCAAAAAAAGTTTTATACACGCTCCAGACCATTAAGCGCATCGGGTTGCTGGATTCGGCCAAAGCGCTCAAAAGCCATAACGCCTGCAAAGCCTGTGGTTTGGGTATGGGTGGGCAGCGCGGTGGCATGGTGAATGAAAAAGATGAATTCCCATCCGTGTGCAATAAAAGTATTCAGGCGCAGTCTACGGATATTCAACCGCCCATCCCCGCCGAGCTGTTTGCGCACAACTTATCTGAGTTTAATGAGCTGACAGACCGCGAGTTGGAAACCATGGGGCGTTTGAATACGCCCGTGTATAAGCCCGCAGGCAGTGATAAATATCAACCGATTGGCTGGGATGAAGCGCTGCAGATGGCGGCCAGCCGCCTGCGCGCGCAGCCCGCTGAGCAGAGCTTCTTTTATGCCTCGGGGCGCTCGTCCAACGAAGCCGGCTTTTTGCTGCAATTGATGGCGAGACTGTATGGGAGCAACAATGTTACCAATTGCTCCTACTACTGCCATCAAGCTACCGGTGTGGGGCTGCAGGGCACAGTCGGTACAGGCACCGCTACGGTGCAGCTGGAAGACTTGGCACATGCAGATATGGTCTTTGTGATCGGCGCAAACCCGGCATCGAACCACCCGCGCTTTATTCACCAGCTAAAAAATTGCCGCGACCGCGGCGGCAAGGTCATGGTGATTAACCCCGCTAAAGAGCCGGGCCTGGTGAAATTTGCCGTACCTAAAAGTCCCAAGTCCATGTTGGTGGGCGGTACTTTGATTGCCTCGCGTTTCTTGCAGCCTAATATCGGTTCCGATTTGGCGTTGCTCATGGCGCTTGCCAAAGTGTTACTCGAGACTGAAGCCTATGCGGCAGACTTTATCGCCAGTCACACCCGGGGTTTTACCCAGTACAGCGAGTATTTAGAAACCCTTGAGCTGGCTGATTTGTCTGCCCAGTGTGGTATTAGTGAACAGGATATTCGCGAGCTGGCGGCGGACTATGCCCGTGCTGAAAATGTGATTTTTGCCTGGGGTATGGGCATCACCCATCATCTGAATGGCGTTGATAATGTCGAGGCGATTGCCAATCTGGCGCTGTTACGTGGAATGTTGGGTAAACCGGGGGCAGGTTTGCTGCCCTTGCGCGGCCACAGTAATGTTCAGGGTATTGGCACCATCGGCGTAAAGCCGGTACTGGCCGACGATGTGTTGGCCGCCATAGAAAAGCATCTGGGGGTGAGTCTGCCGCGCCAGCCGGGCATGGATACCCTGGCGTGCCTGCGCGCTGCTGAGGCAGGCGGTATGCGCAGCGCCGTAATGATGGGGGGCAACTTATTTGCCGCCACGCCGGATACCGAGTTTGCACGTCGTGCACTCGATAGCGTGGACTTTAAACTCTACCTGACCACCACCCTAAACCGTGGCCATTTTAACGGTATGGAAACCAGTGAAGCGCTAATTCTGCCCGTGTGCGCCCGCGATGAAGAGCCCCAGAGCACCACCCAGGAGTCTATGTTCAACTATGTGCGCCTCAGTGATGGTGGCATTACCCGTTTGAATAATGTGCGTTCTGAGGTGACGGTACTGGCGCAGCTGGGGGAAAGGTTACTGCCTGATAGTGGGCTTGATTTTGTCGCCCTGCAACAACACGACGCGGTGCGCGAAGCGATAGCGGCGACAATTCCCGGCATGGAGCAATTGGCGGATATCGGCGCAACAAAGCGCGAATTTTCCGTCGCAAACCGGGTACTGCACACGCCGTCTTTTAATATGCCTGAGCAGCGCGCCAATTTTAAAGTGCACCAGCTTGAGCAGCAGACAGATAGCGATTACCCCTACCGTCTCGCCAGCATTCGCAGCGAGGGTCAGTTTAACTCCATAATTTATGAAGAGGCTGACAGCTATCGGGGGACCTCGCATCGCTGGTGTGTGCTAGTATCCCATACCGACTGCGAGCGCCTGCAGTTAAGTAAGGGGGCAAAAGTGGCTCTGGTCTCTCGCCATGGCAGGATGGACGAGCTGGAGGTGGTGCCTTTTGATTTGCCCGCTGGCAGCGTGATGGCCTACTACCCGGAGGCCAATGTACTGATCGGCACCGAGCATGACCCGCGCAGCAAAACCCCGGCATTTAAGTCGGTGCCGGTTTCCCTTCGGGTTTAGTCTAACCCGCGTTTTTTCCGCCCGCCGCCGTCTGCGGCGGGCTATCGCTTTTGCGGCAAGACTCTTAAAATGCCCGTTCCATTCGCCCGAGCGGAGGCCGCTGTGACTTCTACCGATACGGAAATAACCCGACTGCACCTCACCCGTGAGCTGGGCGCGTGTTTGAGCGCGCGCGGTTGGCAGGTGGCGACGGCCGAATCCTGCACCGGAGGCATGATTGGCGCTGCCATTACCGAGGTGCCCGGCAGCTCGGCCTGGTTCGAAATGGGTTGGCTAACTTACTCTAACCAGGCCAAGGTACAGCTGTTGGGCGTAGCGCAAGCGGCATTGGATGAACACGGTGCGGTCAGCCAAACTGTGGTAGAGCAAATGGCCTTGGGCGCCAGGCAGCGCAGTGGCGCCGAGCTGGCGGTGGCGGTCAGCGGCATAGCCGGGCCCGACGGTGGCAGCCGCGACAAACCAGTGGGCACAGTATGGCTGGCCTGGGCCGGGCCCGGCGATAAGCTGGTGTCTGAATGCTATGTTTACCAGGGCGAGCGCCAGCAAGTGCGCGCGCAGGCTTGTATTACCGCACTGCGTGAACTGATTAACCTGTGCAAACACTGAGTTTGCAAAGGCTCTTCAAGCCAACTACTGTATAAATTCATAGTACTGTTTTCATATACAGGTTTTTCCTGTATGCTGGATTCATAAGCTGATGTATCGACCACGTAAGCGCTGGGCGCATCAGACAACAACAGCATATTTTCGTTTTTTCAGTTGAGGTGATTATGGACGCGAATAAAGAAAAGGCTTTGCAGGCAGCACTGGGTCAAATTGAGCGCCAGTTCGGTAAGGGTACCGTAATGCGCATGGGCGATCGCGAACATGTCGCCATTCCCGCTATTTCCACAGGTTCGCTGGGGTTGGACGTTGCCCTGGGTATTGGCGGCTTGCCCAAAGGCCGTATTGTTGAAATCTACGGGCCGGAGTCGTCCGGTAAAACCACTTTAACTTTGCAAGTGATCGCCGAGGCCCAGCGCGCTGGTGGTAACTGTGCCTTTATCGATGCCGAGCACGCGCTAGACCCTATCTACGCCGAAAAGCTGGGCGTAAATGTCGACGATTTGATCATCTCGCAACCGGATACCGGAGAGCAGGCGCTGGAAGTATCCGACATGCTGGTGCGCTCGGGCGCGGTCGACGTGCTGGTAGTGGACTCGGTAGCAGCGCTGACCCCCAAGGCCGAAATTGAAGGTGAAATGGGCGATCATCACGTGGGCTTGCAGGCGCGTTTGATGTCGCAAGCACTGCGTAAAATTACCGGTAATATTAAAAATGCCAACTGTCTGGTTATCTTTATTAACCAGATCCGGATGAAAATTGGCGTTATGTTCGGTAATCCCGAAACCACCACCGGCGGTAACGCACTTAAGTTTTACTCATCTGTACGCTTGGATATTCGCCGTATCGGTTCGGTGAAAGAGGGCGATGAAGTGATCGGCTCGGAAACCCGGGTGAAGGTGGTAAAAAACAAAGTGGCGCCCCCCTTTAAACAAACCGAATTCCAGATCTTGTACGGCCAGGGTATCAACCGCATGGGCGAGGTAATCGACTATGGGGTTAAGTTGGGCATGGTCGACAAAGCCGGTGCTTGGTACAGCTACAATGGCGATAAAATCGGTCAGGGCAAAAACAACGTTATGAAGTTTTTGCAGGAAAACCCGGATATCGCTACCGAGCTGGAAAGCCGGGTACGCGGTGAGCTTTTGGGCACAGTAAAACCTGCTGAAGCCACCGAGGAAGAAGAGGCTTAACGGCGCTTATGGACATGGATGCCACAAGCCCTGAGCAGATCCGCGAGCGAGTGCGCAATAGCGCGCTCGCTTTTTTGACCCGGCGTGAGCATGCTCGGGCCGAGCTGGCGCAAAAACTCAGCCAGCGTTATAGCGCTCCGGAGTTAATTGACGAAACTTTGGATTGGCTGACGGACCTGGGCTATTTGGACGACAGCAGGTTTACCGCAATGTTTGTGCGCAGCTCTGTCGGCAGTGGCAGAGGGCCCATAAGAATTGCCCATGAACTGCGCCAGAAAGGGGTGGCCAATGCCCAGGTAGAGCAGGCGTTGGCAGAGTGTGAAGTAGACTGGACAGAGCTGGCTGCTGATGTACTGGCGCGAAAGTTTTCCGCCGCTCCGGTCGACGCCAAAGAAAAAGCGCGCCAAATCAGGTTTTTGCAGTACAGGGGGTTTCGCCCCGACCATATCTTTTGTCAGTTTGAGCGCTGAAGCCCCCGCCAGGCGGCTAGCTTAACCGCTAAAATCCACAAGAATGACAGTACCGCCCCGCCCAGGGCGCCGTATAAATGCGCAACTGACAGTACCGGCCCGGCAATAAGTACTTCGGTAGCGCTGTGACCGCCCGGGATAATTCGTTCATAGCAAAGCTTGACTCCCAGTGCCAGTATTACCGCCCAGCCAACTGGGTCATTGCGGGTACAAATGGGCGCCAGCAAAAATACCAGCAGACCGTGTAGCACACCGGATAAACCCACGTAGTAACTCACCTGTGGCTGCCATACGTACAGACAAACGCTGATAAACAGTGCGCAGAATAATGCGCTTACCGCGATAGAGACGGGTTGTCGCTCGGCGCCAGCCCAAAATAAAATCAGCAGCAAGGCGGCGGCATTCATGGCCGAGTGAATTAAATTCAAATGCACAATGTGCGCACTGAAAAGGCGCCACAGCTGTCCGTCATCCAGTGCCGCGCGCTGATATTCCAGCAGCGGGTTCAACAGCTCGGCATTATATCCCAGCAGAAGCAGTGGTAGCCCCAGGGCGAAAGCAATCAATAGGTGGTGTACGAGGGTTTTCATGGTAGGCCACTATAACCCAATTGCGTCGCGCTGGGCTGATACCGTTTCGCGCAGCGATCTATCTGTGCATTTGTGCGGTGTCACACCATAGACCGAGCCGCCGTCAGCTGGCATAATCAGCGCCCGATTTTTAACCTGCGGTGGTGTCTGAAGCGCCCCGTAGCCGCACCCTTACTGGACTGTTCAGAGGAATGCCATGCAACCTTCGGTAAAACCGCAAAACCCTAACTTCTCTTCCGGCCCCTGCAGCAAACGCCCGGGCTATGATGTCGCGAATCTGGACGTGTCTACTCTCGGTCGTTCGCACCGCTCAAGCATTGGTAAAAATGCCCTGGGTAAAGCCTGCGAGCAAACCAAACAGCTGCTGGGCCTGCCCGAGGGTTATCGCGTGGGTATTGTCCCCGGCTCGGACACAGGTGCGGTGGAAATGGCTATGTGGTCAATGCTGGGGCAGCGCCCGGTAGATGTACTGCAGTGGGAATCCTTCGGTAAAGGCTGGCTGACCGATGTGACCAAGCAGCTGAAGCTGGATAATGTGAATGCGCTTGAGGCCGACTACGGTGAATTGCCGGATTTGGGCAAAGTTAATTTCGATAACGATGTTATTTTTACCTGGAACGGTACTACCTCGGGTGTAAAAGTGCCCAATGGCGATTGGATTGCCGATGACCGCCAGGGTCTGACTATTTGCGATGCTACCTCAGCGGTATTTGCCATGGAGCTGCCGTGGGAAAAGCTGGATGTTGTGACTTTCAGCTGGCAGAAAGTGCTGGGCGGCGAAGGTGCGCATGGGGTTTTGATTTTAGGCCCCCGTGCGGTTGAGCGACTGGAAAGCTACGAGCCACCATGGCCTATGCCCAAGCTGTTCCGCATGACCAAAGGCGGCAAGCTGGTAGAAGGTATCTTTGAGGGCGCCACTATCAATACTCCCTCTATGCTGTGTGTGGCCGATTACCTGGATGCCCTCAACTGGGTTGAGTCTATCGGTGGCGTGGCCGAAACCATTCGCCGCAGCGAGGCAAATCTGGAGGTGCTGGAAGAGTTTGTCGCCGCCAATGACTGGATTGACTTTCTCGCCGCCGACAAAGCCACCCGCTCGAACACCAGCGTGTGCTTTAAGTTAAATGCCACCCCCGAGCAGGGCAAAGCACTGGTTAAACTGTTGGACACCGAGGGCGTAGCCTATGACATAGGCGCCTATCGTGATGCGCCTCCGGGGTTGCGTATTTGGTGTGGTGCGACCGTGGAGACCGACGATCTAAAAGCGCTGCTGCCCTGGTTGAGCTGGGCCTACGCCCAGGTCACTGCCTGATTTACGCTTACAATCTTTACATTTAGCGCGCTCAACTGAGCGCGCTTTTGTTTACAAACACTGGGAATGCACTATGTATAAAATTAAAACCTACAACAAAATTTCGGTGAAAGGGCTCAATCGTTTCGACCGCGCCCAGTACGAAGTGGCCAGCGATATCAACAACCCCGATGGTTATATTCTGCGCAGTCATAAATTGCACGATGAAGCTCTGCCCGAATCGGTAAAAGCCGTGGCCCGCGCCGGTGCCGGCACCAACAATGTGCCAGTGGCCGAGTACAGCAAAAAAGGCGTAGTGGTGTTCAACGCCCCGGGTGCTAACGCTAACGCGGTAAAAGAGCTGGTGTTGACCGGTATGCTGCTGGCTTCGCGCGGTATTATTCCCGGTATGAACTGGTCTAACTCTCTCACCGATATGAGCGACGCCGGTGAGATGAGCAAGCTGATGGAGAAGCAAAAATCCCAGTTTGCCGGTAGCGAGCTGATGGGTAAAACCCTGGGCGTTGTCGGCCTGGGCGCTATCGGTTCTCTGGTGGCTGAAACAGCCCTGGCCCTTGGTATGAACGTGGTAGGTTACGATCCGGCGCTGTCGGTGGAAGCCGCCTGGCGTTTGCCAAGCCAGGTGATGCGTGCAGAGAACCTGCAGTCGCTGTTATCCCGTTGCGACTATGTCACCTTGCACGTGCCGGCCATTGAGGCGACGCACCACCTGATTAACGAAGAGTCTCTCAAATCTGTAAAAGCCGGTGCGGTGCTGCTCAACTTTGCCCGCGAGGCGATTGTAGACGCCGAAGCGGTAGTGGCGAGCCTGGATGCGAAGCAGTTGCGCATGTACATTTGCGACTTTCCCGAGCCTATCTTGCTTAACCGCGATGATGTTTACGCCATGCCGCACATTGGCGCGAGCACCGCCGAGGCAGAAGAAAACTGCGCCATTATGGCCGCCGATCAACTGATGGACTACCTGGAAAACGGTAACATCAAAAACTCGGTTAACTTTCCCGCCGTACAGATGGAGCGCACCGGTACGGACAGCTCGCGAATTACGTTCTGTAACGAGAATGTCTCGGGCGTGCTGGGCCATGTACTGTCGGTATTGGCCGACAACAATGTCAATGTGATCGACATGGTCAACAAAAGCCGAGGCGAGCTTGCCTACAATATTATCGATGTAGAGCAGAGCCCAGGCGATGACGTAATAGCCGCGATTAAAGCGGTTGAGCATGTGATTACGGTTAGAGTGATATAAACGTCGGAGACCTCATGTCGGATGTCCGATGCGGTTGCGCGTCAGACATCTGACTCCCGACTTCAGACGGAGTGTCCCATGTACAAATTCGTCTTTTTTGTCCCCGACAGCCACCTTGAGACAGTTAAGCAGGCCGTGTTTGCCGCCGGTGGCGGGAAAATTGGTAACTACGACCAATGCTGCTGGCAGGTACTCGGCCAGGGCCAGTTTCGGCCCTTAGCGGGCAGTGACCCTTACAGCGGGGCGCAGGGCAAGCTGAGCTGCGATCCCGAGTGGCGGGTCGAGCTGGTTTGCGACGCTGAGCATATTCAGTCTGCCAAGCGTGCCCTGCTTGAGGCCCATCCCTTTGAAGAGCCAGCGTACGATATCTGGCATTTGGCCGATGTCTGAAGCGCTCTGGACGCATCTTTCCAGTCAACTATTGCCCGCCGCCTACGGGCGAGAAGAGCCGCCTGCACGAGGCCAAGCCGCCGTGTTGGTGGCCATCACCTGCGAGGCCGGTGAACCCTCACTGATTCTTACCCGGCGCGCGGCCCATTTGCAGCATCACCCCGGGGAGATTGCCTTTGCCGGCGGCATGTGGGAGTCAGAAGATCGCAATCTCGCCCAAACCGCACTGCGTGAAGCGTTTGAAGAAATCGGCCTGGCGCCGGATGTCGTGCGGCTGCTGGGGCGCATGCCGGCCTTTCAAACCAAGCGCGGAGTGAATGTGACGCCGGTGGTGGGGCTGGTAACCGAGCCGGTACAGCTCGCCCCCGATCCGGCCGAGCTGGATTTGATTTTCCAGGTGCCACTCAGTCAGCTGCGGCCCGAGTGCGCCGTGCGCCGCGATAGTTTTCAACGCGGTGAAACTCGGGTAAGCGTGCCTGTGTTCGAATCGCAAGGGCAAACTATTTGGGGCCTGACCGCGGCGATAATCGCGTATTTGACATCGTTAATCTGCTAAGCTCTGGATATATACCCGTAGGTGAAGACTTACGTTATGATCTGGTCACTCAATAAGTACAAAAAGGAGAGCGTGGTATGACTCTGGACTGCAATCGCACCATTGTCGATGTATTTACCGAGGCCTGCGCCGAGTTCGCTGACAGCCCCGCATTTACCTGCCTGGGACATACGCTGACTTATCGCGATATCGATCGGCTGAGCGGTCAGTTTGCGGCTTATTTGCAGCAGTGCACACAGTTGCAGCCAGGAGACCGGATCGCTGTTCAGTTGCCCAATGTGCTGCAGTATCCCGTGGCGGTTTTCGGTGCAATTCGCGCCGGTATGGTAGTGGTAAACACCAATCCGCTTTACACCGCCTCAGAGCTTAAGCACCAGTTAACCGACTCGGGCGCCAAGGCCTTGGTGGTACTGGCGAATGTTGCAGCCGCCGCTTCCGAGATTATTGAGCAGACAGATGTTGAGCATGTAATCGTGACCGAACTGGCCGATTTGCATCCGCCACTCAAGCGCACCTTGGTTAACTTTGTGGTAAAGCACGTTAAAAAGCTGGTGCCAGATTTTTCTTTTGCCAAGTCCGAATCGTTTACTCAGGTTATTAAAGCCGCAAGCCAGGCGCCCAAGCCGCACAGCGCTACTCCCGACGATGTTGCCGTATTGCAATACACGGGGGGGACTACCGGTGTCGCCAAGGGCGCGATGCTGACGCACCGCAATCTGGTGGCAAACATGCTGCAAGTAAACCTGCATATGCAGGATTGCTTTCGCAAAAACCAGGATTTATTTGTTGCGCCTCTGCCGCTGTATCATATTTACGCCTACACCATTCACTGCATGTGCGCCTTTTCTTTGGGCAACGAGAATTTATTGATTCCCAACCCCCGCGACATTCCCGGCTTTGTTAAAGAGTTAAAAGGCAAACCCTTCTCCTGTTTTGTCGGTTTGAATACTTTGTTTAACGCACTGTGCCGCAACGAGGATTTCCGCAACCTGGACTTTTCTCATATGCGTTTGTCATCTTCCGGTGGTATGGCGCTCACTAAGGATGCCGCCAAACGCTGGGAAGAGGTCACCGGCACTCCCGTATGTGAGGGCTATGGTTTAACGGAAACCTCACCGGTCGTTTGTATTAATCCGCGTCAGGCCATCAAGCTGGGTACCGTAGGTTTGCCTGTGCCGCAGACCGAGGTTAAAACTATCGATGAAGATGGCACCGACCTGCCGGTGGGTGAGGCGGGTGAGCTGTGTGTACGTGGTCCCCAGGTCATGAAAGGTTATTGGCACCGCGAGGAGGCGACGCGCGAGATTCTCGGTGACGACGGCTGGCTTAAAACTGGCGATATTGCAGTTATCGACGCCGAGGGCTATGTCAAAATTGTCGACCGTAAAAAAGACATGATTAACGTGTCTGGGTTTAAAGTTTTCCCCAATGAAGTGGAAGACGCCTTAACCGCACACCCGGAAATTGTCGAAGCCGCTGTGGTCGGGGTAGACGATGAAGAGAGCGGTGAGTTGGTGAAAGCGTTTGTGGTGGTCAGCAATCCCAACCTCAGCGAGCAGGATGTACGTGATTTTGCCCGCCAGTCGCTGACGGCCTATAAAGTGCCCAGCAGCGTCGAGTTTCGCGATGAGCTGCCCAAAACCAATGTGGGTAAAGTACTCAGACGTAAACTCAAGGAATAACAAAATCCGGGGGCGGCGCATTTGAGCCAAACAGCGTTAATACTGTCCGGCGGCGGCGCCCGCGCAGCCTACCAGGTTGGTGTGTTACAGGCGATTGCCGATATCATGCCCGACGGCATAGACAATCCCTTTCCTATCATTTGTGGTACCTCCGCGGGCGCCATTAATGCCATGGCGCTCGCCGCTCACCCCGGCACCTTTCGCCAGGCGGTTAATCATTTGTCTATCTTGTGGCTTAAGCTTTCTATCGATCAGGTGTATCGCCACGGTTGGTGGGATATAGGCAAAAGCTTCGGGCGCTTGGGCTTGTCTTTGTTCAATGACGGTATCGGCCGCCACAGGCCTTTGTCACTGCTGGACAATGGCCCTTTGTGGGAGTTGCTGGCGGACAAAATTGCCTTCGGCAACATTGAAAAAAACATCAGCGCTGGCAAGCTACGCGCCGTGAGTATCACCGCCATGGGGTACACCTCGGGCCGTTCTGTCAGTTTTTTTCAGGGGGAGCCTCAGTTAGCCGGCTGGCGCCGTTTTCGCCGCGAGGGTGTGCCTACCCCCATTCGCCTGGAACACTTATTGGCTTCATCGGCGATTCCTACTATTTTTCCCACCGTGCGCATTAATCGCGAATACTTTGGCGATGGCGCCCTGCGTCAGCTGGCGCCCTTAAGCCCCGCGCTGCACCTGGGGGCTGATTCGCTATTCGTGATTGGGGTCAGTGGCAACCGCAACCCCAAGCACTGGGGCAAGCGTATGCCGATAAGGCACTCGCCCTCCATGGCGCAGATTGTCGGGCATTTGCTCAACAGTGCGTTTATCGATGCCCTGGAAAACGATATTGAACACATGGAGCGCCTTAACCGGTTGCTCAAGCTTATCCCCCGCGAACAGTTAGAGGCCGAAGGTATAGGCTTAAGGCCCGTGCAGAGTCTGGTGGTTTCACCCAGTAAAGCTGTGGATGCAATCGCGGGGCGCAAGGTGCGCTACTTGCCTGCGAGTGTGCGCTACTTTCTCCGCGCTACAGGTGCAACGGCTAAGGGTGGAGGGGCGACGGCCGCCAGTTATCTGTTGTTTGCCAACCCTTTTATCACTGAGCTGATTGAGCTTGGCTATCAGGATACAATGTGGGAGGCGAGCGCGATTAGAGAGTTTTTTACCGACCCTAAGCTTGATGCAAATCAAGAGGTACACCCCGTTCACAGCTTATAGTAGCTACTGGCAAGAGGGCTACTATGAACACATCTATCCCGGCGCAGCAATGGCGCGATTTAGTGGGTCGCTATGATTTATCCGGCCCACGTTATACGTCTTATCCTACCGCCTTACAGTTCCGGCCGGAGTTCGCTCTGGCCGATCAGCTTGAGGCTATGCTCAACAGTCAGCGCCACAATAAACCGCTGTCGCTGTATTTTCATCTGCCTTTCTGCCAAAGCCTCTGCTACTACTGCGGTTGCAATAAAGTAGTGACCCGCAATCGCAATCGGGTCGATGAATATTTGCAAAGTCTGGCGCAGGAAATGGAGCATTATCGCGAGCTTGTGGGTATTTATCGCGAAGTGCGTCAGTTGCACTGGGGCGGTGGCACGCCCACTTATTTAAGCCATAAGCAAATGGCGCAGCTAATGGCGCTAACGTTGCGTTATTTTAATCTTGCTTGCGATGACAGCGCCGAACATGCGGTGGAAATTCATCCGGGCCAAACTGCAGTGGAGACCATTGAGGTATTGCGAGGCCTCGGTTTTAACCGCTTGAGTATGGGGGTGCAAGATTTTAACCCACAGGTGCAGGCGGCGGTGAATCGCTTCAATAGTGAGGCCCAAGTGCGCGATCTGGTTGAGCGCGCACGACAATGCGGTTTTCATTCAATCAATATGGATCTTATTTACGGCTTGCCTCATCAAAGCCTGGCAAGTTTTACCCAAACCCTGGACAGTGTGATTCAGTTACGGCCCAACAGATTGAGTTTATTTAGCTATGCTCACATGCCGGCGCAGATAAAAAGCCAGAGATTGATTCACTCGGTGGATTTACCGGCCGCCGAAGTAAAGCTGCAAATATTCAGTCATGCGCTTGAGCAGTTGCAGCGCGAAGGCTATGTGCACATTGGTATGGACCACTTTGCCTTGGAAACCGATGATTTGGTGCTCGCCCAGCGGGAAAATCGGCTGCAGCGAAATTTTCAGGGTTATGCCACCGGTCGCGAATGCGACCTCATTGGCCTGGGGGTTTCGTCCATCAGCTCGGTGGGAAATGTTTACTGGCAAAATCAAAAGTCGGTAAAAGACTATCAGCAAGCGTTGAACTCAGGTCGGCTCCCGGTAGAGCGGGGCGTTTGCTTAACTCGTGACGATGTTATTCGCCGCTGGGCGATTACGCAGTTGATGTGTCATTATCGGCTTGACTGGCAAGAGCTGGGTGAACACTTTGGGGTGATCGCAACCGACTATTTTGCCACAGAGCTTGAGGCTCTGGCTGAGCTTGAGAGAGATGGCCTGTTAACCTTGAGCGATGACGGATTAGAAGTCAGCCGCCTGGGCAAGATGGTCATACGGCGTATCGCCATGGTGTTTGACGCCTACCTTGCAAAAAATCCGCGGCATGGGGCCGGTCGTTACTCCAAGGTTATTTAAGTCAAGTCGAGTAGACTGTTAAATCGGCCAGTGGCGCAGCTCTAAAGTATCCGTATCAGCGTACAGGCTCCAGCCGTAGTCGTGCCAGTCGCCCAGTACTATGCGCTCGCCCGTACCATGATTTAAGGTCAGTGGGTGGCGCGCTGGCCTGTGGGTGTGGCCGTGAATCATCAGCGACACTTTTTCTTGCTCCATTAGTTCCACCACAGCCTGCGGAGTGACATCCATAATGTCTTCAGCTTTAGAGCTGTTCATGGTTTTGCTTTTGCTGCGCAGCTCGGCGGCCAGGGCTCTTCTTACATCAAGTGGCTGAGAAAGAATTTGCGCCTGCCACTGGGGTGAGCGAAGTTGCTGGCGCAGTGCCATATATTCGCTGTCGCGGGTACATAAACTGTCGCCGTGGAGCAGCAGCGCTGAGCGCCCATAAAGATCAATCAGCGTCGGGTCCTGCAGCAACGTTAAACCGGCGCGGCGTGCAAAGTCATCGCCGAGTAAAAAATCCCGATTGCCGTGCATAAAGAAAATGGCCGTGCCGCTAGCGGCGGTGGCATTCAGTTTTTCTGCCACCTCAGCAATAAACGGGTCGTCGTCATCGTCGCCAATCCAGGCATCGAAAAAATCACCCAGAATATACAGGGCATCGATGTTATGCGCGTGCTGTTCGAGAAACCGGTAGAACGCCTGCGCCGCCTCGGGGCGCGAGGCGTGCAGGTGCAAGTCAGAGATAAACTGTGTAGCCATAGGGCTTAAGCAACACTGACCTTTTCGATAATAACCGCATCCACGGGTACGTCCTGGTGGAAACCGCGGCTACCGGTGGGTACGTTTTTGATTTTCTCCACCACGTCCATGCCATCGGTCACTTTGCCAAACACACAATAGCCCCAGCCCTGGGCGTTCTTGCCGCTGTGGTTTAAAAAGTCGTTGTCTTTGACGTTGATAAAAAACTGCGCTGTGGCGCTGTGGGGGTCGCCGGTGCGCGCCATGGCAACAGTGCCTTTATCGTTTTTCAGACCATTGTCGGCTTCGTTTTCAATGGCCGCACGAGTTTCCTTTTGCTGCATGTTTTCGTCCATGCCGCCGCCTTGAATCATAAAGCCGTCAATAACACGGTGGAAAATGGTGCCGTCGTAAAAGCCGCTTTCGGCGTATTCTTTAAAGTTGGCGGCGGTGTTGGGGGCTTTGTCGAAATCCAGTTCCAGGGCAATATCGCCGTAGTTGGTGTGCAGGGTGATCATGGTTCATCCTCGTTGTCGATGTTGTATCAATTTGGCGTTGTAGCGGATAGGCGTGGTATCGGTTAAACGCTATGCCGTAAAAAATCGGCCGTCATAATAAGGTTACGGAGTGATTTTCGCCACCGCCGCTTTTAACCCTTCCACCTCAATGGTAAGCAAGTGCTCAAAGGCGCGCGCCTGCGACTGCGGGTGCGCGGCGCCAAATTCCTCGGGCCAGTGTCCGCAGTAGATGGCGCCCTCAATGCTGCCGGTTTTCACCAGCATGGTGAGCCCGTGAATCAAAGACCAGGAACTTAGGGTGGCGACATAGGTAGCGTATTCGTTCGAGGGCAGCTGATGTTGTTGCAACATTTCCACAATCGCACCACGCAGCAGCTGAATGCTGTCTACGCCAGCTTCAATGCACTCTTGCTTAATGCGGTCGCGCTCCGGAGTCCAGGCGAACAAATTGTCGAACAGGTTGGGGTTTTCTCGGGCAAACGCCATGTAGCCATGAGCCAATAAGCGAACCTTTACCTCGCCAGTGGCGTCGGGGGCAGTGTCGAGTGTGGCACGAAGATGCGCACTTAGTATTTCAAAACCCTTGGTTCTGAGGTCAATCAGCAAATCGGTTTTGTCAGTAAAATGGCTGTATACCGCTGTAGCAGTGACGCCGAGAGTTTTGGCCAGGCTTCTCAGACTAAGGTTATCCAGACTGTCGTGCTGTAGGTACTCCAGCGCCGAACTCAGCAAAGACTCGCGCAAATTGCCGTGGTGATAGCGACTTTTTGCCGCCGCGCTCGCTGATTCGGTTTTGGGATAATCTGTTGCCATAAACCCATTTTCTCGCGCAAAACCCTCATTTTAACAGAAGCCGGCGCTAACTGGATAAAAGTATCGTCGGATTCAAACGCGTGTTAACAGCCGCTATAGTCCCCAGCGTAGGTTGATTAGCACGGCGTCGTTATGCCGGTAAGGGTATATTTGTTGGCTGGGGTTGCTACCGCGATATTCTACGGCGGTAATTCCCAGCGAAACGGCATCGTTGATCTGCCAATCGGCCGATAGCCGTACGACATCCCCCTGGTTGCCGGTCATGCGCAGCGCGAAGGCCTCCAGGGTGAGTCTTTCATTCAATAGGGTGTAGGTGGCGCGCCCCGAGGCGCCGGGCTGCCAGCGATCAGCGGCGAGGCCGCTCTGTTGGTTTGCAATGTATTGCCAGCTGAATTCGGCGCTGAGCTGTAAATCATCAATGCCGCTGTAATCGCCCCCCAGCATGCCGCGCCACTGATCGGTTTTTTGCCAGGGTGCGAGGGGATCTTGCGCCGCCACCTTGCTGTGATGGTGCCAGGCCTGCTCGGTGCGCAGCAGAAAATTGCCGTACACCGCCTGCAGGCCAAGCCCGGCGACTTGGGTGCGCCAGCTCTGCAGCTGAACCTCAGCCGGTTGGGTAGTGAAGTCCGCCGCGGTGGGCGCCAGCTCGTAGCTGGCGACATCGGCGATCAAGAGCTGGCTGTCGACTCCCTGCCAGTGTTGGCGATAGCGCAGCGCCAGACCGGGTCGGTTGTCGCGTTTTTTTATCAGTACTGGATCTTGCGCGGGGTTGCCGGTACGCAGGGCGATATAAGGGTCAAACTCATCATAGGCCGCAGGCAGGCGATCTGGCTCGGGTTCGATCAGTGTTACCAGGTCTAACTTATTTGCCCAGGTGATACGCACCGAGCCCACCGGTAGGCGCAGTTTCTCCAGGTCTTCCTGCCCCGGCCAGCGCTGGTCCCGCCGGGCCAGCACATCGGTTATTTTAAGTGATTCCGCTTCGCCCCAGGCTAAGGTCTGGTAGCCCGCCTTTAACCACCAGTCGCCCTGTTGCCAGGAGACAAATGTGTCGGCCATCTCCAGGCGCAGGCGGCGGTCGCGCAATTGCTCGCCCGTAAATGGGTAACCCTGCCAAATGCCGGCATCGCGCAGCTGCGGCAGCCAATCTTGCACCAGTGAGCCACCAATTTGCGCCCGCCAGGGGCCCTGGCGCCAGCCCAGCTCGGCAAATAAGTGGGTTTCCGTACGGGTCAAATCACTTTGCTGGCGGCTCGCCGGCAATGACGGTGTGTGCCAGCCATAGCCTGTTTTCAGCTGTAGCCAGGCGCGATGACTCCAGGGGCTTTGCAGGTTAGGGCGCTCGGTGTCGCTGGTTTGCACGGCGGCAAAAAAATCCTGCGCCGATGCATTTGCCGCGCCCAGCAAAGCGAGCAGAAGCAGTTGTTTAGTGTTAATCATTGCATGCCACGCTGCATACTTTGCGTGGTAAACAGCGCCGGGTCGGTATGCTGGTTGTAGACAAAATTGCGAAACTCAAACACGCTAGCATGCTCTTTTTCATCGCCGCGCACGGTAATCATTTGTAAGCGATGCGCTGTCCAGATGTCATCGATAAGCTCCAGCTTAGATGCGCTGAAGTATTTGGTGCGCCCGCCGCTATCGAGCCAAATCTTGCCCTGAACCTGGACAAAGTTGTCTTTGCGAATCCAAAGGTGTGATTTTTTATAGCCGGTTTCGCTGGCGACTTTGTCGGCAAACTCAGGCTTAGGGGTGGACTCAATCAGCCAGGTATCGGCGCCATCTACCTGTGCGTTTTCCTCCAGTATCTGATACTGGTACCAATCGGTATTGACGCCGTTAATATCCGAATAGGTGAAATCACTGCCCATAAACGAGCCAGATTTATCGCCGGCGGCGACTCTGCGTACTTGCTTTAGCGCCGGCAGGTAAAGCCAGGAGTCATCCTCGCGACCGTCGGCATAGTCGAAATTCATGTAGGTGGTGCCGGCTACATCGGTTGGGGAAACAAAAAATGAAATGGATTTTTCCACCTCTGAATTTTCTAGCGTGTACAGACGAATATCGCGCACACGCTCGCGCTCTTTGCGGTCAATTAAAATAAGCTGGGCATCGGCGCGCGAAGAGTCGCCGGTATAGCGGGTGTCCATTTTCTCCACAATGGCGCGGGCCGATAGGCTGTCACCCCACGCCGGGGATGAGATAAATAATGCGAGAAAGATGCTGTTTAGTATCCGCAATTTCATGGTGTTACCTCCTTGGTGATTGCTTGGGGCTGGTCGGTGTTACTCTCTTTTTTGCCGTCAATCCAAAACAAAAGTGCGGGTAGGAAAAGCAAATCTCCCAGTAGTGCCAGCGCCATAATGGTGGCGGCGAAAAGACCTGTGTAGATGTAGGGAATAAACGATCCCAGCAACATAACGCTGAAGCCCGACACTAAAACCAGCGAGGTGAAAACCACCGCGCGGCCGGACTCATTCATAGCGCGGGCGATGGCATCGCGGGTAGACGCGCCGCCGCGCTTGACGCGCAGATAGCGGTTCATCACGTGGATTGCATCGTCTACCGCAATCCCCATGGTCATGGCGCCTACAATCATGGTGCCGAGGTTGAGTGGAATACCCAGCACCACCAACAGGGCTCCGGTGATCAGAATGGGAACTATGCTCGGTACCAGGGCGATAAGGCCGTATTTCACCGAGCGAAACAACACCACAAAGGCAGCGCCGATTAATCCCAGGGCTATCAGAAAAGAGCGCGACATGCCTTGGTTGATATACATGTCCTGGGCGTTATACATGACCAGCGAGCCGGTCAGTTGTACTTGCAACTGCGGGTAATGCAGCTCCAGCTGCCGTTCTATCTTATCCAGTAGATGACGGGTTTCACTGGCGGCCATATTAGTCACCGGCACGCTTAGTCTGAGATAGCGCTCGTAAAAATCTTTGCTGTCGGTTAAGTCTTCGTTGGGGCCGGTGTTGTCGTACAGGAGTAAAAACTGGGCGGCCATAGCGCGATCGCTGGGTAGTTGATACCAAGCGGGATCGTCGTAGTGCAGGGCTTGATTGATTTCTTTATGAAAATCAATCAGCGAATTGACAGCGCCGGTTTGCGGCAGTGATTCCAGCCATTGTTGCAGCGCCTCGATGCGTTGCAAAAAATCCGGCTCGTGAATCCCACCTTCGCTGCCGCTGTCGATCATCACGTCGATGTTCTGCAGGCCGTTGTAGGTATTATCGAAATACTCTAAATCCTGCCGGGTGGGATTATCCTCTTTAAAATAAGTAATAAAGTTAGAGTCGATCTCAAGCTTGGGAAGTAGCACCAGACTTACCAATAGAAGCAGTGCGCCGCCAGCGAGCAATGGTTTTTGCAAACTCTGAGTGATGCCGGGCAGGCGCGAGGTCAGCGTTGCGATAGTGCCGTTGCTTACGACCTTGGCGGTGCGTTTGGAAAAGGGTTTTATAAAACTCAGAACTGCCGGCAGTACCGTTAGCGCAACAACGAATAACGTCATTGCACCTATGGCGCCCAGCCAGGCGAACTGTTTCATGGGAAGCAATTCGGTAACGCCGAGGGCGAGAAAGCCCGCACTGGTGGTAAGGGCAGTATAAAAAGCCGGGAGCCACAACTGCTCTATGGTGTGTTGCGCCGCCTGTGGTGGCGTCAGCCCCTGGGCCCGGGCGTGGTAAAACTCCACCAGCACATGCACAGAAATACCGATACCGATAATAATCAATGCGGGTACCAGCGCTGATTCGACCACTGAGTGAGGCCAGCCCAGGCTCGCCTGAATCCCGGTGACATAGGTAATGCCACTGCCGATCACCAGCCAGGGTAGCAGCATGGCACTGATAGAGCGAAAGCTGAGAAACAAAATGATGATCATCACCACCGCCATGGTGGGGTTGATCCAGCTTTGATCGCGTTTGGTCAAAACCTCAAATTGCTCGCTGAAAACCGGCTGGCCGCTCAAGCGAACATCAAACCCGCGCTGTGCGAAATCCTGTTGGGCGAGAAATTCGCGCACTTTTGCTACCAGTTCCACCTTGGCGTCGCTGCTGCCAACTTCGTATTTCACCCGTGCGGCGATGCGCGTGTGTTGCAAATCTTCGCTCACCAGAGTGCCCAGAGCCATGGGCTGGTGGTGAATCAGTTCGCGGGCACGCTTTATATCATCGGGGTCATTGAGCGAAGCGAGCAGATCATCGGTGGCCATCATGGCGCCTTCCGAGTGGGTGTACTCGTAGCGCGTAAGGGAGCGAACCTGGGTAACCTGAGGTTGTTCCAGTAAAAAGTGGCTTAGCTGGTCGACCACCGTGAGTAGGTCTGGGTCAAAAACATCCCGCCCGGGCGGCGCCTGCAGCCCCAGGGTGAGATATTCGATATCGCCAAACCGCTCCAGTAGTTGATTAAACGCCACCAGATTTGGATCGCCCTCTACAAAGAAGCGCTCGTTGGCATTGTCGTAATAAAGTTTGTCCATGGGTACGAACGCCAGGGCAAGCCCTAATGCCGCGCAGAGCAGAATGATCCAGCGGCCCCTGATTACCGCACGGGCCCATAGTTTGGTCAGTGTGTGCATATAGCCTTCTCCCTTTCTAGCTGGCTTCGCCAGGTGAATTTGTCCCGCGTACGGCCTGTCAACTCTTGTTAACAGTGTTAAGTTGTTGGAGTTAAGTTAACACTGCAAAGTTATTGGTGTAAAGATTGATGCGGAGTTTTTTTAAACTGGCGGTCGTGCTGGCCGCCCAGTCTGTGTAGACTTCGGCGAAGCAAGTCAGCCGCCGATGGGGCGGAGCGAAAATTAAGAGGTTGAGAGGGCAGTGGCAGAGCGCGGCAGATTTATCACAATGGAGGGCACCGAGGGGGTTGGAAAGAGTACCAACCTTGCTTTTGTCAAAGCCTGGATAGAAGCCGAGGGGCATAAGGTGTTGGTGAGTCGGGAGCCGGGCGGCACTCCGCTGGCCGAAGAAATTCGCAGTTTATTGCTGGCTCAGCGCGATGAGCCTGTGGACGCTGCGGCCGAATTACTCTTGGTATTTGCCGCCCGCGCCCAGCACTTAGAGCAGGTTATTAAGCCCGCCCTGGCGCGCGGCGAATGGGTGTTGTGTGATCGCTTTACCGACGCTACCTATGCCTACCAGGGAAACGGCCGCGGCCTGGATACCGATTTAATTACCTCGCTGGAGCAGCAGGTGCAGGGAGATTTGCGGCCCGATTTGACCATCGTACTGGATATAGAACCCGAGCTTGGCCTTGCCCGCGCCAGTGCCCGGGCCGAGCTGGATCGATTCGAGCGCGAGAATCTGGATTTTTTTCAGCGCGTGCGCCAGGGCTACCGCGAGCGAATTGCCGCAGCGCCTGAGCGTTATGGCTTAATTGATGCCGGGCAGCCCCTTGCCAATGTACAGGTGGATGTTGCCGCGCTACTGCAAGCGGCTAAAAAGCGCTGGGACAGTTAACTTCGAGCGTCTCACCGCTGTCGGGGTGGGTAAAAGCTATCTTCTGTGCGTGCAGCAGCAGCCGATCAGACGCAGCGACGACCGCCTCGGGGGCATAGAGATTATCTCCCAGAATCGGATGGCCCAGTGACAACATATGCACCCGAAGCTGATGGGAGCGGCCGGTAACCGGCGTCAGTAGTACTCGCGAAGTTTGCGTCTGGTTATTGCGCTCAAGCACTTGATAGCGGGTCAGGGCGGGTTTGCCGTGCTCAAAGTCCACCATCTGTCGGGGCCTGTTGGGCCAATCGCAAATGAGGGGGAGCTCAACCTCGCCGCTATCGTGCGCTACCAGCCCCGCCACCACGGCGATATATTCTTTGCTCACCTGCCGCGTCTCAAACTGACGGCCGATGTGTTTCAGCGCTGCGTAACTTTGCGGCACAATCACCAGGCCCGAGGTGGGCTGATCCAGCCGGTGCACAATGCGACTGTTAGGGTAGGGGATGAGCAAGCGGTTGATCAGGCAATCTTGTTTTTCTGGCCCTCGTCCGGGTACGGTCAGCAGCCCCGGTGGTTTATTGACCACCAGCAGGTGATCATCCTGCCAGAGAATTTCCAAAGTCTGCATCCAACCGCCTCTTACAAAAATTAAGGCCGGGCATTATCGCAAAAGCAGCGGTGCCTTGGTAAGCTTCGGCTAAACAGCAGTAGATTGATTTGATGAGTGATTTTCCCGCACTACCTTACCCTTGGCAGCAAGATATCTGGCGCAGCTTCTACCAGCAGCTGCAAGCTGACCGCTTGCCTCACGCTATTATGCTTGCCGGCCCCGCTGGGTTAGGCAAGCGGCATTTGGCGCGAGTGCTGGCGCAGTTTCTGTTGTGCAGCTCGCCGCGCGCCGAATCCGCCTGTGGTCAATGCAAATCCTGTGAACTGAATCGCGCCGCTACTCATCCGGATTTTGTCGTGGTGGAACCGGAGGAGCCTGGCAAAGCCATTCGCGTGGACGATGTGCGGCGCCTGGCTGAAACCCAAGGTAAAACGGCGCAGCAGTCGGGCTATAAAGTGGTGATACTGCAGCCCGCTGAGGCCATGAATGTCAATGCCGCAAACGCTTTGCTAAAAACCCTGGAAGAGCCGGCTGCGCGCACATTACTGATGCTGGTAAGCGACTCCCCCAGCGCCGTTCTGCCCACCATTCGCAGCCGCTGTCAAATTCGCACCCTGGCAATACCGTCTGCCGAGCAAAGCCTGCACTGGCTCACACCCCTGGTGTCCGGCACCGATTACAATGCCAAAGAGTTACTGGACATCGCCCGCGGTGCGCCTTTGGCGGCGCGGGATTTAATGCAGGGCGACGAGTTGGAAACCCGCCGCCAGTGGCAGGATGATTTGCTTCAGCTTAGCCTGGGACAAACCGATGCCATCGCCTTAGCAGCGAAATGGCAGGGTGGCGATGCAGCCGGCTCGGTCAACTGGTTAATTGGCTGGCTGCACGACTTAGCGCGCTGGCAGCTGGGTGTGCCGGTTGCTCCCATGCAACAGATGGATAACGGCAGCGCTGAATTGCTCAGAGCTATTCAGCCGAATCTGTTGCATCGCTACCAAGAAAAACTGTTAGATTGCAAAAAACGATTGGCCAGTGGCGCCAACCCCAATAAACAATTGTTGCTTGAAGAAATCCTGCTCGACTGGGGTATTCTGATAAAGCGCCGAGCCTAAGTGAATAAGTTATGAAGTACTCTTTAAAACGCTCGATTGTTACCGGCTTTTCCCTGTTGTTGCTGGCAGTTGGTGCCGTGCACGCCGAGCAAAGCGAAGACGATGCCGCTTTTTATCAGTGGCTGGAAGCGCTAAAAGCCGAAGCCCTGGAGCAGGGGGTTAGCCAGGGTACCGTCGATCAGGCGTTCGCCGATATTACCCCGCCGGTGAAGCGTGTGATCAAACAAGATCGCTCGCAGGCCGAAGTGGTAGAAACCTATGATATGTATTTAGGGCGCCGGCTCAGCGACTGGAAAAAACAATCTGGCCGCAAGCTAATGGCAGAGCACAGTGAGCTGTTACAGCAGGTCGCTGAGCGCTATGGGGTGCAGCCTCGGTTTATCGTTGCTATTTGGGGGATGGAAACCAATTACGGCACCTTTAAACTGAAAGAGTCGCTATTCAATGTGCTGGCAACTCTCGCCTATGACAAACGACGCGGGGCCTATTTCCGTTCGCAGTTTCTTGCCGCGCTGGAAATGATGGACTCGGGCTTCCCTTCATACGACTTAATGAAAAGCTCCTGGGCCGGGGCCATGGGGCAGCCGCAATTTATGCCCGACAGCTACCAGCGTTACGCGCAGGACTTTGACGGTGACGGCAAGAAAGATATCTGGAACAACGAGGCAGACGTATTCGCCTCTATCGCCCACTATTTTAGCGTGCGCGGCTGGCGCGCCGACCAAACCTGGGGCCGCCCGGTGCAATTGCCGCCCGGGGGTGAGCAGAGCCTACCCGCCGAACAAAGCGAAGGCCTGACGCCGGATGCGGACTGCAAGCGTTTTAAAAGCCTGGGTGTGTGGCGTGATTTGCGTGACTGGCAAAAGTTGGGTGTGCGCCGCGCCGATGGCTCGGACTTGCCCGATGTGGCTATTCCGGCAGCTTTGGTGCTGGCAGACAAAGGCGATAATGTGGGCTACATTGTCTATCGCAATTTCTGCACCATCATGAGCTACAACCCGGCGTTTAAGTACGCGCTGTCCATTGGTCTGTTGTCGGATGCAATAAAACCAGCGGCTGGACACTAACAGGCTTATCTATTACTGTTAACGGCCAAAATTCACATCGGATTGACACCTATGCAAGCACTTGGCGGCGCCCGTAACGGCATACTCTCGCTGACCATTAAGGACAAGGCGGTTCTTTATGCCGCCTATATGCCCTTTGTGCAAAACGGCGGTCTGTTTATTCCCACCAATAAGCCGTACAAGTTGGGGGATGAAGTGTTTATGCTGCTCAATCTGATGGACGAGCCGGAAAAAATTCCGGTGGCGGGTAAGGTGGTGTGGGTAACACCGCGCGGGGCTCAGGGTAACCGGGCCGCCGGTATCGGGGTACAGTTTACCGATGAAGACAACACCGCCGTTACCAAAATTGAAAACTACCTGGCGGGTTCGCTGGAGTCGGATCGCCCGACTCACACCATGTAATCCGCTCCCATTCTCACGCACCAACCTAATGGCAAGATTATGCTAGTGGATTCCCATTGCCATCTCGATCGTCTCAAACTTGAGCCCTACGACGGCAAATTACAGGGCGCGATTGATGCCGCCCACGAGCGCGGCATCGGACAGATGCTGTGCATCAGTATTAGTCTGGATAACGTTGAAACCGTGCTGGATATCGCCCAGCAGCACCCCACGGTATTGGCCTCGGTGGGGGTGCACCCCTGCGATGTTAGCGCCGGCACTGCCACCCGCGAGCAGTTAACCGCCTGGTCACAGCGCGATAAAGTGGTGGCCATTGGTGAGACCGGGTTGGATTACTACCACGAGACCGAATCGGTAGCAGAGCAAAAAGCCAGCTTTGCTCTCCACCTTGAAGTGGCCGGTGAGCAAGGTCTGCCGGTGGTGGTTCACACCCGCGCTGCGCGGCAGGATACGCTGGATTTGATTAAAGCCCACGGCAACCCGGAGCATGCCGGTGTTTTGCACTGCTTTACCGAAAGCTGGGAAATGGCCCAGGCTGCTATGGAAATGAACTACTACATTTCTCTGTCCGGCATTGTTACCTTTAAAAACGCCAAAGAGCTGCAAGAGGTGGCCCGCAAAATGCCGCTGGATCGTCTGCTGGTGGAAACTGATTCTCCCTATCTGGCGCCGGTGCCTTATCGCGGTAAACCCAACGAACCCAAAAATGTGCGCGAAGTAGCCGAGTTTGTCGCCGATATAAAAGGCATTAGCTACGACGAGCTGGCCGAGATTACCACCCGGAACTTTTACAAGCTCTTCTCGCGCGCACAGCAACATCGCCCCCAATAACATCTCTTTTTAAAACCGAGGAAGCCCCGTGTCACTGGATACCATCAAGCAACAAACCCGCACCATGCTGCAACTGCAGGACGATATGAACAGCAAGGTGCACCCCGAGTGGCGTACCCAGGGCAATGCCTGGTACCGGGCCATCTGGATTGAATGTGGCGAGCTGATGGATCATTACGGCTGGAAATGGTGGAAACATCAGAGCCCCGACACCGAACAGGTTGCCCTGGAGTTAGTGGATATCTGGCATTTCGGGTTAAGCATTCTGCTTGAATCCGGCGCCTCGGTCGATGCAATTGCCGAGCAGGTGGCCACGACCCTGGACATTAACACCGACCAGCCCGATTTTCGTTTGGACGTAGAGGCCTTTACCGCCGCCACCCTCACCGATAAACAGTTTCATCTGGAGTTGTTCGGCCGCTTAATGGCCGGGGTCAACATGAGTTACGCCGAACTCTATCGCCGTTATGTGGGCAAAAACGTGCTCAACTTTTTTCGCCAGGATAACGGCTATAAAGACGGTAGCTACCGCAAGCAGTGGTTTGATGGCCGCGAAGACAATGAGCATCTGGTTGAAGTGGTGGATGAACTAGACGTCTCGGCGGAGGATTTCTCTAAGGCGGTTTATCGGGCGTTGGGAGAAAGATACGCTAAGTAATCTGGTGGTTGTGGGAATAGCGTCCCCACCCATGGGCACCAATGTCATTCAACAAAGCATTGGTGACTTAACCTAAAAGTGCAGCGAGCCTCACTTTGACAGTTAGGTGCCCGCCTGTCATCGACTTGGCCTCCGCTGTCTGCTAGCTTAAGTGGTTGTTAATAGTGCGCCTGTTGGCAACCTTGGATTGCAAGCATCTTGTCTACTTCTGCAAACGGAGAATATACCATGGAATGTAAACGTTTATTGTTAGTCGCCGCCTTAACCTTGGCAAGTGTACCGGCCTTAGGCCGCGATGCTGTCCCCCCAGGGCAAGTCCCGGCGCCGCAGTCGGCCGCGGATGTTCCCAAGCCAGTAGCCGGAGCGCCCGTTTCCAAAGAGTATGCTCAGGCCATTGGTCGCATGGCCTATATTTGGGGTTGGCCTTTGGTGAATATGCACAATCGTCAAACCTTGTTTGCCACCGCTCCGCATCCAGGCCTGTTGGGCGGGGTGTTACCGGTAGCGCCTCTCAATCACGTTAGCATGTTGTCGGATTATCTGGCGCCCGAGCAGCGCTTTATTACCTCTCCTAACCAGGATGTCGTCTATGGCGCTGGTTTTCTCGAGTTGGATAAAGAACCGGTAGTCATTCAAGTGCCGGATTTTGGCGACCGGTTCTGGGTGTATCAGATTGTCGATCAACGCTCCGATTCTTTTGCTGAAGTGGGTATCCAGTACGATACCGAGCCGGGCATGTATTTGCTGGTGGGGCCGGACTGGCAGGGGAAAAAGCCCAAAGGTATTAACGCCGTGTTTCGCTCACAAACTAATTTAGGTGCGGTGTTTCCCCGCATTTTTATGGACGATACCGCGGAAGATCGCAAGGCTATTCAGCCGCTGATCGACCAGGTGTCAGCCTACCCCTTGTCCGAGTACACCGGCGAAATGAAAACCGTCGATTGGTCAGAGTCGCCCACTATTCCCAACCCCAACAAAGGTGGCGATGGTGAAACTCAGTGGGTCGTACCAGAGGAATTTTTCACGCTGTTGCCCGAGGTTATGGAAGAGACGCCCCCCTTACCCGGTGAGGAGGCGCTTTACGCCAGCATTAAGTTTGTTTTAGAGGCGGCCCAGGACAACCCCGAGTTGCAGCAAGCTTTGCAAGAGGTGGCAGTCGCCACTGAGCAAGACGTTATTCAGCCCATGTTCGAATTCCGCAACAACGGGGTAGATGCCGGCAACGGCTGGCGTACGCAGAAAAACGCGGCGCGTTTCGGCTATGGGTATTTTCAGCGTACCGCTACCGCCAAAGGTAATATGTTTTCCAATGTGCCGGAAGAAACCATGTATTTCGGTGCCGATTTTGACAGCGCCGGTGAGCGTTTAAACGGCAAGGAAGAGTACACGGTCACCTTTCCGGCAGAAGAGCTGCCTCCGGTGGACGGCTTCTGGTCACTTACCCTGTATAACAAACAGCACTTTTTCTATCCCAATGAACTGGATCGTTATTCACTGGGCACCAAGAACAAGTCGCTGGTAAAAAATGACGACGGAAGCTTGACCATTTACGTGCAGAACAAAAATCCTGGCGGCGCTAAAGAGGCAAACTGGCTACCCGCGCCCAAGGATGATTTCTCTTTGTATATTCGCGCTTATTGGCCCAAAGAGTCGATTCCTAATGGCACTTGGGTTCCACCAACCATAGAGCAGCTTGACTAACTTCTTTACCTGAGTGAGCTGCCGTATTATTAAGCGTAAGTACGGCAGCTCTCAGACCTGTGCATTCCATCCTGCGTTCAAATACGCCCCTTCGACACCGCCATTTGTTTAATTTACAGATAAGATATTTTTCATTAAAAGCTATCAACGCGTTACGAACTTACCGATGCTTTGAGCGTCCGAGCTTAACTCGATCAACTTGACCGATGAAAAATACTATACCCAGGTAGGACAAATACATTCTTTCCGCTTTGGATCGCCGCGCAATTACCCGCTGGCGTTAAACTACCGGTTTGATTGAGTTGCCTTGATAACACAGGCCGCTATGGCTTGTGGGTAAAAGTCTTACGGCGCGAGTACTGGAGTGCTCCAGGGTATCCAGCGCTCGCGCTCCGCGTTAAATTCGCCGTCGCTTTCCCATACATTGGTCTCGGTGTTTTGTTGCAATAAAAAGCGTTCGACAAAGGCGTTAATCGCCGGTTTTTGTGACTCGGGAACCTGGCAGTGCTGGTGCCCACCAATTTGAGTCATGCCTATATTATTATCCGCTCCCAGCGCCCGATATATCTCCCGCGCTGCCAGCGCTGATACGTAAGCGCTTTGATTGCCCAACCATTCCATATCGGTGTTTTCCAATAACAGCAGCCCCCGTGGCGCCACTAGTCCCATCAACTGGTGATTGTCGACGGGTAGCTTACTGACGCTCTCCGCAAAGCGCGCAAAATCTTTTTTAAGCCAAGTGTTCTCGGTCACAATTTGCCGCGCGGTCTGAACATTGTCACCGGTGGCTAACTGCGCATCAGACACTCGCCAGGAGGCAGTGCCCCCCGCGCCACTTTCCTGAATAATGGACAGAGCAAGGCGTTCATCCAGGGCGGCACTTACCAGTGCGCCTTTGCCGTTGCGCGAGCAACCGGTAATACCCAGGCTGTTGGTATTTATTTGGTTTCCTTGAGTTTGCTGCAAGCCGTCTATCAACCGACTAACGCCCCAGGCCCAGGCAACCGTTGAGGCGGCAGAATGATCCTCGCCAAACAACGCATAGAACTTGCCCTTGCCCCGGCTACTGGCATCGTGTTGTTCGCCCAGCTCGTCGTTGGGAAAATTGATAATCGCGATCCCCTGTTGTAGCAGTGCCTGGTTATCCAAAAAAGATCGACCTACAGCGATAATGGCCGGATAGGGTGGTTTGCCCGCAGAGGGTAGGGTGATTTCTGCGGTGTAAGCGATTCGCTTTGTGCCTTTAGTGACGTTGATGGTTATTGAGCGCGCGTTGACTTGGGCGCTGACTCCGCCCTGGGGGGCGGGCTTTTCGCCGTACACCCAGTGTTGTAGTTGTTCGCTTAAATAGGCTCTTTGACAGCGCCATTGTCGGGTGTGGCTGATTCGCTCACCGTGTGGGGTTAGAAACGGATCCGGCAGGGCAGAGATGGCGGTTAAGCTCTGATAGTCAGTGGCGGCTAGCACCGAGCAGTCGCCACTTGAGTCTTCTTTCAGCGGCGCAGCTTGCGTGGCGAAGCTTGCTAGCAGCATGCAAAAAACGCCTGCGCGGATAGATTGTCCGATTGCCATAATCGATTCCTGGGTTGTTTATTGTTATCGGATGAATCCGTTATAGCGGCTATCTTGCCTTTATATGGTTCTTGTGACAATAAGGGGCGGGCCTAATGAGAAGTTTGTAACTGCTGTGGCGTTTATGGTCTCAATTGTATTATTATATTTTCAATTTATCGTTTTTATAAGAATAGTAAGTAGGAGAATATTCATGTCCATCTGTTTTAAGCGTACTTTAAGCGCTGCCCTAATCGGTCTGGCGAGCGCTGGCGCTCTAGCTGATAACCCCACCATTACCGAGCGCTTTAGCGCAGACCCCGCCGCCATTGTTCACGACGGCAAAGTCTATTTGTATGTGGGCCACGACGAGGCGGCAGAGGACGGTGATTTTTTTGTTCTGCGCGAGTGGAACATTTATTCATCCACCGATCTGGAAAACTGGACCTTAGAAGGCGAAGTGCCGCGCACTATTTTCGAGTGGGCCGAGGCGGATTCAGCCTGGGCGTCTCAGGCGGTGGAGCACGACGGCAAATTCTACTGGTACACCACCGTGCGCGGGGTAGACCCGGAAGACGAGCTGGGTGGTTACACCCTGGGGGTCGCGGTATCGGACGACCCGGTCACGGGCTGGAAAGACGCGCTGGGTAAGCCCATGCTAAACCCCAACGAAACCGACCCCGCACCACACATGATTGAGCACAGCCACAGTTGGGACGATATTGACCCCTCGGTGTTTATCGATGACGACGGCGAGGCTTATCTTTATTGGGGTAATTCGCACCTGTACTACGCCAAGCTCGCCGACAATATGATCGAGTTCGATGGCGAGATTCACAAGGTCGAGATTCAGAACATGCCCGGCACCTTTACCGAGGCGCCCTGGGTGCACGAGAAAAACGGCACCTATTATTTAACCTTCGCCATGAACTACCCCGAGGAGCTGGCCTATGCCACCAGCGACAGCCCCACCGGCCCCTGGGAGTTTCAGGCGGTGATTATGGATACCCTGGAAGACAGTGGCACCAGCCACCAGGCGATTTTAGAGTTTGAAGGCGATGATTACTTTATCTACCACACCGCAGCTTTGCCCACCGGCGGCAACTTCCGCCGCTCGGTATCCATCGAGCACTTAAACTACAACCCGGACGGCAGCATTCAGAAAATTACCCCCACGGCATCGGGCATTACCCACGCCGCCCAGGCGCTGCAAAGCGCGGCGGATATGGACGAGTACCTGCGCTACGGCGACGATGCTTCGGTATCTTTGGAGGAGCTGAACGCCGACGATCGCTGGAACTTCCAGTGGCACTTAGCGGCGCTGGTAGAAGGCGACAACACGGTCTCCTTCCAGCCGGAAACCCGCATGGGCTACTATCTGAGCAACCAGGACGGCGAGCTGAGCATCGAGCGTCACGATGGCACAGATGCTTTCGCCCGCAGCGCCACCTTCACGCAAGTGGACGGCCTGGCCGGGCAGGGCAGCTCTTACCGTTTGCTGGATGACAGCTCGGTATACCTGATGACCCATGGCGACAGCCTGACCCTGGGCAAGCCCGGCACCACCGCCGAGCGCAAGGCGGCGAGCTTTATGGCGATGCCGGTGGAGTAAGTAGAAGAGTCTGACGTCTGACGTCGGACGTCCGATGTCAGACGCTTTTTTGTTGTGTGTCACCATTTTTGACTCCTTTCGAGAAGCCATACAACAAAGCACAATTGTCGTTCAGCGTCTGACGTCAGACATTCGACTTCAGACGCTCCCCCTCCAATAGATGAAATTTTTTCTCAATAGCCTATAATACCCGCCCGTCGCCGTGCTGCGGATTTATCCCGCATGCTCAGCCTGAGCCGATACCGGAGCCCACCGCGCTTTGGGAAGTGGGGTTCAGGCGGGTCTGTCAATTCACAGTAGCGGTTCTAACCTAATAACAGGCGGGCAGCGGCCATCCCGCGGCCACCTGCAAACTACGGAGATCTATCGTGAAAGCACCCGTTCGAGTTACCGTCACCGGCGCCGCTGGTCAAATCAGCTACTCACTTCTGTTCCGCATCGCCTCTGGCGCCATGCTGGGTGAAGACCAGCCTGTGATTCTGCAACTGCTGGAAATTACGCCCGCTCTGGAAGCGCTTAAAGGCGTAGCCATGGAGCTGGACGACTGCGCTTTCCCGCTGCTGGCTGGTATGGTTTGCACCGACGACCCCAATGTGGCTTTTAAAGACACCGATTACGCTCTGCTGGTAGGCGCGCGTCCTCGCGGCCCGGGCATGGAGCGTAAAGATCTGCTGTCGGCCAACGCCGAAATTTTCTCCGTACAGGGTAAAGCGATTAACGATCACGCCTCGCGCGACGTTAAAGTGCTGGTCGTGGGTAACCCCGCCAACACCAACGCCCTGATTGCCCAGCGCAATGCGCCGGACATTAACCCCCGTCAGTTCACCGCAATGATGCGTCTGGACCACAACCGCGCCCTGACTCAGCTGGCGCAGAAAGCGGGCAAAACCATTTCTGATATCAAAAACCTGGTGGTGTGGGGCAACCACTCGGCCACTCAGTACCCGGACATCCACAACGCCACTGTTGACGGTGCCGATGCCATGGGTCTGATCGATCAGGCGTGGTACGAAAACGACTTTATCCCCACCGTTCAGCAGCGCGGCGCCGCCATTATTAAAGCGCGTGGTGCGTCTTCTGCCGCTTCTGCCGCTAACGCTGCGATTGACCATATGCGCGACTGGGCCCTGGGCAGTGCCGAAGGCGATTGGGTGAGCATGGGTATCTACAGTGATGGCAGCTATGGCATCGAAGAAGGCCTGATCTACTCTTTCCCTTGCGTGTGTAAAAACGGGGATTGGGAAATTGTGCAGGGCGTAGAGACCAACGACTTCTCGAAAGAGCGCATGAAAGCGACCGAGAAAGAGCTGGCCGAAGAGCGCGATGCGGTTGCACACCTGTTGCCATAACAGTTTGCTCCCGTGGCTTGAGATAAAGCCTGGAAAAAAACCCGCGTTTTTACGCGGGTTTTTTTATGGTCATACGATTTACCCTTAATACCCGGCTCTTTATAATTAGTATTATAAAAATTTTAGGGCACCTCTATTAATCCAGAATTGTCTCTGCGCGAGTTCAAAACGTTCACTCCGCACGGCGCTCTTCGCCGCTAATGGCCGTAGCCCTTAGCAAGAAGAGCAACACAGCGGATGGGCGTTTTGGCCGCGCCCTTCGGGGCTTTCAGGGCTTCCCGATCTCTGTGTTGGCTTTACTCGGCGGGCAACCAGCCCGACGTCGCAAAGCCGCCTTGATCTTTGAAAGCCAGAGGCAACTCTGGATTAATAGAGGTGCCCTTATATATAAAAAGGCGGAGCAATGAAACCTACCCGAATCAAACCTATCCTGGTGCGCAGCGCCATTTTACTTGCCGTATTGCTTACGCTAATGCAGGCAAAAGCTGACGACACCGAATCAGTCCACACTGCGCGTTTAGTACCTTTAACCGCTGAAGCCTACGCCGGAAGTTCGGTCAATGTGGTTGCCGGAGCCCAGCCTTTGTACACCGATAGTGTGCACCAGTATGCGGCTTTCTATAACACTGACGCCAAGCTGGTGTTGGCCAAGCGTCGCATGGGCGAGGATGATTGGGATACTTCGGTGACGCCGTTCAGTGGCAATGTCAAAGACGCCCACAACAGCATCAGCCTAATCGTCGATGGCGAGGGCTACTTGCACCTTGCCTGGGATCATCACAACAACCCACTCAATTACGCCGTTAGCGAGCAGCCCGGATCGCTCAGCCTCAACCGCGCGTCCATGCTGGATAATCGTCAATCCAGTGTCACCTATCCGCAATTTTTGCGTCTGCCCTCGGGCGATTTGCTGCTGTCTTATCGAGACGGTGGCTCGGGCAAAGGGAATCTCGTCCTCAACCGCTACCACACTAAAACTGGCCAGTGGCAGCGGGTGCAGAACAATTTAATCAGCGGTGAAGGGCAGCGCAGTGCCTATTGGGATTTAACCGTCGACAGCCAGGGTGGGCTGCACCTGGCCTGGATTTGGCGCGAAACCCCCGATGTGGCCAGCAACCACGATCTGCTGTATGCCTTTTCCGCCGATGGCGGACAAACCTGGCAAAACAGCGCCGCAAAGCCCTACAAGTTGCCGATAACCGCGCAAACCGCCGAAGTCGCGGCTGCTGTCGCGCAAAAATCCAATTTAATGAATCCGCCGCGTGTGGCGACCGATCGTTTGGGTAAGCCCTACATAGTTTCTTACTGGTCCCCCGCCGAGGGGCAGCCACCGGCGTTTCATTTGGTGTACCAGAGCGATAACGGCTGGACGACTCTTAAAGGCCCCGCCGCCGGTGAAAACTTCACTTTAGCGGGCTGGGGCACTAAACGTCCGCCGATCTCGCGCGCCAGCCTGTTGATCGAGTACGATTGGGATAAAAGCTGGGCGCATATTATTTACCGCGATGATACCGCCGGTGGGCGAGTGATTATTGCCACGGCAAACGATTTAACCAAGCCCGAGTGGCACAAGCGCTTTTTAACCGAGCAGTCGGTGGGCGCCTGGGAGCCAAATATTGACCCGGCCCAGTGGGCGCGCTTAAAGCAGGCGCATTTGCTGGTGCAAAACGTGCGACAGCTTGATGGCGATGACAGTCGAGGTGCCGGTAGCGCCGGCGCACCGATTGATGTGCTGATGTTTAAACCCGATTGGGAGTCCCATCAGGCGCGTGAGGCGGCGGGCGACACCGCCATCGTAAAGCGCCAAGAGCCCAAGCCCATTGACCCGAGCCAGGTGAGCGAACTGGCGCAACGCGTGGCCGATTGGCAGTGGGCGAATATGCCCGATGGCTGGCACTTTCATCCTCAGGGGTGGGGCGTGTGTCCGCTGTATATCGGTATGCTGGATATGGACCCCTATCTTCCCCAGGGGCAATTACAAGAGCGGCTGGCTCAGCGTGGGCGCGAGCTAAACTTCGCCCCGCGCGATAACAACCCCTTTGATGCCGATGATTATTGTGTGTCACAGGCTTGGATTCGTCTTTATCAGGACAGTGGCGATAAAGCCATGTTGACCCCGAGCAAACAGTGGCTGGATAACATATTGCAAAATCCACCCAGCCACTCGTTGGACTGGGGCTATGGCCACAGCCGCCACCGCTGGAGCTGGAGCGATTCGCTGTTTATGGGGCCCATGGCCTGGGTGTTAATGTGGGAGGCCACGGGTGACGATAAGTATCTGGATTTTATGAATCGCGAGTGGTGGGCCACCACCGAGCGTTTGTACCGCAGCGACATCGGTCTGTATTTTCGCGATGAGTCCTATCTGGATGTGCGCGAGCAAAACGGCAAAACCGTGCACTGGGCTCGCGGTACCTCGTGGGTGATTGCGGGGCTGGCTCAGGTACTGGAACACCTGCCGCAGGATTATCCGGATTACCCGCGTTATAAAGCCCTATTTGAGGAAATGTCGGCGGCGTTTTTGGCCGCGCAGCAGGGCGATGGCCTGTGGCGCCCCGGCTTATTGGACCCCGACACCCATAACGCCCGAGAGACCAGCGGCAGTGGTTTTATTGCTTTCGCGTTTGCCTCGGGTATTAACCAGGGGCTATTGCCTGCCGAGACTTATTTGCCCGCCGTGCAAAAGACCTGGGCGGCGCTAACCGACAGTGTTCTGGAAAACGGCAAGCTGACTCAGGTGCAGCCGGTAGGGGCGGGGCCTCATGGCTTTGACCCGAATAATGCCGCCCCCTTTGCCAGTGGTGCCTTGTTGATGCTCGCCAGTGAGTTGATGGAGCTTACCCCTTCAGCGAGCGATTAGTTTACCGGCCGGTCGGAGTAGCGCACATTGCCGTCTTCGTCGGTGTATTGGTAGATGGTGTCTTCGTCGTCTTCGGTCACGGTGGCATCATCACCCGCTTGCATTTCGCGAATTCTCACCTGACTGTCTTTTTCCAGACTGGATAAATTATCGGCGCCCTCGACAAAAATAATTTCCGCCAGTTGGTTGAATTTAGGATTAGTAATCAGCGCAATTTTATTGTCTGATTGCATCTGCGCTTTAAATTCCGGATCGTTGATAATTTCCTGTACCCGCGGGTCATCTTTCATCAACTGTACGCGCTGATAGCCAAGGGAGACTTTGCGCGCGGTTTCGCGAGCGCTGTCTTTGTTGTCTACATCAAGCCCCGACGCGGCCATCAAATGTTTCATATCCGGGTCGTTCATGAGGCGGCGAAACTCTGGGACTTTCATGAGTTCATCGACATCGCCTTTTTTCAACAGCTGTTGAGTGCGTCTGTCTTGCAACAGTTTTTGTAAGTCCGGGTTATTGGTAACGCGGTTGACACGATCCACATTGGCTACCGGGTCGGCAATAAAGGCTTCACCCAGTTGCACGCTGTTATCGCTGACGCCCGACAGTGCCATAATTGCGCCCGCCGACTTGCTTACGGTAAGTTTCGCCGCCTTGCTCACAGGATTGTTCTGTGGTGCAGGGCTCTCGGTGGTTGCCGGGGCTGCGCTGTCGGGCTGGACGCGATCGGCTTTTAAGTCTTTAGCCGAGCTGTACACATCCAGGGTATATACCAGCAGTAAGCCGATAAACCCACCGATAATGCCGCCTATCACCAAACCACCAAAGCGCGAGGCCACCCCGGGCTTGTCTCCTCCGCCCGGTATCATGTGAGACAGTAGCCAGAACAAGAGCCGCAGCGCGACCATGGCTAGAATAAACAAGGCTATGCCGCCGGCCAGGTATGCGGCTATACCGTCGATGGAGGTGTTGGCTTTAATCAGTGCGGCGGCATCTTTGCTGAAGTAAAACGCGGCGGCATAGGCGCCGATAAAGCTGATGCTGCGCGAAAGCGAGCCCCAAAATCCATTAAAATAGCCGCGCACAGCAAAAAACGCGGTAATGGCAAGGAAAACAATGGTGGTTACGGCCATAACAGGACCCTTTTTTCGTTATCGATGACAGTGGCAGGATAATATACTACCGCACTGGCTGCGCCCAAGACTAAGGAGCTCTATGTATTTATGTCCGGTGTGTAAAACGCCACTTGAAAAGCAGGCATCCACCTGGGTGTGTGAAAACCGGCACAGCTTTGATATTGCCAAAAAAGGCTACGTCAATCTGCTGCTGTCCCACAAAATGAAATCCAAAAGCCCGGGCGACAGTAAAATGATGATTCAGGCCCGCCAGGCTTTTTTATCGGCGGGGTATTATCAACCCCTGGCAAATGCGGTGGTTAAGCTAGCGCGCGAGTATGGCTTGCAGCGCATGCTGGACGCCGGTTGTGGCGAGGGTTATTACACCGCCGAATTGGCCCGCAGCGGCGTGCAAATGGCGGGTTTGGATATCTCTAAAGACGGTATCCAAGCTGCCTGCAAGCGCGATAAAAGCATTGACTGGTGTATTGGCAGCGTAAACGATTTGCCCTACCTTAGCGGCTATTTTGATGGTGTGCTGTCGGTTTTCTGCCGCGTGGACGACGCCGAATTTCAGCGGGTGGTGCGGCCCGGTGGAGTAGTTGTTTTTGTCGGCCCCGGGGATAATCACTTGCCCAATTTGCGCGCCGGTTTATACGAGACGGTACGCCCTTACGAAAAGTCCAAACAGGCTGATTATTTGCCCTCGTTTGAACCCTTGGCTGATGTGTCCATTAATTTTCCCGTTCGTCTCGATTCTAGCGAACAGGTGCACAACCTTTTGTGTATGACGCCGCACTATTGGAGCACCAACCCGGCGCAGCAGCAAAGGCTGTTGAGCCAGGGCGGCTTGTGCGACAGTGCAGATATTCAAATTCGACTCTACCGCCGGCTGGCAAACTGAGGCCAGTAGCGGTATTGTGCTTTTTATTTAAAGGAAAAGGATCTGTCAATGTTTAATAACCGCTTTCGTCAAACGCAGCTTCAGCAACTACCCCAAAGGGGCTTTACCTTGATCGAGCTGATCTTGGTGATCGTGATTATCGGCATTCTGGCGGCGGTGGCGATTCCACGCTTTACCGATCTGGAGTCCGACGCGCGCGCCTCATCCATTCAGGGGCTGCTGGGGGCGGTTAAATCCGCGGCGATGCTGGCGCACGCCAAGTCTTTGACCCAGGGCGATCCATCGGCGGCGGTGGATATGGAAGGCGTAAGCGTGGCTATGGTCAACGGCTATCCCTCGGACGCCGATGGCGGTATCAATAACGCGGTAGATATTGACGCTATTGACTACACTTTCAGCGCCGGTTCGCCGGCCGTATTTACCCTTACTGGCTATAGCGGCAATAACTGCGAGGTCACCTATACCGATCCCGCCGCCGCCAACACATCTCCGGCTATTAATTTCGACATTAGCGGCTGTTAAGCCACTGGCTGTTCAATAAAGTGCAGGAGGCATTATGCGCACCAAGGATAAACTATTCGGCCTGCTAGGTTTGTGGGCCCTGCTATTACTGCCAGCCTGTGTCTTAGCTGTCGAGTGGCCGCAGCAAATCGAGGCAGAAGAGGGCAATATTGTGGTTTACCAGCCGCAGCCGGAAAAGCTCGCCGGTAATCTGCTCACTGGCCGCGCGGCTATGTCACTTGAATTGAAAAATAAAGATGAGCCCATCTTCGGCGCCTTTTGGTTTTCCGCAAAGCTGGATGTCAATTCGGCCACAGGCAAAACCCTGGTCCGGGATATGAAAGTCACCAAGGTGACCTGGCCCGATTCCAGTGCCGCAGACGAGGCTCGCTTTACTCAGGCGGTAGAGGCAGCCTTGCCGCAAACGGGTTTTGTCATAGACAACGACGCGTTGAGTTCCAGCTTGAAGGGCGCCGAACTGGAGCGCAAAAGTCTGGATCAGCTGAAAAATGACGCACCGGAAATTCTCTTTCGCGAGCAGCTGGCGGTTCTGCTGCTGTACGACGGTGAGCCGCAATTTACCGATGTCGACAACAGCCATTATGAGCGTGCATTAAACACCCCGTTTGCCGTGGCGCACGATAAAAAGAGCGACAATTATTTCCTTACCAGTGGTCAGTTTTGGTACACCGCCCAGAGCCCTGAGGGCCCTTGGCAAATGACCGGTAACCCGCCCGCTGATTTACAGCAAATGATGCCCTCCGCGGATCAAGACAACCAGGCCGCCTCGGGTAAACCCCCAGAGATTGTCACCGTCACTAAGCCTTCCGAATTGGTGGTCACCGATGGCAAACCAGAGTGGAAAAGTCTGCCCGGAGGACAGTTACTGTATGTGGTAAATACCGAAACTCCCTGGATTCGCGACGTTGCGGCGGGGAGCATGTATCTGCTGCTTTCCGGGCGCTGGTTTGAGGCGAAAAAGCAGGAGGGACCGTGGCAGTTTGTGCGTGCCGACGAGCTCCCGGAAAGCTTTGCTGCTATTCCACCCGATTCTGATATCGGCGGGGTGCGTACTTCGGTGGCGGGTACCGAGGAAGCCGAAGACGCGGTGCTGGATTCTTATGTACCGGAAACCGCCGCCATCAAGCGCAGTGAGGCCGAGCTTGAGGTGAGCTATGATGGCGCTCCCGAGTTTAAGAGTATTCCCGGCACCGAGGTGGCCTACGCGGTCAATACCGGTGCCCAGGTGTTGCGAATCGATAACCACTATTATGCGGTAGACAATGGTGTGTGGTTTGAGTCGGACGCCGCCAAAGGACCGTGGGAAGTGGCCGACTCTGTGCCCGAGGATAAAATTCAGCAAATCCCGCCTAGCTCGCCGGTGTATAACACCACCTATGTGCATGTGTATGAGTCTACCCCCGAGGTGGTCTACGTCGGTTACACTCCGGGCTATCTGTGGTCATTTCCCTACTATGGTGTGCCTGTGTACGGCACAGGTTGGTACTACCCGCCGTATTGGGGCAGCTATTACTATCCGCGTCCACCCACTTGGGGCTTTCATGTAGGTTATAACCCTTGGACGGGGTGGAATTTTGGCGTCAGCTGGAGCAATGGTTTCTTTAGCTTCGGCGCCAGCTGGAATGCTGGTTGGCACGGGCCCTATCGCCCCTGGGGGTGCTGTAACGGCTGGTATGGCGGCGGTTATCACCGCCCGCCGGTGGTCATTAACACCGGTAATATCAATATTGGCAACAATGTGAATATTGGCAACCGCACCCTGGTGAGTAACCGAATCGGCAAAAATCCGCAGCTGGTTAATCGCAACAAGAGCGTTTATCACCGCCCCGAGAATCTGACTCGCAACGCCAAACCTGCTGAGGTGCGCAACCAGCTGAAAATGGCGCGCCCTGCGCCCAACCGCGCGAACAATGTGTTCGCCGATCGCAATGGCAATGTAGCCCGTCGGGTGGATGACAATTGGCAGGTGCGAAACCAGGGGCAGTGGAGTGACAACCATCCGGCGGCGGCCGAGCGTTTATCATCCCCCGAGGTGAAACAGCGCGCTTCGGATTTCAAACAGTCACATCCCGACTATCAGCGCCCGGATATCGACCGTCAGCAGATTAACAATTATCGCAATAATCACCCCAGCCCGCAGTTTGATCGCTCGGGGCTGAACCGCGATTTTCAGTCACGCCAGCGCGGTATGCAGAGGTCCATGCCTCGCGGCGGTGGCATGCACGGTGGCGGTGGAGGTTTCCACGGCGGTGGCGGCGGGATGCGTTTTCAACGTTAAGGAAGACAGAAAAAGCCGGTTTTTACCGGCTTTTTTTAAGGTTTGTTAAACCTTCTTGAGCCGTTCGCCAAGTACGCGTTTAATGATGCGTTTACTGTAAAGGAGTTGTTATGAGCGCAAATCTTTCTCTCCCGCAGCCTGGTTTAGGCACCTTTCGTCTGCAGGACGATGTAGTGATTGCATCGGTGAGTTCAGCGTTGGAGTTGGGCTATCGTCATATTGATACCGCCAGTTTTTACAACAACGAAGAGGCCGTGGGCAAAGCTATTGCTGCAAGCGATGTTGAGCGTGAGTCACTGTTCGTTACCACTAAAGTGTGGCACGAGCATTTGGCGGGTGATGGTGTGATTGAGAGTGTGAAAGCCAGCTTGCAACGCTTGGGGCTGGAATATCTGGATTTGGTGCTCATCCACTGGCCATCGCCCCATGATGAAGTGCCTATGGAACATTATATCGCCAAGCTCAACGAGACGCGTGAAGCCGGGCTGACCCGTCACATCGGAATTTCCAATTTCACCATGGCGCAGGTCGACCGGGCACTTGCCTGTCCCGGCGGCGAGCATATTATTACCAACCAGATTGAAGTGCATCCGTTTCTCGCCAACAAAGCCCTGGTGGAGCATTGCCAGAGTAAAGGTTTAACTGTTACCGGCTACATGCCTTTGGCCGTGGGTAAGGTAATGCAGGAACCGGTATTGCAGGAAATTGCCGATCGCTATCAGGCGACAGCTGCGCAGGTGGCCCTGGCGTGGGTGGCGCAGAGAAATATCGTGGTGATTCCCTCTTCGACCAAATCCTCGCACCAAAAAGCCAACCTTGAGGCCCTTGAGTTGCAGTTAAGCGACGCGGATATGCAGGCCATTAATTCTCTCGATTGCGATGACCGCATCGCTAACCCCGATTTCGCTCCCAGCTGGGATTGATTCAAACGCGTGAAGCCTTAGTCAGAGCCCTTTAAGGCTTCACGCTCTGCCGATTCACCTCTTTTCTCCTGCTATAGTGATCTCTAGCATCAGCCTATGTGCATCCGTTCGGGCTGTTGTCCCGTACCCGAGATACCACACAATAAAAGACCTTAGGGGACTCTATGGAATTGGAATCACAACACGTCAAACTGCTTTGCGCGACCGCAGAAGGAGATAGGCGCGCCTTTGCAAAATTGTATCAAGCGACCTCCGGTAAGCTGTACGCGGTCTGCCTGCAGCTGCTGCAAAGGCGCGATTTAGCCGAAGAGGCCATGCAGGAGGCCTATGTGAAGGTCTGGCACAATGCGTCGGATTATCACAATGATAAAGGCAGCGTACTGGTATGGATGGTGAGTATTGCTCGCTACCGGGCGCTGGATATTTTGCGCTCGGCGTCTTATCGGCGCGAAACCCGCGAATCTGTGCAGGAGCAAGCGGATTCGAGCGGGCCTGAGGGTGCGCTATTCGACCAGCGCGATAAGGTGCGCATTGATGAGTGCATGGACACATTGGAGGACGGCCAGCGACAAATGATTCAGCTGGCTTATTTTCGTGGGCTTACCCACGCCGAGTTAACCGAACACACCGGCTCGCCGCTGGGTACGATCAAAAGTTGGATTCGTCGCGGGCTGCAAAAACTTAAGAGGTGCCTGGAGCCATGAATTATTTGACGGAAGAGCGCAAAAACAGTCTGTCCTCCGAGTATGTGCTGGGCACTCTACACGGCCGGGCGCGGCTGCGTTATCAGAGCTTGCTGGTAGCTCATCGGCCCATGCGCCAGGCCTTGTGGCGCTGGGAGAAACACTTAAATGCCCTGGGGGCGGCGCTGCCTGAGCAAACGCCAGACCCAGGCGTGTGGGAGCGCATTCAGCAGCGACTTGGGTTTGTCGCTGAGCCGAATAACGTCACCTCATTGGATACCAAGCGAGATGCCGCGAATCGCTGGCGCTGGCTGGCTGCCGCTGCCAGTATCGCCGCCATTGCTTTGGCTGTTGTGCTAATGCGGCAAACCCCCGTAACGCCGCCTGTGCCCTCGCAAGTGGCGGTAGTGCAGGGCAGCGCGGCTGAGGCGCTGTGGCTGATTGAGTTAACCGAATCCAATATTCAGATTCAGGCGACCTCGCAGTTTGCCCCCCAGCCGGATAAAGACTACGAGCTGTGGCTGGTGGCCGCCGATGGGCGGGCGCCTGTGTCTCTGGGCCTGCTGCCCGAATCGGGCCGGGCGAGCCTGGCGCGCGATCCGCTGTTTGATCGGGTTGATGTGGCGGCGCTGGCGGTGAGTCTGGAGCCGCCCGGCGGTTCACCCACAGGTTCGCCGACCGAGGTGTTGTACACGGCGCAGCTGGTTACCCTGTAATTTAACCTGCGTCAGCACAAAAAGCCGAATGCGAAATGCATTCGGCTTTTTTTATGTTTTTTGAAAAACTTGAATCCAGTATCGCCGCTGTCTCGTTACGGGTATGAAGTCCCGTTAAAAGGAGATAAACCATGCGATTTCAAAAACTCACTCTCGCCATTGCCGTATTGTGCGGCAGCTTAAGTTTGCAAACCCAAGCCTCCAGTCACCGCGAGGCGCCCAACCTGACCCGTATGCCTACTGTGGATTCGGCGGATTTTTACGCGTTTAACAGCTACGAGCCCGGCCGGGGCGATTACGTCACCCTGATTGCCAACTATATCCCTCTGCAAGATGCCTATGGTGGCCCTAACTATTTCGCCATGGACCCCGCAGCGGTCTACAGCATTCATATCGATAACGATGGCGATGCCGTGGAAGATATCACCTACCAGTTCCGCTTTAGTCAGCACTTGCCTGGCGATGGCGAAGGGGTTGCTTTAAATGTGGGGCCCGAGGGCGACACTAAAAGCATTGCCGTGCCTCTGAAAAATGTCGGCGGTATCTCGGCTAACGATATGTCGGCGGCCAACTTTTCGGAAAGTTACACCCTGTCCGTTGTGGCCGGAGATCGACGTACAGGCACTAGCATGATGGCTCAGGCCGCTGACGGTTCGGGTACTGATTTTGCCAAGCCCTTGGACTACATCGGCAACAAAACCTTTGGCTCGATGGAAGGTTACGCCGAATACGCGCACAGCTTTGTTCACGAAGTTTCCATTCCCGAGTGCGACATGAATGGCCGCGTTTTTGTGGGTCAGCGCAAAGACCCTTTCACGGTTAATCTGGGCAAAACTTTTGACTTGGTGAACTATGTACCGGTTGAAGGCGATAGTGCCCCCGGCGCCGGTGATGGTGGAGGCTTCCCAGGCGGTATTACCCAGTCCACCGAGAACGATGATCTGCGTTGGAAGAATGTTACCGCGCTGGCCATTGAAGTGCCCAAGTCCTGTGTGACGGGTAACGGCAACGGCGTGATTGGTGCCTGGACCACTGCCAGTCTGCCTCAGGCGCGCATTCTTAACCCACAGGCTGACTTTGCTAAACCCGAGGTGAACGGCGGTGCGCTGACTCAAGTGTCGCGTCTGGGTAGCCCGCTGGTGAACGAGTTGGTTATCGGCTTAAAAGATAAAGATACCTTCTCGGCCAGCGAGCCCAAAGACGATGGTCAGTTCGCCGATTATGTGACTCACCCCAGTTTGCCCGAGCTGTTAAACATTTTATTTAAAGATCCGGTCAATCAAACCCTAGGCACCGACATTGAAACCTTGGCCCCCACCAACTATCCGCGCATGGATCTGGTGACAGCTTTTCTCACAGGTTTTGAAGGTGTCAACCAGCAGGCCACGGTCACTCCGTCGGAAATGCTGCGCTTAAACACAGGCATACCCGCAACACCCGCCGAAGAGCAATCGGCTTTTGGTGTGGCTGGTGATGATCTGGCGGGCTTTCCTAACGGACGTCGCCCCGGCGATGACGTCGTGGATATCGCGCTGCGCGTGGTGATGGGGCGTCTGTGTTATCCCATCCCCGTGGCCGGAACCGATACCGACTTGGGGCTGTGCGCACCGGAAGATGCCGCTGTGGGTAACGTCCCCTTTACCGATGGCGCGCCACTTAATGCCAGCATGATGGATATGCACTTCCCCTATCTGGCCAATCCCATTGCCGGATCGGAATAAGGAGGCTGTTATGAAACTCTCTACCCGAAGCGTGACTCTAGCGGCTGTGATGGGAGCCTTGCTGGTCGGTTGCGGCAGCGATAGCGACGACCATAAACCCATGCCGGAACCCGAGCCGCAAAACACCGCGCCTCAAGCGACAAGCGCCAACTTTGTCACTCAAGCCGATGTGGCATTAATGGATAACTTGAGCGGTACGGACGCTGATGGCGATTCGCTGACATTTGCACTGCAAAGCGAACCCGCGACGGGCGAGCTGGTGTTAGAAAGTGACGGTAGCTTTACCTACACGCCACCGGCAGCCAGCACCGGAACGGCAAGCTTTAGTTTTGTGGTTTCCGACGGCATGAAGGACTCGGCCCCCGCCGAGGTACACATTGTCATCGAGGCACAAATGCTGTCATTCAGTGCCTACAGCCGCGATGTGTATAACCAGGAGGCGACGGCGGAGCCTTTGCCGCTAAATGGTCGGGTGTTGGAGGATGATGTCGAGTCTCCCAACGCCTACGACGATTTGTTGCAAAGCGCCGATTGATAGGGAGCCGCTACCGTCCGAAAGATTGGGCGGTAGCGGTGTTAATCAACGCAGCAAAGGTGTATTCCATGAAAGCTATGACGCTAACAGCCAAACAATGGCTATTAATTGCATTCAGTTCAATCGTCGGTGTTGCTGCATTACCGGGCAACGCTAAACCCTACACGCCCAGCCACTCCGATCAAGTGGTGGTGGATTGGGGGGAGCCTGTGAGCACCGCTGCCAACCTGCCTGCACAGAGCGCCGCTGATACTTTGCGCTGGGCGGTCCGTCAGGTAGTTCAAGCAAAAAAGCCGGGGCAAAGCTTTCGTTACGCGCTGGCGCAGCAGGCGCTGGATGAGCTAACTCTGGCCCAAATCACCGGCGCGGCTGAACGTGTGGAGCTCTGGCGTCTGCGGGCCTCACTGGCGCAGCACAGCCACCGTTTTGATGAGGCGCAAGATAATTTACAACAGGTGCTGGCTTTAGCGCCCGAGCATATAGAAGCGCGCTTAATGGCGGCGCGTATTGCGCTTTTAAGAGGCGAGCATGTGTCTGCCCAGCAGCATTGTCAGAAGCTGCTAGGTGTGAGTGATTTACTCACCGCGTCGGCTTGTTTACTCGAAGTACGCTCGGTGAGCGCGAGCGCTGAGCAAGCTTATCCGCCCCTCAAGCAGCTGGTAGAGCGCAGCGGCTGGCCCGATGATGCCCGGCGCCCCTGGTTAGAGCAAATGCTGGCATCAATGGCCGAGCGACAGGGAAAATTTGAAGAGGCGGCCCAGTGGTTATCTTTGCCGGTGGACGAGCAGAGTGTCAGCTATCTGTCTCAGTGGGCGGATCTGCAACTGCGTTTAGATAAACCCCGCCGAGTTATGCACGTTATTAGCTCTCTCGAAATAGCACCCGATAATCTTGATGATGTGCTGTTACTGCAAATGGCGTTAGCGGAAAACATGCTCGGTGAAAAAAATCAGTGGCAGTCGCGTATGGAGCGCCGTGTGGCCCTGCGCGAAGCACGCAACGACTGGCAGCACGCGGCCCACCTCAGTCGCTATTACTTAGATATAGACCCCGACGCCCAGCGTGCTCTGTTCTGGGCGCGCCGAAATATAAAAGCTGCCCGGGAGCCTTATGATAGAGAGCTTTTGCGTCGCGCAGAGCAAGCGGCGTTAACGCGCAACCCAAGCATGGATCGTTCAGGGGGTAATCGCTCATGAAATGGTTACTTTGCTTTTTGCTATTTCTGCCGCTGCTCGCCAGTGGCCATCAATTAAGCACGGCGTATATGTCGTTGGAACGCACCGACTCCAGTGTTTTAGAGGGGCAATTACAGTGGCGCCTTTACGATCTTGAGCGCAGTCTGCGACTCGATAGTAATCGCGATGGCAAGTTGACTTGGGGCGAAATTAAAGCCCGCGAAGCGGCAATCGGCCAGTTTCTTGGCGAACGTTTACGTTTTGTTCAAGGTGGCGTCGCCTGCACATTAAATAGCGCCTCGTTGCACCAGCTGGATCGACACTATGCCGAGCCCTACCTGTTATTACCCCTAAAGGTGCAGTGCCCGATTAGCGGTGATCTTACGCTTCGCTATACCGCGTTTTTTAGTCAGGACGCCGATCACAAACTGCTACTTAGTGTGGAAGAAGGGGATAGTGCCATTTCACGAGTGATCAGCGGTCAGCAACAAGAGGTCACCATCGCTTCGTCAGGCGGTTTCTGGCAGGGCTTTAGCGATTATGTGTACCAGGGCGTGGTCCATATTCTAATCGGCTGGGATCATATTCTGTTTTTGCTTTGTTTGCTCTTGGTGGCCGTGTTGAGTCGTCGCGATCGCCAGTGGCAAGCGCGCGCCGCAAAGCGGGAGATTATTCTTTACACCCTGACCATCGTGACCGCTTTTACGCTGGCCCACTCAATTACCTTAACCGCAACCGCCTTGGGGTGGATTGATCTTCCCAGCCGTTGGGTAGAGATCGGCATTGCCGCTACCGTGATCTTTGCAGCAGTGAACAATATTGTGGTGCTGTTTTGGCGAATAGGGTGGATCACCTTTGGGTTTGGTCTGCTACACGGTATGGGCTTTGCCGGTGTGCTGGGCGAGCTGGGGTTACCACAGCAGGGCAAACTAACCGCTGTGATCGGCTTTAACCTTGGGGTCGAGCTGGGTCAGTTAGCGATTATTGCGTTGCTCTTGCCCCTCTTAATGCTGTGTCGCAACGGCCAGTGGTATCGCCGCTGGGCGATGCCAGCAGGATCGGTGCTGATTGCGCTGCTGGGTGCCCGCTGGCTACTGGAGCGGCTGTAAGCTTTACATAGTTGGCGGCACTTTTAACCGATCAGTGCTGGCGTAAGGCCTCAATAAGCTCGCTTTTGTTTAGCTTAGAGCGGCCTTCAATTCCAATTTCTTGCGCGCGGCGATACAGCTGCTCGTAGGTCCAGTCTTCATAGGATGAAGATTTGCCGCCGCGTTTGGCGGCCTTGCGGCGCGGGGTGTTTGCTATCCGCGCCGCTTTTTCTTTGCTTGCTCCCTGATCGCGCAACGCCTCGTATTGCTCGTCGTCTTTAATGCTGGCGCCATGATTTTTTACCATTACTTTTACCTCTACTTGTTGAGTGTTTCCCGGTCTCACGCAAAATATGTACCTGTAAAGGCGGGTAAGCGCTATGGTCGCTAACACCTAGGCGCTGCTAGAATGGTAATAAATCTACCTAGGTAAATATCGCATTAATGAAACAAGACGCTTCAAATCAGGGGTTATTGCTGTTTTGGTTAACACAAAAACAGCGCTTCGCGCTCGGCACCCTCAAAATCCGTGAGATTGTGCCTTTTACCAAGTTGACGCCTATGCCCGAGTCTCACCCGGCGATACTCGGCGCGGCTAATATTCGCGGCACCACCATGCCGGTGATTGATATGGCCGCCGCAGTGGGGGGCGCACGTTTAAGCGCTGAAGAGACTCGTGCCGGTTATATCGTGATTACTGATTGTCAGCGCAAAACCGTGGGTTTTTTAGTGCGTGCACTGGATCGTATTTCGGAAAAAAGCTGGCGCGATATTGAGGCGCCACCCAAGAGTCTGGGCCGTAATGCCTGTGTCACAGGGGTTACCCGGGTGGATGATCAGCTGGTGCAGGTTATTGATGTAGAGCACATTTTTTCAGTGATTTACGGACCCGAGCAGGTACAAGCCAGTGGTGATTTAAGCGCACAACAAACCGCCAAATTACAGGCGTTGAATATTCTCGTGGTGGACGATTCTTCGGTGGCGCGCAAGCAATTGTCTGACGCTCTGGACTACCTGGGCATTCGCTACCGCATGACAGCTAATGGCCAGACGGCGCTGGATATAATGCGCGAAGCCGCCAGTGGCGGTGCGCCCATCGATTTATTGGTCAGCGATATCGAAATGCCGGGGCTGGATGGCTACGAGCTGGCCTTTGCCGTGCGCGATGACCCTAAGCTCGCCGGTGCCTATATTATTCTGCACACGTCTATCTCCAGTGAAATCAGTGTTAGCCAGGCCCACCAGGTGGGTGCCAACGAAGCCCTGACCAAGTTTGATGTCGACGAGCTGGTGCAGGCGATGCTGCGCGGTGCTGAATAATAGAATAATCGTGTTCGTAAATCTGCAATAAATCTCTGCGAGCATCGGGTTAGGTGCATGCGACTACTCAAGTGCTCAGTCTGGGTTGCTGAGTAGTCGGATTAATTCCGCACCTGAGTCCATTGGCCACAGCAGAGATCATCCATGTCGCACAACTCGCGCCAAGCACCCGCGTTTAATAAAACCTCCGATACGCCGTTTAACCTTTTCTTTATCGCGCTCTTGGCGTTGGTCGGGTTTTACTTTTTGTACTGGGGGGTGAACTACACCGAAGATCATCACCTGCCCATATTTCTCGCCGCGTCGGCTTTTGGCCTCTTTATGGCCTTTAATATCGGTGGCAATGATGTAGCTAACGCCTTCGGCACCAGTGTGGGGGCGGGTACCTTAACCGTTAAACAGGCGCTGTTGGTGGCAGCGGTGTTTGAGGTGAGTGGGGCGGTCATTGCCGGCGGGGAAGTTACCCAAACCATCCGCAAAGGAATTGTGGATTTATCCGGGTTTGAGGTTCAGGCGCTGGATTTTATTTTTATCATGATGGCGGCACTGTTAGCGGCCGCACTGTGGTTGTTGTTTGCCAGCCGGCGCGGTCTGCCGGTGTCGACCACTCACTCAATTATCGGCGGTATTGTCGGCAGCTCCATTGCCCTGGGCGCTATTTTAGGTGGCAGTGATTCGGCGCTGGCCCTGGTGCACTGGGGGCAGATTGGTTCGATTGCTATTTCCTGGGTCTTGTCACCGCTGCTGGGTGGGCTGGTTTCCTACGGTCTTTTCTCCCTCATTAAACGCCATATTCTGCGCTATAACGAACAGGCAGAATCTGAGCTGGAAGTCATCAAGAAAGAAAAACGTGAATTTAAAAAGCAGCACAAAAAAGATTTTGAAAGACTCAGTGAGTTGCAGCAGATTTCCTACAACGGCGCCATGACCCGCGACTCGCATATTTTGGTGGACCCGGATTTTAGTGTTGAGGATATTGAGACCGACTATTACCGCAAGCTGTACGAGATTAACGAGCGCAAGGACAGCTTGGATGCGACCCGGGCGCTGGAAACCTGGGTGCCGGTGATCGCCGCGCTGGGTGGGGCGATTATCAGCTCAATGCTGCTGTTCAAGGGTTTAAAGAATATTGATCTCCACCTGAGTACGCTGCACAACTTTTTAATTGTGGGAATGGTGTCGGCGAGCATTTGGATGGCAACCTATATTTACGCGCGCACCTTAAAAAACACCTCGCTAAGTCGCTCGACGTTTTTAATGTTCAGCTGGATGCAGGTGTTTACCGCATCGGGTTTTGCTTTTAGTCATGGCTCCAATGATATTGCCAATGCCATTGGTCCTTTTGCCGCAATTTTGGATGTGTTGCGTACGGGAGTGGTGGGCAGTTCGGCGGCGGTGCCATCGGTGGTAATGATTACTTTCGGTGTGGCACTGGTAGGTGGTTTATGGTTTGTGGGTAAAGAGGTTATTCAAACTGTGGGCCATAACCTGACGCAAATGCATCCGGCCTCGGGGTTCTCGGCCGAGCTGGCCGCCGCTGCGGTGGTGATGCTGGCATCACTATTAGGGTTGCCGGTATCCAGTACTCATATTTTGATCGGCGCTGTGCTGGGGATTGGCTTGGTGAATCGTCAAACAAATTGGGCACTGATGAAGCCTATCGGCCTGGCTTGGGTGATTACTTTGCCTGCGGCAGGGCTGCTGTCGGCGCTGTGCTTTTTTATTCTGCGACAATTGTTTTAATGAAATAAGGGCGCCCTTAAAGGGCGCCCATCAACCTTAAGACTCTTTTAGTTTCTCGCGTACTGACTTTTCAATTCGCTCGCCAATGCTCTGGTCGATATTTTTCCAGTATTCAAACGCGCGTTTAAGTACGGGCTCGGAAACCCCGTCGCACAGATGGCCGGTTACATTATTCACTAAGCGTTCGCGCGCCGGCTCGTCCATCACCTCGTTAATGAGCGCGCGAGGCTGCACGTAATCGTCATCGTCGCGATGCTGGGTGTAAGCCTCTCGCACCATGTTGCCCTCAGCGCCGAAGGTTTCCATATTGGGCGCGCGTTCGGGGTCTGCGTGAGCGCCGCCTTTGCTGTTGGGAGCGTACACAGGGTCGCTGACATTTTCCGTGCGCATGGCACCGTCTTTGGTGTAGCTGTGTACCGGGCACTGGGGTTTGTTAACCGGAATTTGCTTGTAATTAACCCCCAGGCGCGCGCGGTGCGCATCGGCGTAGGCAAACATGCGGCCTAGCAGCATCTTATCGGGGCTGACGCCTATGCCCGGCGGCATATTGTTGGGTTCAAAGGCAGCCTGCTCAATTTCTGTGTGGTGGTCGGTAGGATTGCGGTTAAGTGTTAGCTTGCCCACTTTAATCAGTGGATAATCGCCGTGGGGCCAGACTTTGGTTAAATCGAAGGGGTTAAAGCGGTACGTCTCGGCCTCTTTAAACGGCATAATCTGCATGTAGAGTGTCCAGCTGGGATGATCCCCTTTTTCAATGGCACTGAAAAGATCACGGGTGTGGTAATCACCGTCCATACCGGCCAGCTTGTCCGCCTGCTCCTGAGTAATGCACTCCACACCCTGATCAGTTTGGAAGTGATATTTCACCCAGAATTTTTCTCCCTGGGCATTCACCCACATATAAGTGTGCGACGAATAGCCGTTCATGTGGCGCCAGGTGTGAGGAATGCCCCTGTCACCCATTAGCCAAGTCACCTGATGCGCTGACTCGGGCGATAGGGTCCAGAAATCCCACTGCATATCATGGTCGCGCATATTGTTGTCGGCGCGGCGTTTTTGCGAGCGGATAAAGTGTTGGAATTTCATCGGGTCGCGAATAAAAAACACCGGGGTATTGTTACCCACCATGTCGTAGTTGCCTTCGCTGGTGTAAAACTTCACCGCAAAGCCGCGCGGGTCGCGCCAGGTGTCGGGGCTGCCGCGCTCGCCCGCTACGGTAGAAAAACGCATTAACACATCGGTTTTCGTGCCGGGCTGAAATACCGCTGCCTTGGTGTAGGCGCTGACGTCTTCGGTGACTTCAAAGTGACCGAAAGCGCCGCTGCCTTTGGCGTGGGGCTGGCGCTCGGGAATACGTTCGCGGTTAAAGGCGGCCATTTGCTCGATCAGTTGATGATCGTGCAACACGATGGGGCCGTCCGGCCCAATGGTCAGCGAATGCTCGTCGCTATTGACGGGAATACCAGCGTCGGTGGTGGTGAACTTATCGTTGCTCATTCTCTTCTCCTGGAGTGCTGCAAAAGTTACACGAGGGTGTAAATATTTCGCAGCCTGGTTGCGTAAAAATCCCTAAGGGGGGACAGCTCAACTTCGAGACCCAAGTAAACGCAAGAGCTATTCCAGAGACTGATTAACTTATTCTATGCCACTGATAACCCTAGTCTATAGTCAGCCCCAGTTGTTTCTTCGCCAGCTTGACGATCTCCGGGTCGATTGGTGGTGGCTCGATGTCCACATCATGACTTAATGCCTGCACCAGCGTTTTTAATACTTCGATACGCGCATGACGTTTGTCGTGGCCCGAGATGATATGCCAGGGGCAGGACTCGGTATCGGTATATTTCAGCATATCGTTAATGGCCTCTTCGTAGTCGGGCCACTTTTCCCGGTTGCGTACGTCTTCCATGGTGAGCTTCCAACGTTTGTAGGGATCGTGCAAACGCTGAATAAATCGCTCCAGCTGCTCGTCTTTGTCGATATGAATAAATAACTTAATAACCCGAGCGCCGTCATCGGTCAGCAGGCGTTCAAATTCATTGATTTCCCGATAGGCCCGTTGCCACTCGCTCTTGCGGGCAAAGTCCTCCACGCGCTCCACCAACACTCGGCCATAGTAGCTGCGATCAAATATTGCCAGGCATCCGGCTTCGGGTAATTTGGTGTAAAACCGGTAAAGGTAGTGTTTTGCCTGGTTTTCGGGTTTGGGCGCGCCGATGGGATGAACCGTGCAGCCGCGCGGATCCAGCTTTTCCGTCACCCGGCGAATAGCGCCGCCTTTGCCGGCGGCGTCCCAGCCCTCGAATACAATAATCGCGCGACGGCCACTGTGATAATAGGCTTGCTGCACGTGCAACAGCTTTTTTTGCCAGTGTTTCAATTCGGTTTTATAAGTGTCTTTATCAGCTATGTGGGGGCGGATGGCGTCATAGTCGCGAATATCAATCTGGCGCTGACGCAGAATAATCTGTGAGGGTTGGTGCATGCGAACTCCCTGCGCTTGGGTAAAATAGAGCTTCAGTGTATAACTATCCCATCCAACTTTGTGAATGTAGACCGATTTATCAATAGTGTTTAGGTTAGCCCATGTCCAATGTCGTGCCGTTTAAACGTCCCAGCCCCAAACAAAAACACAAAGGCAAAACCCTGTGTCGCAGTGGCTTCCACAAATGGGAGGTGGTAACCAGCCAGCAGTTTGATGTAAAGCAGGGCCGGTTGGTGACGCGCTACAAATGTAAGCGGTGCGGGGAGGAGAAAGTGGAGGCGAGGTGAGTTAACGTCTGATGCTGGAGGTCTGACGCGTCCGACATCAGGCCTCAGACTTCAGACAAAAAAAGGGAGCGCGGAGGCGCTCCCTTTTTATTTGGATAATCGCTGTTCAGCGTTATCCTTTACTCCGCCGCCAAAGCTTCAATCACCTCGGCGGAAACGGCTTCGTCAAAGATGACCAGCTCGTCTACCAGCCCCTGGTACGGGGTATCCCAGTAGTTCACGCCGATGCCAAAGGCGGCGTTGTCGCCGGTGAAGACATTCGGGAAGCCAGTGCCGGTAAACACCTGTTCGCCGTCCAGATACAGGGTCAGGTTGCCCGCATCCTTTACGGCGGCAAAGTGGGTCCACTCACCGGCGGCAATTTGAGTGCCGGTGTCACCGTCGAACCAGCTGGTGCCTGACCACAACATGGTGTTACCTGCATCCCCCGGTCCAAAGGGAACCACGCTGATCCAACTGGCGTCGCTCATGGCCCCAAAGAAGGTGGTAGTAAACTGATTGAGCGCAGTTGGGTTAAGCCACAGGGCAAAACTGTAACGACTGCCGCTGATCAGACCGTCGGCCAGACGCACACCGCTGGCGCCATCTAGGCTTAGTGCCATACCGCTTTTACCACTGGCATAGTTTACGGTGCCGCCGGTGTTGTCCAGGCGATCACCGGTCACGCTGCCCGAGGCGAAGCTGCCGGCGACATCGTCCAGGTGCTCGTCGAAGCTGTAACGCGCCGATGGCTCGGACGGGGCCAGAGAGCGAACCGTGGCATCGAAAGTTTTGCTTGCCGACTCGCCATCGAGCGTCACAGTCGCGGTCAGCGTTACCCTACCGTCTACCGACTGTGGCTGAGTCACTACGGCGGTGTTATTGTCGATGCTGATCAGGCTCGTATCCGAGCTGCTCCACGCAATCGCGGCGGCGTAAGGGCCGGTAGCGGGCAGGGTGAAGTCGGACTGAACACCGTTTAGATCGCCCAGATCTAGCAGTTCGACGGCCGAATCCAGCAGTTCACTGGCCGGCTGTTGGTCGATATCCAGAGCGGCGATCTCGCCCGCGCTTAGAGCTGCATCGTAGATATTAAGCTCGTCGATCAAGCCGGTATAGGGCGCATCCCAGTAGTTGACACCCAGCGCAAACATACCTTCATTCCAGGTGAAGAAATCGGTGAGGTTTCCCCCCGAGAACTTTTCTTCGCCATCGATGAAAACAGAGACAGTGCCGCGATCTACGCTAAACGCGATATGAGACCACTCGTTGGCGGGAATTAACTCGCCTGCGCTGGCATCAAGCCAAGCTTCGCTGCCGCTCCACAGCATGGTATTACCGTCCCAGCTTTGCGGTACAAAGCTAATCCACTGGTCTGACGTCAAGGCTCCGCTGTCGTTGGTGTACTCGTGAATTGCACCGAAAAAAGCGGTCGTAAATTGGTTAAGTACCGTGGGGTTTACCCACATGGATACGGTGTATTCGTAGTTATCAATCAGGCCATCGGGCAGGCGTACCCCGGTAAAGCCGTCCAGCATCAACGCCTGGCCGGATTGACCCGCGGCGAAACTTACGGTGCCGGCATTGTGGATACGATCACCTGTGCCCATGCCGTCGGCTTTGTTGCCCAACTCGTCGGACAGGTCGTTTTCAAAACCGTAGTGAGCGGTGCGGTTATAGGCCATACGCTGGGGCACGGCCACGGTAAAGCTGCGCTCGCTCTGCATACCGTTGCGGGTAATCGTAGCGGTCAGGTTGACGCTGGCATCGCCTTCGCCCACGTTAGGACGCATAACATTCCCTTCGCTGTCGATTACGCTTGGGTTGTCGCTGCTCCAGCTGATGGTGGCGCCGCGCGCACCGGCGGTAGGCAGGGTAATTTGGTTGCCTTTAAACATCTCGGGTAGTACCAAGTCGTCGGCAATCGCATCCATAATCTCGCCATCGCCTTTGGCAGGCAGTTGGATGCCCCACAGGGATGCGCCGTCATCCGACATTGCGGTGAAGCTTGGCATCAGCGCTTCCAGGCGAGGGTCCCACTGCCAGGCTGCGTTGCCTTCAAACACAGTACCGTCTTCCAGAGTAATCGTAATGCGCTCGGGTTGATCGGCGTACAAGGTATAGCTACCGCTTACCTCACCGCTGATGGTGCCGTCTTCGTGCATTGTTACCGCTTGCGACAGGTGTGCTGTGCGGTTGATGTCTTTACCGTGGTTGATGATCTGGTAGTCGCCCACAATATCCTGATAGTCGACAATGTTATCGCCTTCAATGGGCGCATAGCGCTGGGGTGAGGCTACCAGCCAGCCGTCGTTATTGATCCACATTTCGTGCACGCGAATGGCGTGGCCTTCACCGCGATTGGGGAAGCGGGTGTGAGTGATCAAGAAGTACTTGCCGGTTTGTTCGTCGTAATACGCTGAGTTGTGCCCGGGGGCTAAATAGCCGCGCGATTGCGCGTCAGAGCCCGCCAGAGACTGGAAGATAAAGCCGCCCATCATTTTGTTGCCGTAAGGGGCGATGCTGTCCCAGCCACCGCGAGCATTGGCAACATCGTTACCGGCGGCATCCAGGTAGGGGCCGTCTGGGTTGCGCGAACGGGCGACGCGAATGTTGTAGCCATCGGCCGCTTCATAGCCGCCGAAAGAGGCAAACATGTAGTAATAGTCCGACTCGGGACTGTAAATGACAAAGCTGCCCTCGATAGAGCTGTGGTCACCGCCGATAATGTGCTTGCCATAGCCTTGACCGGGTTCGGGTTTGCCGGTGGTTTCGTCCATTTTCAAAATGAAAATACCGCCGGAGTAGGAACCGTAGCTCAGCCAGAGTTGGCCGTCTTTGTCGTAGAATGCCGTGGGGTCGATCACGTTGGGGTGAACAAAGGCATTGAAGCTTTCCAAATCGCCCACGCCATACTCACCGGCCATTTGTTCATCGGTCTGGCCCGAGTAGAGGAAAATGCCCAGGTCTTCGTAGGGGCCTTCCACGTTATCGGAAACCGCCACGCCCAGATAGGAGTGAGGCGCGTTGCAAAGCCCTTCCTCGCTTGCGGGGTTCGCGCAGTGGTTGTAATAGAAGTAGTAGCGCCCATCGGCCAAGCGAATAATATCTGAAGCCCAAGAGCCCACATGACCACCGGTCCACTCGATGCCCTCGGCAATTTCTGTGGCATAGGTGTTAAACAGCGGGTTAGCGTCGTTTACGCCATTCGCCACCAGTTCCCAATTCACCAAATCGGTACTCTTGGCAAAGCCCAGGTGAGAGCCAACTACGTAAAAAGTGCCGTCCTCGGCGCGAATCACGGAGGGGTCATGTACCGCTACATCGTTGTAGTTGACCAGGGTTGGGTCAATGGTGGGGTTTTCGAACGCCTGCAAAGGCTCCGAGCTGGAGGAAGAGCTAACACTGGAAGAAGAGCTGACACTGGATGAAGATGAGTTGGCTGTGCTTGAAGATGAGCTGGTAGTAGAGCCGCCATCTGAGCCACCGCCGCCGCAACCTGCGAGCGACAATACGCTCACCGCCAGGGCGAGAGACCGAATATTCATTCTGTATACCTCTGTTATGTTTTTATAGAAAATGCCTACATCGAAAACATTTCAATGGTAATACAATAATAATATATGGGCAATGAGACCGAGATTCAGGCTCTAAGCGTGATAGCGGAAAAATAATCCTAAAGTACGTTTTCGCACAATTTTATGCTTGCTTAGACGGGTTAGAGTGGGGTTTTGGGTTGAGAGGACTGGCCGAGGGGAGAGTTGCAATAGGTGTTTCGATAAAAAAGACCACAGTATGTCATACATATTGTGGTCTTTTTGACTCTAACCGAAGATTTACTTCTCTTTTGTTAACCGTGTTGCCGCCAGCCACAGCAGCGGCGCTTGACCGTGTAAGTCTCCGGTAATTCGGGGCCGGTCTAAGTAGTAATTGGGGTCCTGACTTTGCCCGGTCCCCACGCACACATCGGTGAGTTGACCGTCTTCAGTGACTCTTTGTTGCAGGGCCTGCCAGGCTTTATCCACCGCCGGCTGGTACTGGCTTTGCCCTAGCAGGCCGCGTTCAACGCCCACCGCCATGGCGAAGGCAAACATGGCGGTGCCTGAGGATTCTTTCCAGGCGTCGGGGTAATCAATCAGCTGGCGCCACATGCCGTCATCCGCCTGATACTGCAACAGTGCCGCCATCATCTTTTGGTAGCCCTGATTAATAGAGTCATAAAGGGGGTGTTCGGGCGGCAGTTCCGACATTAACTCCGCCAGGCCTGCGGCTACCCACCCATTGCCCCGCCCCCAAAAGAAGGGAGCCTCGGGGCCGTGATGAAAGAGCCCGTTGGGCTGCTGCAGTTTTTCCAGGTAGGCGTTAATTTGCACTGCAGCGCGCTGCAGATAAACCGGCTTGAGGGTGGCGCGGTAGGCCTGTACCTGCAGGGCGCCGATCATCCAGACATCGTCAATCCAGTAGCGGGTCTGACGGGTCAGGCCATCGTCCTGAGGATTCTCCCATTGCTCCTCTGCCAGCGCTAAGCCAGTGTTGAGTGCCTCGGTGTCGCCATTGGTAAAGTAACGCTCAATGGGCAAGATGCCGTAGACATTGGCGTCTACATGATCGTCTTCCAGTAGTTGGTCTGTGCCCGGAACCACTTGATAGCGCTCTAGCAGCTTCTCGCTCAGAGCCTGATTGTCACTCACGCGGGCATACTTTAACGCGCCATAGGCTGCGGCTGCCTCGGCATAGTGAAACCCGGTAAAGTGGTCGCTAACGTACATCATGTAGTCCGGCCGATTCAGCAGATCATTGATCGCCAGGGTGGCGACAGGTTGGGAACCTGCCTGGCTCCATACAGAGGTTGTGACCGCTAGAGAGAGTAAAACGATGTGTAGAATTTTCATGGTCTGCTCGCCATATCGATTATTGTCTATGGGACTATAACAGCGCGGCGTCAACCGTGAAACGGGGGGTATTGGCTACAGTATAAATAAGGCGAAAGAGGGGGGGCCAATTTAATTCTAAATGGCACTCGAATTAGCTCGCGACGAAGGGAGCGCCGCGGCGCGCAAGCGCGCCGGGCAAACGAACACTCAGTGCTCGTGACCGCCAGCGCCGTGGGCGTGGCCGTGCTGCTGTTCTTCTTCGGTAGCTTCACGCACTTCGGTGATCTCTACATCGAAGTTCAGGTCAACGCCAGCCAGCGGGTGGTTCGCGTCCACAGTTACGGTGTCGCCATCAACGGCGGCAACGCTAACGACCTGGGTGCCATTTTCGGTCTGGGCGTGAAATTCCATGCCCACTTCAATTTTGTCCACGCCGGTGAACATATTCGCAGGCAGCTCCTGCATCATGGCTTCATTGCGCTCACCATAGGCTTCGGCAGCGGGTACGGCAACTTGCAGTTTGTCGCCAGCTTGCTTGCCCGCCAGCTCTTTTTCCAGGCCCGGAATAATATTGCTGGCACCGTGCAGGTACGCCAGAGGCTCGCGACCTTCAGAAGAGTCGAGCACCTTGCCGTCCTTATCGGTAAGGGTGTAGTGAAAACTGGCGATGCAGTTGTCGGAAATAATCATAGTGAATGCCTTTGGTTTGGTGAGTGTATTTAAAACGAGTGAAGGTCACTCAAAGCTCGAGATCTTTTCACCATCGATCTCGGATTCGTGAATATAAATGGTGTACTCATCGCCACCTTCTTCCTGCTGCATACGCACCAGCAGGTACTGAAAATCAGGCGCCATCCAGGCGTAGGTTACGCGGTCGTCGTTCTTGCGGGTGCGCTCAACTTTAACCGTGTCTACTTTGCCCAGCGGGGTATCTAAGGTTTCGCGCCCCACGATGGCAAAGGTGTATTGTTTGATATGGCCGCCATCGGCGATATCGTAAACCAGGTTTTCGTGCTTGCCGGCGATTAAATCGCGCTGCAGTTGCATCTGAAAACTCATTTTGTCCATCACCCCTGGGTGGATGTCCATTTTCCAGGGCTTGTCCTCGACGTTGTTGGTGACCTTGCCGTTGTCCCAGTCAAACTTCAGTTTGGCATCGCGGTCACGGCCCAGGCCGCGGCGCTTGTATATATAGGTTGTGGGCCGCAACTGCTCCTCAGTGGGCCAATCGAAGTAGCTGATTTCCTCGATGCTGGCGAGCATCGAGTCGGCAAAAAAACGCAGCTTCTTCCCCTTGGCGGTGTTGCTCAGCTCATGGGTCACGGTAATGCTAAAGCCATAGTATGAGGCTTCATATGTGTTTTTAAAGGTTTGCGGTGGGTTAATTGCAGTTTCTGCCGATTCAGGCTGCTCTGCCGCTTGAGCGGGCAGGGTGAGAGGCAGAACAAGAAATAGGGCGATGATGGGGCTCAATAGTCGGCTCATAAAATCCTTGCTAGACGAATGATGACCTTACTTGGTAACCCTGAGGGGGCAAAGGTTCACCGTCCAGTAGGGCCAGGTTGTCGGCCATGCTCAAACGGCCCTCGGCAAACCAGCGCACCGCCATGGGGTAAATAATATGTTCTTGTTGCTGTACGCGCGCCGCCAGGGTGGTGGCATCGTCCGAGGCCAAAACCGGCACCACCGCCTGAATAGCTGATGGGCCGCCGTCCAGCTCAGCGGTAACAAAGTGCACGGTCACGCCGTGCTCGCTGTCGCCTGCATCGAGCGCGCGCTGGTGAGTGTGCAGGCCCTGGTATTTGGGCAGTAGCGAGGGGTGAATATTGAGCATACGCCCCAAGTAGCGGCCGGTAAATTCCGGGGTAAGAATTCGCATAAAGCCCGCCAGAACCACCAAATCTGGTTGGTAGCTATCGATTGTCTCGGCCAGCGCGCGATCGAAATCCTCGCGCGAGGTGAAGCCTTTGTGATCCAGAGTGACCGCTTCAATGCCCGCCTCGCGGGCGCGCTCCAGGCCGCGCACATCGGGACGGTTGCTGATTACGCAGGCAATCTCGATGGGCAGCTCGCCCGCTTTTTCGCCGTCAATTAATGCCTGCAGGTTGCTGCCGCTGCCAGAAATTAAGACGGCGACGCGTATGCATTCACTCATTGACTCAGGCCTTGCAGTTCAACTTGTTCTTCGCCCTCGCGGGCCTCGGCAATTGAACCGACTTTAAACGCGGTTTCACCGGCGGCCGTGAGCATCTCGATGGCCTGCTCGGCGCGTTCAGCGGGAACGGCGATAATCATGCCTACACCACAGTTAAAGGTGCGATACATTTCGCGCGCCTGAATGTTGCCCGCCTGCTGCAGCCACTGAAACACGGCGGGCAGCTCCCAGGCTTTGGTGTCAATGACCGCTTTGGCGCTGGCGGGCAATACACGGGGGATATTTTCCAGCAAGCCGCCGCCGGTGATGTGCGACAGAGCATGTACCGGCAGAGCTTTCATTAATTCAAGTATGGGCTTAACGTAAATCTTGGTGGGCGCCATTAACGCATCGGCAAGGCTGACGCCGCCGCAATCCTGGTTTAAATCGGCGCCTGAAACTTCAATAACCTTGCGAATCAATGAGTAACCGTTGGAGTGAGGGCCGGTAGAGGCCAGGCCGATCAGAACATCGCCTGGGCCCACTTTGCTGCCGTCGATCAGCTCGCTTTTCTCGGCCACGCCAACACAAAAGCCAGCCAAATCGTAATCTTCGCCTTCGTACATACCGGGCATTTCGGCGGTCTCACCGCCCACCAGTGCACAGCCCGCCTGGCTGCAACCTTCACCAATGCCGGTAACCACGTCGGCTGCTACATCGACGTTCAGCTTGCCAGTGGCGTAGTAATCGAGAAAAAACAGCGGCTCGGCGCCGGCAACGACCAAATCGTTAACGCACATGCCCACCAGGTCGATACCAATGGTGTCGTGCTTGCCCAGGTCCATCGCCAAGCGCAGCTTAGTGCCCACGCCATCGGTGCCCGACACCAGCACTGGCTCGCGGTAGCCGCTCGGCAGTTCGCACAGTGCGCCAAAGCCACCCAGGCCCGCCATCACTTCGGGGCGGCGAGTGCGCTTGGCGACACCCTTAATACGTTCTACCAGGGCGTTGCCCGCATCGATGTCGACACCGGCGTCTTTATAGCTTAACGAGGTGGGGGTCTTTTCGCTCATAGCGCTTGCTGATTCCGTATTGCGCCCGAGGGCCGGGCAGGTTGATCTCAAAGGCGCGTATTCTACCGGAAAATAGCGACAAATTCCGTAGTAATAATGAGGTTTGAGCAAAGCATAAATTTGCCTGCTACAATGCCGCCTTCGATAAGTCCTTGCTGCCACCGGGAGAAAGACCCTGATTACTCGTATCTGGCTACTACTGGCACTGTGGTTGATGTCGGCTGCCGTTGTGCAGGCCGATCAAGTTGTGAACCTTTACGATGCCGAAGAACTGGTGAAAAGCCAGTCCCAGGCCCAGCGCGAAGCCGCTGCTAAACATGCGCTCGAACGCGTAATTGTGCGAGTGTCGGGTTCGCGCCAGGCGCTTGAGGCCGCACCGGTAAAACAGGCTTTGGTGCGCGCTCAGGATTACGTTTACGAATACAGTTATGCCAATAGCGACGAAACCCTGCCTGGGGTAAATGGTGAGCCGGTTCCCGCTTCGTTAATCAAACTTAAGTTTTCCTCGGCGTTGGTAGAGCAGCTGTTGCGCGACAGTGGCCTGACGTTTTGGCCCGCTAACCGCCCATTAGTATTGGTTTGGGTGGTCAATAACGATACTGGTCGGGTGCAGCTGGTCAGCGAGCCTGAAGCCTGGCAGAGCCTGCGCGAGGCCGCCCAATTGCGTGGCCTGCCTATCAGTGCGCCACTGTTTGATCTGGAAGACCACCTGGCTATGCCCGCCGAGAGTTTGTGGCAGTTTGATGAGGTGCAGATTCGCGAAGCCTCAGAGCGCTACCGCGCCGACGGTATTTTAGTGATTCGTTACAGCACCTTGTCCGACGGCCAACTGCGCGGCGACTGGACGTTAATGCACCCGGAGGGCGAAGGCTCCTTTGATGGCGCAGGCGATAGTGCGCAAGCGCTGTTGCAAAAGGCCGTTAATGATGTGGCCGATCGCTTTGCCAGCCTTTACGCGATTAACCCAAGCGAGTCGGGCGCCGCCAGCATTGCTATGTTGGTTACCAATGTTGATAGCTTTGCCGCTTACAAACGCGCCGAAAAATATCTGTCTTCTCTGGCGCTGGTGCGCCGGGTACAAATGCACAGTTTTAATGACCAGGGTTTGGTACTAAAACTGTTTACCGAAGGCGATATTACCCGCCTGGAAAATACTCTGGCGCTGGATCAAACCCTGATGCCTGCCTCCGATAGCGTCAGCCTGTCGGACAACCGCTACCAGGCGCGCGGTTCGATGCAGCGCCCCCTGCGCTACCGTTTGGCGGAGGAGGGCACGCCGTGAGTTCTGTACCGCAGCAGTTATCTCTGGGGGTAAGTCTTAAAGATGACGCTACCTTCGATAACTTCTACGCCCCTGAGGGTTCGGCCAATGCGCAGGTCATCGCCGCCCTTAATCAACAGGTTGAGGGCACAGGTGAGCAGTTTATCTACCTGTGGGGTGGCGCAGGCGCCGGTTTAACCCACCTGTTGCAAGCCAGTTGTCATTACGCCGAGTCGCGCAATCTGAGTGTGCAGTATTTGCCTTTGCGCGATGTTATGGGGTTTGCTCCCGAAGCGCTGTTGGATGGTATGGACCAGCTGAGTATGGTCTGCCTCGATGGCCTTGACGCTATTGCGGGGCAGGCGAGCTGGGAGCGCGCTTTATTCAACCTGTACAATTCCCTGCGCGATAGCGGGCGACTGTTGCTGGTGGCGGCCACCGGAAATCCGCGTTCACTGCCGGTGGAGTTGCCCGATTTACGCTCGCGGCTGATGTGGGGTTCGACTTTTCAAGTACACAGTTTGTCCGATGAAGATAAAGTTCGCGCTCTGCGCGTGCGAGCCCGCGAACGCGGCTTAGAGCTAAACGAAGAAGTGGCAACGTTTATCGTGCAGCGTGTCCCCCGCGATATGAACCAGCTTTTTTGTTATCTCCATCGCTTGGACCACGCCTCGCTCGCCGAGCAGCGCAAACTCACCATTCCCTTTGTGAAAAAAGTGTTGGGCTTGTAACACCGTTTTTAACCGGTGTTTACAGGCCCCAGCTTTTTCTGCGGTTGTCACCCGCCTTTCAGCAATCGCTTTATTTTCCCTTCCAGCTTTTTCGGTTTGGTAATCGGGGCATAGCGTCGCTGCGGCGCGCCGTCGCGAGCCACCAGGAACTTTGTAAAGTTCCACTTAATGTCGTTACCCATTAGCCCCGGGCAGGCTTCTTTTATGTAAGCAAAAATGGGGTGGGCGTCAGGGCCGTTAACATCGATTTTCTCGGTGATTAAAAAGTCCACGCCGTAATTGACTAAGCAGCCGTTTTTAATCTCGTCGGCCTCGCCTGGCTCTTGTTCGCCAAACTGATTGCAGGGAAAACCGATTACCACCAAACCGTCGTCTTTGTATTTTTCATGCAGTTCTTGTAGCCCTTGGTACTGCGGGGTAAAACCGCATTTGCTGGCGGTATTGACCAGCAGCAGGACTTTGCCGTCGAACTGAGAAAAGTCGATGGGTTCGCGCTGTAAGCTATTAATGGAAAACGAATGAATTTTGGCCATGGCGATACTCCTTGGAGAAGGTTGCCATCTTATCTTTTAAACCAAGGCGCGAGCAAAGCCCCGGCATTGCGCCGGGGCGGGTCTTTTTAGAGGGGATTTACATCCGAGGTGGATACGTCGCAACTGGCGCTGTTCCAGTATTCGCCGTATTTGCTTGAAGAGCTGCCTTTTTCTACCCCCTGATACTCCTCACAGACCTTGGGGTCGCCCGATGAATAGTCGCGGATACGCAGGTTGCGAATCACCGCGCGGTCACCATAGTTGCGGTTTACCCCGACAATGGAGCCGATTTCAGAATCGATGTTAACGTCGTAAACGTACACATTGCGTGGCCCGCCGTTGTTGGTACAGTTGCCGCAGGAGCGCCAAAGTTTGCCGTGCTCGCCAAAGGTGGTGAAGCCGCCGGAGATAAACGTAGTACTGTTTTTGGAGTTGTGTTGGAAGACTTTATCCGGACTGCCACCATAGCCGCCGCTGGAGTTGTAAGCCCAGCCGCCGACAATGGTCATGGTACCGTTTTCGGCTTTGTTGGTGGCCGCGTCTTCACACACGTCTTCCCACACGACGTCTGTCAGGGTGCAGTGGCCAGCTTCACAGTGAATGCCGTCGGCGCCGCCGTTAGCCGCCAGGCGCACATTACGCACCGATGAATTGTGCAGGTTTAACACTGGATCTTGGCTTTCACTGTCGCCATTGCAGCTCAGGCCAATGGTTTTGCCGCCGCAGTCAACAAAACGGTGGGTGAGGGTGGCACCGGCGTAGCATTCGCTGCTGTCGCCCACGCGCTGGAAGGTCCACAGCTGGCCATCGCCGCCCCAGTAGCTGAACAGACGCACATCGGCGCCGGCAAACATATTCATTTCCCACACATCCAGCGATTTACCACTGAATTTTGAAGTGATAGAAAAATATCCGCCGCCGTGGTCATCGATAAACCAGCGCTGGTTGTCGCCACCTAAATAGTCCCACTGGCGCAGCTCGGCGCCGTCGTTGGCGTTCCATTCCCATAAATCCAGAGACTTACCATTGTGGGCCGCGCGGATCGAGTAGCTGCCGTCGCTGAGTTGTTGAATATCAAATTGCTGGTTGGCACCACCCATCGCAAACCACTGCATCACATTGGCGCCATTGTCGTTACTGAAGTTTTCGACATCCAGGGCGTTGCCGTTGAGTTTGGAAATAATCACATAGCGGCCCGAGGGTGGACCGGCGAGGGTGGAGGCGCTCAGGCAAAGGAGCGCTATCAGGCTAAGTATCATCTTTATCATGGAAGAACCTCATTGTTATCTGTTATTGAATGAGCCGGCATGCGCCGGGCGCCAAACTGTTGCTGGCGCACCGTGCATAGTAAGAATGTTTTTCATTTATTTGTATGATTAAACTATATTAATACTTAATTTGCGCAAGGCTGGATATTACCTTTTGGTTGTAGCGTGCCGGGCACTTTGGCGTAGGCCCAGAGATGGAGCGAGGTGGCAGTGATGGCGTTGTTAGCCGGCATTTGTAAACAGCATCAACTTTTATTCACAAATTTTGATCTTGGTCACAGGGGGCTTAAGCAGCCATGGGGCGGGCGCTGGCGTGCATTTCGGTTACATTATTTAAGGATCGCCTGTCTAATGGTTGTCTTATGGGCTGTCCAAGGGCCGTAAACCGTACTATTCTTGCGCTCTTTATAAATCACAATAACCGGAGAAATTATGAGAGTGCGTACCACACTTAAACGTTTTGCCATGCCTTTGGTGGTCGTTCTGGCACTTGCGCTTACTTCACTGGCCGTGTCGGCCCACGATTCTCACAAGCACGATGACGAGCGGATATTTGAAGGCGTTTCGGTGCAGCTTTGGTCGGTAAAAGACGATGTCAGCAACGATGTAAAAGGCACTTTAAAGCAGCTTGCCGACTGGGGCTTTGACGGTGTAGAGCTGGCAGGCAATCTGGGTGAATTCGGTAAAGATGCCGAGGCCTTTAAAGCGTATGTCGATTCTCTGGGGCTGGAGATTTCCGGCGCTCATGTGGGTTTTGACCAGCTCACCGACGAAAAATTTGACGCGACTGTCGCCTTCTATAAAACCCTCGGGGTCGAGTGGCTGATCGTACCGGCCGATGGCCGCGCCTGGAACAACGACGGTATTAAGGAAATCGTTGCCGACTTAAATGCCATGGCCAAGCGCCTTGCTTCCCACGACATGAAAATCGGTTATCACAATCACCAGGACGAATTTAACGCCTATGGTGATACCACCTACTGGGAATATATGGCCGATAACACCAGCGCTGATGTAATTCTACAGCTGGATATTAGCTGGGCGTACTTTGCAGGGGTGGATTCAGCCGCGTTGATTAAAAAGTACGGCGACCGAGTTCGCGCTGCACATATTAAGGCGCAAATGACCACCTCGGCGGACGTGATGCCCGAGATTAACAAGGCTAACCCCGGCAGCTGGGGCGAGAAAATGGGCCTGGTGTTCGCTGAACTGAATAAGGCGACCGCCGCCGACAACGGCGTAAACTCCATTGTGGGGCAGGACCTGGTGGACTGGGCCGCTATTATCGAGGCCTTTAAACAAACTCCAAAATCTACCTGGCTGGTGGTTGAACAGGAAGTGTACCCCGAGGGCATGACGCCCATGGAAGCGGTAAAAGCCTCTAAAGACGGCCTTATGGAAATTTTATAAGAGCACTGAGTTCGCGGGTGATAGAGGCGCCAGCTTCTCGTCACCCGCCACCCGTTCCACCTCCCCCCATGCTTCAAAAACCCGTATAATACGCGGCCTAACTTTCCCTTCGCACAATTCGAGTTAAGCCGTGACTGATTCTTCAAGCGCAAACCTGGTTCAACAACTGCAAACTTTGGTAGGCACTTCTTATGTGCTGACCGACGCCGCTAAAAAGCAGCCTTACTGTAAGGGCTTTCGCTTTGGCGCCGGTGAGGCGTTAGCTGTGGTGCGACCGGCAACCTTATTGGAAATTTGGCAGGTGTTAAAAGCCTGTGTTGCGGCCGATGTTGCGGTGATTATGCAGGCGGCCAATACCGGTCTGACCGGCGGCTCTACTCCCGATGGCAAAGACTATGACCGGCCGTTGGTGATTATCAGCACTATGCGTATTGATGACATTCAGCTGTTGGATCAAGGGAAGCAAATTGTCGCCTTAGCAGGCAGCACCTTGTTTGGTCTTGAGGACAAGCTGGCGCCCTATGGTCGCGAGCCCCACTCAGTGATTGGCTCCTCGTGTATAGGCGCATCCATCGTGGGCGGTATTTGTAACAATTCCGGCGGTGCACTGGTTAAACGTGGTCCGGCCTATACCGAGCTTGCTCTTTACGCGCAGATTGGTCATGACGGCGAATTAAAGCTGGTCAACAACCTTGGCTTGGCGCTCGGCGATACTCCTGAAGAAGTTCTCACCAACCTGCAACAGCAAAATTATAATCCCGGCGATGTAGCGGTTTCGACCAAACGCGCTTCGGACAACGAATACGAAGAGCGTGTGCGCGATATCGACGCCGATACCCCCTCGCGTTTTAACAACGACGCCCGTCGCTTGCACGAGGCCTCTGGCTGTGCTGGTAAGCTTGCGGTATTTGCCGTGCGATTGGATACCTTTCCCATCGCCAAAAAGCGGCAGGTGTTTTACGTGGGCACCAACGATCCGCAAGTGTTTACGCAAATGCGCCGGGATATTCTCAGCTTTAAAAACCTGCCCGATTCCGGCGAATACATGAATCGTACCTGCTATGACGTGAGCAAAAAGTACGGCAAAGATACTTTTGTGGTCATCGATAATCTGGGCGCTAAGTTTATTCCCAAATTGTTCTCGCTAAAGCGCAGTGTGGATCGCATTGCTGGTAAGTTTTCATTTTTACCTAGCAAACTGTCTGACCATATTATGCAGTGGATGAGCTACTTGTGGCCCAATCATTTGCCGCAAAAGATGGAAGACTTTCGCGAGAAGTACGAACACCACTGGATTTTGGAAATGAGCAACGACGGCGTTGATGAAGCGCGCGCTTACTTGCAAACGTTTTTCCAAAACCACGAAGGCGATTATTTTGAGTGCACCGAGAAAGAGGGCGAAAAAGCGATTTTACATCGGTTTGCCGCTGGCGGTGCGATTGGCCGTTACCACACAGTAAAAAACAAACAGTTTGGTTCTATCATGACCATCGATGTAGCCCTGCGCCGCAACGAACGTGATTGGTACGAGACTTTACCCCCCGAGATCGACAATCAAATTGCGGTAAAACTGTATTACGGGCACTTGTTCTGTCATGTGATGCACCAGAATTACATTCTCAAGCCTGGTACAGATGCTAAGGCTCTAAAACAGAAAATATTGGAATCCTTCGATGCACGTGGTGCGGAGTATCCCGCCGAGCATAACGTGGGGCATGAGTATATTGCCAAGGCGCCGCTTAAGGCTTTCTATCAAAAGCTGGACCCGAGTAACAGCTTTAACCCGGGTATCGGTAAAACCAGTAAGTTAAAGTATTGGGGCAAGCCTCGCGAAGCCGCCACGCAAGATTCATCGCCTTCCCAAGACTGACGAAATACACCGCTGTGCTCAGCGGCGCTTGATCCTGCACGTTTAAAACTGCCTGATACAGTTGTATCAGGCGGTTTTTTCTACCCGCTGTTTTGTGAGCAAACCATCTGCCACAGCAGAAAAAATTTCAAGCCGTAAGCCAAAGTTACACAGATGCGCCTGTATTCTTCTGCGGCCAGCGTAGTGGCGCTGCACTGTGCCTATCGATCGGCTGCATGACAGTATAACTGTAGGCTGGTATAAAAAATGAATGCGTAGATGGAGGCCCTGTGCCTGGCATCGATGAATTCACGTGTAAAAAGTAAGAGTAAAATCTGTAATGACGCTGGTAAATGCGCTAATTCTTGTCGCTGGTATTGCGTTGATAATTTTCACGCTCTTTGACGCTCTGGTAACAATCTTAAGTCTGCGCGGGGGCGGGCCGGCCACCACATTTCTATCTCGTAAATTGTGGCACGGCGCCTTGCTGATTCACAGATTCAAGTCTTGCCACCGTTTTTTGGCGGCAACCGGGCCATTACTGATGGTTGTTGTGGTAGTGGTGTGGTACGCGTCGCTCTATTTGGGTTGGTTTTTAGTGTTTTTTTCGGTACAGGGAAATGTCCTGGCCAGCCCCACCCTGACCGAAGCCAGTGGTCTTGAGAAACTCTACTTTACCGGGGTGACACTGAGTGGCTTAGGTTATGGCGACTTTACGCCCAGCTCTTTCCCCTGGACCATGGGCAGCACCCTGGCGGTATTTACCGCTACTTTATTAACCTCTTTAGGCCTGTCTTACATTATTGGCGTTGTGCCGGTGGCGTTGGAAAAGCGCCAAATGGCCCAGCAGATTAACGCTGTTATAGACAATTGGACGGCTGAGCCGGGCCAGTTTACGACACCCGAAGACGCCCAGTTTGTATGGCAGCATTTATTTTCCATTCAACTTAACGGTGCAAAATTTTCTACCAAGTACGGCGCCTACCCGGTGGTTGCTTACTTTCATGCCTCCGATAAGCACGCTGCTTTTCCTGTCGCCTACCTGAAAGCGGCCGACTTACTGTTTTATTTGGCCAATCATCCCGATGATCGTCTGCGGCCTTCACAAGCGGAAATAAAGTCATTAAAGCATTTAATGAACATGCATCTGGACAATCTCGATCCGGTATTGGATATCAGCGGCGATAATCCAGAGTTAGCGGCTTCGCGTTTTAACGTACCGGCTGCTCTTACGTCTATGGATGGCGATACTTTCTGCTGGCGTGATTACGCACCTTTGCGGCGCAGAATCGTCGCCGCCTGTGTCTACGACGGCTGGTAGTCGCCCATGCTTACTCGCCGTAGCTCAAGCGCTTAAAGCCGCGCCAGCCAAGGTAAAAGGCCGTGCTAATGTAAGGTACGCCACCCAACACCCACATTAATAAACCCGCGAGCTGTTGGTGCTCCAGCAGTCGATCACTGCCGTACCAGGAGCTTTGCGAGAAAGTCATTAAGGCGCCGAGAAACCCGGTATGCATCAAGGTCGCCAGCAGAGCCAAAAGCGCGGCGCCGGTGTTTTTCTGCTGGCTGCGCAACACGGCCCACCAGAACAATCCCGCGCTGAGCAAAAAGCAAAAGTGTTCAAAGGCATGCCACCAAAGATTGTCTAGGGCCAGGGTGTATAGCCTTGGAATATGCCAAACCCAAATGACGGCGCCGTGTATCGCCGCCGCGAGCAGCGGGTGCTGGGCGACAAACCCCAAAGGTTTCACAATCCACTGGGTTACGCTGGGAGACAGCGCTTGCCACTGTGCAATGGGGCGTGCCATTACCCACAAAGGCGCAATGACCACCATCATCAGCATATGCTGCACCATATGCGCCGCTTCGTTGGTTTCGGCCCAGTGGTCCAGGGGGCCAAACACTGTGGCGACGCAGATCAGACCACCTGCATTAAATAACCACCAGTCTCTGGTTGATGGGCGACGTTTTACGCAGCCGACTAAATAAATCAGCCAATAAACCAGCAGTACAACCGCGCTCAGAACAGTGGCGGTTTGCTCCGGTGAGGTGAACGGATTATGAGCCCAGCTAACTGCTGGCCACAAACTTAAAGTCGCTGCGCACAGTTTACGGTGATTATTTATAAACATGGCGCTAGTACCAATGCCGGTAAACCGGTGCCCAAAGTTGCTACCGCCGCGACGCAATACACGGCGACACTAACGTACAAAATAAACTCGTGGGGCGGCAGTGTTTCAGACTGGGGGCCGTGTTTTTTGGACTCTTGCTGTGGGTCCTGTTGCTGTGGCTGCTGTTGTTTGCGCCACTGTGCGCGCTGGTGCTTATGGTGTTGCAATACTTTCCAGCCGCGCCAGGCCTGGTACAGCAAGCCCAAAGTGACCAACAAGGTAATCAGAATGACCGATGCGTTTATCCAGGTTAATGCGCCTTTGTCGGCGCCAGGTGAAAAATGATTGCACGCCACCGACAATCCCCCGTACATAAATACAAAGTAAAGGCTCCAGATAATCAGGCCGAGAATTTTTTGCATAGGGTGAAAGGCAGGCAACATCAATCAAGGCTCCATAACGGTGGCAGAATGACCACCACAACGTAGGTAATCCAGAAAACCGCTGCGGTGTAAACCCACCATTTTTCTACCACTACCGGCTCGTAGGGGGCCATTTTTCCCACATAGCCTTTGCGTACACGCAGTGCCTGCAAAGCGCACAGCACCACGGCCAGGGTGCTGTGCAAAAACAGATATATCAACATTACAGTAATGATCGCATCGTGGGCGCTTTGCGTTGGCGCAAGCGGCGCGCGCACCAAGACGGCGACAAAGGCTAAAAGGTGTATGGCTCCCAGCCCGCAAATCCCCCAAAGCTTCAATTGCAGCTGCGCCGTGTTGTCTTGCTTTAATTGTTTAACAACTCGTTTAAACCAAAACAGCGCGGCGCTAAGCGGCAAGCCCACGAACAAAAGGCCATGCCAGGACAGGGGAGGGTTCTCGGGAAATTGCCATTGGGGCGCTACTGTCCACAGGTAAAGCCAGCCAAACAGCATCGACATAAACAGCGAGCCGTTGGCCAGCAGAGTAACTGTCATACCCCATAAGCCTGGCCCGTCATGGGTGCGCGAATGCAGTGGCGGGTCGCCCTCTACCACCTCGGCATTGGGAGCGGCTTTTGGGTGGGCGCCGTTTTCCCACGACCAGCGCAGCAAAAAAGCAACGCTTATCAGGGCGGCGACGATTGCGACACTGTATTGTTTGCTGAGCAGGCTAATGCACAAAGCTGCAGTGGCAAGGGCCGCCAAAAAAGGCAGCCAGCTATTGCCGGGCAGGTGAATAATTTCCCGCACTTTACCGGTTACCGGGTCAGAGCCCCAGGTCTCGCGGCGGCCGTGATCGATTGTGGCCAAGTCGTGGTGACCATGTTCAATGGTCGATTGCAGATCCGGGTTGTCCCACAGTGGGTGGCGCGTGGCGCACTCGGGCAGGGTGGCAAAGTTATAGGCGCTCGGTGGCAGCGATGTGGTCCACTCCAGGGTGTCTGCACCCCAGGGGTTGCGTTTAGCCCGTTCGCCAAAACGAAAATGCAGGACGATATCCAATAAACAGGTGGCCACCCCGGCGGCCATAATAAAGCTGCCCACCGAAGAGATAAGATTGGGCAAATCCCAGCCGAGACCTGGGTCAAAGGTGTACACCCGCCTGGGCATGCCCAATAGTCCGGTCACATGCATAATAATAAAAGTGATATTAAAGCCGATAAACATAAGCCAAAAGCCCCAGCGTGAAAGCAGGCGGTGGGGCATACGACCAGAGAAGTGCGGCAACCAGTAATAAATGCCCGCCATTAGCGGAAAGAGTACCCCGCCGACCAGCACAAAGTGAAAGTGCGCGACCACAAAATGGGTATCGTGCACCTGCCAGTCAAAGGGTACCAATGCGAGCATGACACCGGTCAGGCCGCCGGCGACAAAAACAAACAGAAACCCCAGTGCCCAAAGCATAGGTGGCTCGTAGGTTGGGCGCCCAGACCACAAAGTCGCCAGCCAGGCGAACACTTGAATAGCAGTAGGAATGGCAACCATCATGCTGGCGGCTGAGAAAAACGCCTGCGCCAGGTGAGGTATACCCACGGTAAACATATGGTGCACCCACAATCCAAAGCTGATAAACCCTGTGGTAATAATTGCCAGCACCACCCAGCGATAGCCGGCAATGGGCCGGCGCGCAAACACCGGCAATATGGTAGAGATTATTCCCGCTGCGGGTAAAAAAAGAATGTAAACCTCGGGGTGGCCGAACAGCCAAAACAAATGTTGCCAGAGTATCGGATCGCCGCCTCCGGCCACCGCAAAAAAGGGCATGCCCGCGGCCCTCTCCAGCTCCAGCAAAATGCTGCCCAGTATCAGTGGCGGAAAACCGAAAACGATCATCAACGCCATTGCCAAGATGTACCAGACGAACAGCGGCATATGTTGTAAGCCCATGCCCCGGGTGCGGGTGCGCATAATCGAAACCACCAGCTCAATGCCAGCCGATACCGCAGAAATTTCGACAAAGGTAATACCCAGCAGCCAAAAATCAGAGCCCGGGCCCGGCGAATATACCGAGCTGCTAAGCGGCGTATACATAAACCATCCGCTGGCGGGCGCAATTTCCATAACCAGGCTTGAGGTTAAAATAATGCCGCCAAACAAATAGCACCAATAGCCAAACGCACTGAGCCGAGGGAAGACCAAATCCCGCGCGCCAATCATTTTGGGTATCAGGTAAATGGCAAAGCCTTCCATCACCGGCACAGCGAATAAAAACATCATGATGGTGCCGTGCATGGTAAACACCTGGTTGTAAATCTCAGGCGTTAACAAGTCGTGACCGGGCAGTGCCAGCTGCGTGCGTATCAGCATGGCGAGCAGCCCGCCAAGTAAGAAAAATACCCCGCCGGTTACCATAAAGCGCAGACCGATGGTGGTGTGGTTGACAATGGTCAGCGCCAACAGCCCACGCGGGTTGCCCCACACTTCATTAAACTGGTGGTGAAAATCCTGTGCGTCTTGGGGATCGTCGCGGTTCACGGTGTGAGTGTCTCCAACCATTGGGCGATACCATTAAGCGTTTCCGGGTCGATGTCACCGACCTTTTCGGCCTGCTCGGGATAGAATCTTGGGTGGGGTTTTTGCAGCCATTGGGCAATGCTAAGTTCGGTGGCCTGTCGGTGTTGCAGGTGGCTGAGTGAGCGTGCGCCGATGTTGCTCAGATCCGGCCCTTTGGCTCCATTGCTTACCCCGCGCACCCGGTGGCAGTTACCGCAATGATTACGAAAATCATCAGCGGCCTGGGAGAAGTTTTCGGCTACCTCGTGGGGCTGACCTTGGCGGTGTTGCCAGGCGGCAAATTCAGGCTGGCTCAGTACTCTTACTGTAAAAATCATATGCGCGTGCCCCGTGCCGCAGAATTCGGCGCACTGGCCTCGCATCACTCCGGTTTCAGAGGCCCGCAGTTTAAGTGTGTTGACGCGACCCGGCACCAAATCGATTTTGCCCCCTAAGCGAGGCACCCAAAAAGCGTGAATAACATTGTCTGTGTGGCCGTATATTTCCACGGTGGTGTCGACCGGAATGACCAGTTGATTACCTGTGTGTATATCGCTGTCCGGGTAGTAAAATCCCCACCACCAGCGGTGCGCATGGGCATCTACGCGCAGTGGTTCACGATTCTCGTCGGGCAGGGTCAGCAGGTATTGGCCGGCGGGTATGCCCACCGCGAGTAGAATACTAATGCTGACCAGAGGCAGAATTAAACCGCCCGCGATTACCCAGCGGTTGGTCAGGCGCACGGCATCGGCATCGGCATCGTTTGGAGTGTCGGCCCGGCGGGCCATGGCGTGCAGCCAGAGGCCGGTCACTACTATTAATACCAGCGAAAAAAATGCAAACATGCCCCACCACAGCCAGGCGATAACATCGGCGCCGGGGCCGGCGGGGTCAAGGGCCGATTGAGGTCCGCTGCAACCAGTCAGTACAATAGCGGGCGCGATGACATTTATTATCTTTGAGATACCTCTATGAGCCACTCGCCCATCCCTAGTCGCACCGCCATTGCGGGCCATCCCATTCACCCCATGCTGATT